>JAKSCL010000416.1 GCA_022360615.1 Hyphomicrobiales bacterium
GGCGGTCGGATCATGTACACCGCCTTTGTCAAAGACGTAACCGAGCAGGTCCGCGCCAGGGAGCAGTTCAAGCTGCTCTCGCTTGTGGCCAACGAAACCGACAACTCGGTGATTATCTGCGGGCCGGACCGTACGATTGAATATGTGAATCCAGGCTTTGAAAAGCTGACCGGCTATACCATGGACGAGGTGCGCGGGAAAAAGCCCGGCGATTTCCTGCAAGGGCCCGCAACCGACATGGAAACCGTCCGGATGATCGCGCAAAAGCTCAATGCGCATGAGCCGTTCTACACCGAGATTCTGAACTATTCGAAGGCGGGCGATCCCTATTGGGTGTCACTGGCGATCAATCCCGTGTTCGACGAGGACGGCACTGTCCAAAAGTACATCTCCATTCAGGCGAACATCACCGGCACCAAAACCAAGGCGGTGGAGTATAATATCCGCCTTGATGCGATCGGCAAAACCGGAGCCATTTGCGAATGGTCGCCATCAGGCATCCTCCTCGACACAAATGCGTTCCTGGCTGAGAAAGACGGGATCACGGCGAACGATCCACAAGCTCAATCGGCCAATCTCGACGTGCTCCTTAACGCCGATCAACTCACACGCTTGCGCTCCACCGACTTCCTGCGGGCGAGCATCAGCTGGCCAGCCCGAAGCGGTGAACTGATGCTTGAAGCGATCTTCTCGATTGTCAGGAACATGGACGGCGAAATCACAAAGATCCTGATGTTCGGACCGGACGCCACCAAGCGTCAGCAAGCCATTCAGAAAACCGATGAGGCGATGCAGAACGTGCTCGCTTCAAGCGGCAAGATCGTTTCCTACGTTTCCGAGATCGACGCAATCGCGTCTCAAACGAAGCTCTTGTCCCTCAACGCGACCATCGAAGCGGCCCGTGCGGGCGAAGCCGGACGCGGCTTCGGCGTCGTCGCGGCAGAGGTCAAGGCACTGTCTGAACGTTCCGCGAAATCGGCCGCTGAGATCGGCACGATCCTGACCGAGAACGACAACACCATTCGCGAGCTGGCCGATCAGATGAAGAACATCGGATAATCGGGATTACTGCTTCAAACGGTTTCCGTTTGGCGCTCCAGCACCGCGAAAAAGAAACCGTCCGTCCCGGCCGAGGCGGGCGTCAGCGTCACCGAACAGCCATCGGCCGACCAGGGCTTCGGCTTTTCGTAGCCATAGAGGTCCTCCCAGGCTTCGCCTGCGGAAAGAAGCGTGAAGTGGGGATGCCGTTCCGTGAAGGCGTACACCTGTCCTTCGTTTTCCGGCGGCAGGATGGAACACGTGATGTAGACGAGGAAGCCGCCTGGGCGCACAAAGGGGGCGGCTTCCTCCAATACCCGCTCCTGTTCGTCAAAACGGGCTTCAAGGGCATGTTCAGTCAGCTTCCATTTGGCATCCGGATGCCGGCGCCAAACCCCTGAGCCTGAGCAAGGCGCATCGACAATGACGCGATCCATGCGGCCTTCCAGACCCGACAACTTGCCCAATTCCGGCGGGTGCACCTGCACATTCCGCGCACCAGCCCGTTTCAGGCGCTCGTGGATCGGGGCGAGACGGTGCCTATCGGCATCGAAGGCATGCACCTGCCCCTTGTTTTCCACGATAGCGGCCAGTGCCAACGTCTTTCCGCCCGCGCCCGCACAGAAATCGAGGATCTGTTCGCCCGGCTTGGCGAGGACGAGTTCAGCGGCAATTTGGCTGCCTTCATCCTGGATTTCGAACCAGCCCTTTTGATAGCCTGCCTCGGCCTGGAGGTTCGGCAGTCTTTGGTCGCGCGCGGTTGGCGGGATGCGAATGCCCTGAAGGGCAATGGGTGATGCGTTCGCACCAAAATGCCTCAGGGCGCTCAAAACCTTTTGCCGTGTCGCTTTCAGTGCATTTGTACGCAGATCCAACGGCGGACGGCCAGCAAGGCCCCTTCCCTCCGCCACTGCTTCCTCCTCAAAGGCATCGGCAAACGGCGGCCACAGCCATTCCGGGATGTCGGCCCGCGCCCAATCGGGCGTATCCTCCGGCAGTATGGCGGAGAGTCGGTCCTGCTCATCCTCTGTCAGCGTTTCCGGCGCAAAGCGGTCGCCTGAGAATGTAGCGTTGAGGGCTTCGGCATCCATTCCCCAGTCATTGACCAACACGGAAAAAACAAGCGCGCGCGGGCTGTCGGCCCCCATGCGAGTGGAATGCGAGGCCCGGCTGCGCAGTGCGTCATAGACGAGATTGCCGATGGCGGCCCTGTCGCCGGAGCCGGCAAAACGATGGGCGCTGCCCCACTCTTTCAATGCTTCGCTTGCGGGGCGGTGCTGTCTCTCTATCGTGCCCAGCACATCGATTGCCGCGGCGGCCCGCCCGCCGAGCCTCATGGCCGGCTTGGATAATTGGGACTCTCGCGCGTCACCACCACGTCGTGCACATGGCTTTCGCGAAGGCTCGCATGCGACATGCGGATGAAGCGCGCCTTTTCCTGGAACTCTTTGATGTTCGCCGCACCCGTATAGCCCATGGCCGCGCGCAGTCCGCCGACCATTTGGTGAAGCACTTGGACGACCGGCCCCTTGTAAGGCACTTGGCCTTCTATGCCTTCGGGCACAAGCTTCAAGGTGTCGCGCACCTCCTGCTGGAAATAGCGGTCGGCGGAGCCGCGCGCCATCGCGCCCACCGACCCCATACCGCGATAGGCTTTGTAAGACCGGCCCTGATAGAGGAACACCTCGCCGGGGCTTTCATCCGTTCCAGCGAGAAGCGAACCGATCATCACGGTCTCGGCCCCCGCAGCCAGTGCCTTCGCGATATCTCCTGAGTATTTCACGCCGCCATCGGCGATGACCGGAACATCGGCTTTGCGCGCTTCTTCCGTCGCTTCCATGATCGCCGTCAGTTGCGGCACGCCGACGCCCGCAACCATGCGGGTCGTGCAGATGGAACCCGGGCCGATGCCCACCTTGATCGCGTCCGCGCCGGCATCGACCAGTGCTTTTGCGCCCTCGGCCGTGGCCACATTCCCGGCGACGACCTGCACGGCATTTGAAAGCCGCTTAATGCGCTGGACAGCATCAATGACCCGGGACGACTGGCCATGCGCGGTATCGACGACGAGAACATCGACACCCGCGTCGACGAGGAGTTCGGAGCGGTCGTAGCCGTCGTCGCCGACGGTTGTGGCCGCGGCCACGCGCAGGCGTCCCTGTTCGTCCTTCGCCGCATCCGGGAACTTATCGGCCTTTTCCATGTCCTTTACGGTGATGAGACCAATGCAGCGGTAGTCGTTATCGACGACAAGCAGTTTCTCGATGCGGTGATGGTGCAGAAGGCGGCGGGCTTCTTCCGTCTTCACGCCTTCGCAGACCGTAACGAGTTCCTTGGTCATCAGTTCCGAAACCGGTTGGGCCGGGTCCGAGGCAAAGCGAACGTCCCGATTGGTAACGATACCGACGAGCCTGCCCGCGCCGTTCCCCTCGACCACGGGGATGCCCGAAATCCGGTGCCGCTCCATCAAAAGCAGCACATCAGCGAGCGTCGCATCGGGCGCAATCGTGACGGGATTGACGACCATCCCGGATTCAAATTTCTTGACCTGGCGGACCTCATCGGCCTGCACCTGCGGGTCCATATTGCGGTGGATGACCCCGATCCCGCCCGCCTGGGCCATGGCGATCGCGAGCCGCGCTTCGGTGACCGTGTCCATGGCGGACGAAATGACCGGTATCGTCAGGTCGATGGATTTGGTCAGCCGCGTCCGCGTGTCGGTGTCGGTGGGCAACACCTCAGAGTGTGCCGGACGCAAAAGCACATCGTCAAAGGTTAAAGATGTGGGGAGCGCTGAAACATCGAGCGCGTTCACCATGACGTTTTTCCGTTTCCCGGTGAGCTCATTCATTTATGGAACCGCCGTCAAGTCAGGGATGAACTGACCGATTCCCTGGCGCAAAGCGCCTATGAGCGCTTTTCCCTAGCATTATGGCTTTCGTCTGGAAAGCGTTAGATCGTGATGATTTTGGGTCAAAATGGCCCAAGACCAACAACGTCCCCAATTCCTGCCCAATTCCTGGGTGTTGAAGCGGGTTCCGAGCGAAAAAACAGTGCCCATCCGCGGGACAGGCGCGGAGGACATGCGTTTCCTAATCCCGCTCCGTCGCGCGAAAACCGGTCGCAACCACAAACATCTCATTGGAATCGCTGCGGCTCGACTGTGGCTTCACATGGCGGACCTTTTCGAAGTCCTTCTTAAGCGCCGTCAAAAGGCCCGCCTCTGTGCCGCCGCGCAGCACTTTGGCGACAAAGCCACCGCCTTCCACGAGAACGGATGCCGCAAAGTCCATCGCTGCTTCGCAGAGCGCCATGGAGCGCCAATGATCGGTCTGGCGGTGCCCGGTGGTGTTGGGCGCCATATCGGAAAGAACGAGATTAGCCGACCCGCCGAGATGCGCCTTCAAACGGTCCGGCGCGTCGCGATCCATGAAATCCATCTCGATGATCTCGACACCCGCAATTGGATCGATCGGCAACCGATCTATGGCGATGACGCGGCCTTTTCCTGCCTCGGTGCCGACCTTTTCCGCAGCCACCTGACTCCAGCCGCCGGGGGCCGCGCCAAGGTCGATAACCGTTTGCCCCTCGCGCAAGAGGCCAAGTTTTTCGTCGATCTCAATCAGCTTGAATGCGGCGCGCGAACGAAATCCCGACGCCTTCGCACGCGCCACGTAGGGATCGTTCAACTGGCGCTGGAGCCACCTTGTCGACGAGCTTTTGCGGCCGCGTGCCGTTTTCACCCGGGTTTTCAGCGGCCGGGCCGTTTTACCCTTTTCGTGCCGGTCTTTCATCGCGACTGATCGATCAGGCTCCCACAGTATCAAGACCGGTTCGCATCGGCGGGTGCGCGATGCTGGCGGCGTCCACGTCCGCCACGGCTGCGCCGTGCTCGCCAGACGCCATCTTCCGCCATCATGGTCGTCAGCATGCCCTCGCGCAGACCGCGGTCCGCGACACGCAGCCGGTCGCACGGCCACGCCCGGCAAATGGATTCAAGGATCGCGCAGCCAGGCAACACGAGGTCGGCCCGTTCCGGCCCGATACAACCATTCGCCTTGCGCTGATGATAGGTCATGGCGAGAAGGTCCTGTGTAACACTCAGCATCGCCTCGCGCTCAAACCAGACGCCATCGACGCGCTCGCGGTTGTAACGCTTGAGGCCAAGGCCAATACCGGCAAGCGTCGTTACCGTTCCGGAAGTGCCCAGCAGGTGCACTTTCTTGTCCCGGCTGAGCGCATCGTCAATCAGACGGCGCCCATTGAATGCTTCAAGATGCCCATCCGTCTCCGCGACCATTGCCTGGAAAACAGAGTGGGTGACGTCGACACCACCATGCCGTTCTGCGAGGTTTACAACCCCAATAGGCAGCGACGCCCACGCACGGATGCGTTTCTGCGCGCTTAAGGGGCTTAACCGCCCCTGCCCGTTCAGATCGAGCCAAATGAGCTCCGTCGAACCGCCGCCGATATCGAAAACGATCACACCCTCGGCTTCCGGCCCGATAAGAGACGCGCTACCGGAAACGGCAAGGCGCGCTTCCGTTTCCGCATCAACGATTTCGAGTTCAAGCCCCGTCTCTTCAGCGACGCGGTTGAGAAAACCCGCGCCATTGTCGGCAACGCGGCACGCTTCGGTCGCAATCATCTTTGCGCGCACAACACGGTTTGAGTCCATTTTCCGTGCGCATATTCTAAGCGCATCAATGGTACGCGAAATCGCGGCATCGGAGATGCGGCCCGTCCTGCTTACCCCCTCGCCAAGCCTGACAATGCGCGAAAATGCATCAACCACACGGAAACCGCGATCAAGTGGTTCGGCAATGAGCAGGCGGCAGTTGTTGGTGCCAAGATCAAGCGCGGCATAGGACCGCCCGCGGCGCACAGAGCCTGGGTGCGGCTCCTTCGGGCGCTTGAAGCCCTGCCGCCTCGGGTTGGTTTTCGTCGCTTCCTTGCGCCCGGATTGGCCGCCTATGCTTTCCATTATTCTTCACCCGAGAACAGCGGGCGGTGGCCCGAAGCAATTGATTGCTTACAACAGCTTGCAACAGATCACGTGAATGGCCAATGAATATATTGCAGCGCACACTCTGGCACCCGGCATCACTCAGAGGTGACCTTGGTCAGCCTCAAGCATGCAGCCCCAGCTTGCGGCCGACGAACTCCAGCCGGTCCTGTCCCCAGAACAATTCGCCGTCGATGACGTAGCTCGGCATCCCAAAGACCCCTTTGGCAATCGCTTCGCGGGTCAGCGTTTCCATCTGTTTTGCGGTTTGTTCGGTCTTCGCGTCCGCGAGCGTTTCTTCTGCCGGCAGACCCAAAGCACGGAGGACGCAACGAAGCACCTCTTCATCGGCGATGTTCTGCTCACGCACCCAAGTCGCCTGGTGAATCATCTCGCACAACTCGCCGACATCATGGCCCGCATCGGACGCCGCGATGACCACGCGGCCCGCCAGCATGTCATCGACTGGAAAGTATTTGGGCTCAAGGTTCAGCGCGACCCCCAGATAAGTCCGCCAGCGCTCAAGCTCGACCATCCGGTATTTCTGGCGCGCAACGGGCCTTTTCGGGAGCGGGAGGGTTCCAGTCTCGCCATAAAGAAGGGGCACGTTCATTGGCTTATAATGAATACGCGAGCCCGAACGCGTCGCATACTCGCGCAAACGCCTCAGCCCCATATAGCTCCATGGCGACGACAATCCGAAATAATAATCAATATCGGCTTGCATTGAGTCCTGGCCTCCTCTTTATGGCCTGCGGCTGGAGGATCAGCCCGGCTTGTTTTCATGTCTTTTTTGGCCCGGTATGCGCCAACGGCCCCATTCCGGGCGAAGATCAGCGGGAAACGCGCGCGCCACAAAATGAATAGGAACACCGTGCGCGGAACACGTTCAGATGAAACCCTAATCGTCTAGCGAGCCGACGACCGCAACGCAATCGCCCGTCTGGACCAGGCCCGGAAAATGCCGGCCAATGAGAAGACCGTCACCCGGCGCGGTGACGGTAACGGGTGCGGCGCCCGTCGAGCCATGCGGTATGATACGGGCGACGGGTTCGCCTCGCCTCACTTCATCGCCAAGCGCCAGTGCATAATCGACGAGACCGTCCGCCGGGCTTGCCGCAAACGTTCCCGCTTCTTCCATCGTCAGCCATCGCGTTTCTTGACGCTCCGGCACGCCATCGAGAATACCTGCATGCTTGAGGAGATTACGTACGCCATGCCTTGCGATTGCGGCCGTTTCCGGTGTCGCGGTCCCGCCGCCCGCAAGCTCCGTCGTGACGAATGTCTTGCCGAGCGCTTCAGCGGAGGTATCAAGCATGCCGGCCGCGTCAATCTCGCGCATTCGTACGGCGAAAGGCGCACCGAAAGCTTCGGCCGCCGCCATGCATCGTGCCTGTTGCTCTTTGTCTGCAAGGAAATGCGCGGCGGCGAAGGGCACAAAATCGAGCGTCTTTCCACCCGAATGGATGTCGAGCACCACGTCGGCCAGCGGCAATAGGCCGCGCGTAACGAAATCTGCGATCTTCTCCGTGATGCCGCCATCGGGGCGGCCAGGGAAAATGCGGTTCATATTGCCGCCATCGATGGGCGATGTGCGCTTTGCAGCGCGAAAAGCCGGATAGTTCAGCGCCGGAACGATGATGACCCGCCCGGTGATATCCTCAGGCTTGAGCAACCGGGCCAGATCGTAAAGCGCGATCGGTCCTTCATACTCATCGCCGTGATTGCCGCCGAAAAAAAGCGCCGTCGGCCCATCGCCGTTCCTCACCACGCAAATCGGAATATGGATCGCGCCCCAAGCGGAATCGTCCCGGCTCCAGGGCAATCGCAACGCGCCGTGCTGCTTGCCGTCCGCGTCGAAATCGACGGCCGGTGAAACCGGCGACGGCGGATTGAGATCCAGCGTCATGATCAGGGCTTCACGAGCATCTTCCGCGGCACGTGGGCCAAAAGCTCCGGCGCGCCGTTTGTGATGCGAATGGTTTCGGTGAGTTCGAGCCCCCAATCATCCATCCAGAGCGCTGTCATGAAATGGAAAGTCATGTTCTCCTGAAGCACCGTTTTATCGCCACGCCTCAGACTCATGGTGCGTTCGCCCCAATCGGGCGGATAGCTCAAGCCCACCGGATAGCCCGTACGGCTGTCCTTTTGGATGCCGTGGCCTTCAAGCACATCGAAAAAGGCAATCGCGATATCCTCGCAGACATTGCCCGCACGGGCCTTCTCCAGACCGGCTTCCATGCCTTCGAGCACTGCTTTTTGGGCATCCAGCATCTTTTGCGGCGGCTGGCCGAGATAGACCGTCCGGCAGAGCGGGCAGTGATAGCGTTGGTGGACGCCTGCAATCTCGAAGAAGGTGCCTTCGCCTTTTTTCAGCGGCTTGTCGTCCCAGGTCAGATGGGCGGCGGTCGCCTCCGGACCCGAGGGCATCAGCGGCACAATGGCCGGATAATCGCCGCCCGCATTTGGCGTGCCCCTTACCGCCACATCGTAAATCTCGGCCGCTAGATCGCATTTGCGCAAACCCGGCTCGGCCACATCGGCGATACGCTGATGCATGCCTTCGACAATGCGTGCCGCAATGCGCATATAGTCTAGCTCGCGCTCGCTCTTGACGGCGCGCTGCCAGTTCACCAGTGCCGTTGCATCCTTGAATGTGGCATTCAGAAGATGATTCCGCAAAACCTCGTAAGCCTTTGCGGAAAAATAATAATTATCCATCTCGACGCCGATGGCGGCACCGTGCCAGCCTTTGTCCAGGATGATGCCGGAGAGCTGCTCCATCGGATGGCGCTCCACCGATTGAACGTAGTGGTCCTCGTAAAAGAGGATATCGGCCTTATCCATCCAGACGGTTTTTTCCGCTCCAACCGCATCCATCTTGCGGCCCCACCAGATCGGATCGCCTGCTCCCGGCACCAGCACGCATTGATGAACGTAGAACGACCAGCCATCATAACCCGTCAACCAGGCCATGTTCGAGGGGTCGGTGAGGATCAGAAGGTCGATCTCGGCTTCGGCCATCGCCGCGCGGGTTTTGGCGAGCCTTTCGGCATATTCGGCGTGCGGGAAATTGAGGGAGACGTTATCGGGCATGGCGCGTCAAAAGAAAAAGGCGGGACCGTACTGACCCCGCCATTTTCACGGATCGGACCGCCCGTCAATCAGGCAAAGGCCTGAAGCCCGGTCTGTGCCCGGCCTAGAATGAGGGCATGCACATCATGCGTGCCCTCGTAGGTGTTGACGGTTTCAAGGTTTATGGCATGCCGCATGACGTGGAATTCGTCGGCAATGCCGTTGCCGCCATGCATATCGCGGGCCTGACGGGCGATATCGAGCGCCTTGCCGGCGTTGTTGCGCTTCATCAGCGAGATAAGCGGAGGTGCGGCCGTGCCATTGTCCAGCATGCGGCCGAGCCGCAGCACGCCCTGAAGGCCAAGCGCGATCTCGGTCTGCATGTCGGCGAGCTTTTTCTGAATAAGCTGGTTTTGAGCGAGCGGCTTGCCGAACTGCTTGCGGTCGAGCGTGTATTGCCGCGCGCGGTGCCAACAGTCTTCGGCAGCCCCCATCGCGCCCCAGGCAATGCCGTAGCGCGCCTTGTTGAGGCATCCGAACGGGCCTGAGAGGCCCTTCACATTCGGCAGCATCGCATCTTCGGAAACGACGGCGCCATCGAGCACGATCTCACCTGTCGACGAAGCCAGCAACGAAAGCTTGCCATGAATCTCAGGCGTTGAGAAACCTTCCGTGCCCCGCTCGACGATGAAGCCGCGGATGACGTCCTTCTCGCCCTCTTGCACCTTGGCCCAGACAATGGCCACGTCGGAAACGGGGGAATTGGTGATCCATGTCTTTGCGCCCGTCAGTTTCCACCCATCCGCGACTTTTTCCGCGCGGGTCGTCATACCGGCCGGGTCGGAGCCATGGTCCGGCTCTGTCAGTCCGAAACAGCCAATCCACTCGCCGGTCGCGAGTTTCGGCAGATACTTCTTGCGCTGGTCCTCGCTGCCATAGGCGTGGATCGGATGCATCACAAGCGAGGACTGGACGCTCATGGCCGAGCGGTAACCCGAATCGACACGCTCAACGGCACGGGCGATCAGGCCATAAGCGACGTGACTGGTGCCCGCGCCGCCATAGGCTTCGGGAATTGTCGGGCCAAGAAAGCCGAGGCTGCCCATGCCCGTCATGACGGAACGGTCGAAATGCTGCTTGCGCGTTGCTTCGATAATGCCCGGCAGCAGCTTTTCCTGGCAAAAACCCTCCGCAGCATCGCGGATCATCCGTTCTTCTTCCGTGAGCTGATCCTCAAGCAGGAAGGGGTCGGACCAATCGAATTCGGCCTTCGGCTTGCCGGTCGCGATGTCGATGGTCGGGTTCGGGGTTTGAATGGCTTCGGACATGGCGGGCTCCCACGGGCTCTCATTCTGATTTCTTAGCAGTCTTATAACATGCAATGGCATCCGTGCATCGCAACCCTGTCCCAATTTTTCGTTATGTGTCCCTTTTACCCTGCCCGCCTCCCCTCGCCCGCCTCCCCTCGCTTGAACGCCTGCGAAAAACCGCCATAAAAGCGATAGGCAAATCATGCTATTCTTTGGCGAGTTGGGTATTTGAACGCGTGAGATACTTCTCGGGGGAGAGATGCGGCTTGCCACATTCAATGTCGAAAACCTTTTCGACCGCGCCAAGGTATTCAACGATGATGATCCGGATGCGCACCGCGATGTGCTTGATGCACATGCGGAACTGAACACACTTTTCGAAAAGCCGGCTTATAGCGACGCCGACAAGGCGCGCATGCTTGCACTCATCGAACAACTCGGAATGCTTAGGCGCGATGAAGGCCGGTTCACCCGTATCCGCAAGATCCGCGGACAGATCATCTCGCGCCCGAGATCGCCAAGGGAGCCTTTCATCAAAGCCGACGGGCGGGCCGACTGGGTCGGATGGTGCGAGCTGCGGACGGAAGCCGTGGATGAAAGAGCTATCACGAACACAGCCCGGATGATCCGCGATGTGGCAGCCGACGTGCTTGCCATCGTCGAGGCCGAAAGCCGGCCCGTACTCCTCAAATTTCAGGATTTGATGCTCGAAAAGGTTGGCCTCGAAGAGGGCTACAATCATGTGATGATCATCGACGGCAATGACGCGCGCGGTATCGATGTCGGGCTCGTCACCCGCAAGGGCTTTCCGATCGGCCCAATGCGCAGCCATGTGGACGAGGTGGATGGCAACGGCAACCGGGTGTTCAGCCGCGACTGCCCCGAATACGAGGTCACTACTCCGTCGGGAGAACGGATCGTCCTTCTGCCCAACCACTTCAAGAGCAAATTCGGCGGCAACGACCCGGCAAGCCGGGCCAAACGCCGCAGACAGGCCGAGGCCACGGCGCGTTACTACCGCCGGCTTACCGAAGAAGGGTTCGCGCATGTCGCCGTACTCGGCGATTTGAACGACACGCCGGACAGCGAGGAACTCGCCCCTCTTCTATCAGACACGGATCTTAGGGAAATCTCCGACCATCCCGGTTTCACCGAGTTCGAGTTCAACGCCGACAACGGCGATCGCGGCATCGGTACGCACGGCCTCGGCAATGACGATGACAAGATCGACTACGTCCTTCTCTCGCCGGCTCTGTTTGAGAGGATGACGAAGGGCGGCATTTTCCGCAAAGGCATCTGGCCGGGTTCGCGGCCACCGCGCTGGAAGGTTTATCCGGAACTGAAGAAGAAGCATCACCGGGCATCCGACCATCACGCCATCTGGGCAGACATCGATATCTAAGAGACCAACCAAAAGGCGGACGGGCCATGACCACTCCGAAAGACGCCTGCGATATCGTCATGAAGGGCGGCATCACAAGCGGGGTGGTGTACCCGCTTGCGATCTACAAACTTTCTCAGAACTATCGCTTCGAGAATATCGGCGGAACATCGGCAGGTGCCATTGCCGCCGTCATGACAGCAGCCGCCGAATACGGGCGCGAAACGGGCGGTTTTGAGAAGATCAAGGCGCTGCCTGAAGACCTTTCGACAACACTCATCGACAAGTTCCAGCCGACCCCGCAATTCACACCGCTCTTTCAAGTCACCCGGATGGCCATCGATGAGGGGCTTATCAAGACGCTGCGGTCCTTGCCGTTCATCTATTGGCGTACGGCGCTTATGGGCGCCGTTCCGGGCCTCATCGTCCTTCTCCTTTCGGCCGTGAGCGCAAATTGGGCCCTGGGGCTTCTGGGCCTTCTCCTGTTTTTGCTTCTTGGCTTCGGCGGCGGTGTTTGGGGGGCAGTTCGCCAA
Source organism: Hyphomicrobiales bacterium (assembly GCA_022360615.1). Classification (GTDB taxonomy): domain Bacteria; phylum Pseudomonadota; class Alphaproteobacteria; order Rhizobiales; family JAKSCL01; genus JAKSCL01. The sequence continues at coordinate 12,343 of JAKSCL010000416.1, forward strand.
ATCACTGTCGACCTGCCCGCCGCCAATTACGGCATGTGTCCCGGCACGAACCAGCCCGGCTTCAAGGGTAGCGCGATCTCCGATTGGATGACCGATAAGATCGATCTGTTCGCAGGGCTCGATGAGAAGATGGCGGTTCCAGACGATCTGAAGAGTTTCACCGCCGTCGCCACTTATAAACGCCCGCTCACCATTCGCGATCTCAAGGAAAAGGGCATCACGGTTGCGACCGTGACAACCGATCTCACAAGCCACCGGCCCTACAAGCTGCCGATGGACAACAATCTCTATTTCTTCAAGCGCACGGAATTCATGAAGTTTTTTCCGGAGCGGGTCGTCCTCCACATGTGCGCAACCAGTCAGCCCGTCTCAAACGACACCATCGATAATCCGGATGGAGAATTCTACTACTTCCGGAATGACGATCTTCCTGCCGTCGTGCTTGCGCGCATGAGTCTCAGCTTCCCGTTCCTGTTCACGACCGTGCCGCTGTACCGCTGCGACTACACCTTCAAAGACAAACAGGATCAAAGAAAGCCGGTGAAAAGCCATTTCTCCGATGGCGGCATCTCAAGCAATTTCCCGGTGCATTTCTTCGACCAGTTCCTGCCGCACACACCGACCTTCGGAATTGCGCTCGATGAGATCGAGCCGAAACGCTTTTTCCCGGAAGACGCCAAGAAGATCGAAACCGGCACGGACGAAGCGGACGTGCGCGTGCGCCTTCCCACCGATATCGGCGGCGGGCGCTTAGTTCCAACAAGCGGCATTGGGGGTGTCGTTTCCTTCCTGATGGCCATGTTCAACAGCGCCAAGGACTGGCAGGATTCGCTCCAGTCCATCCTCACCGGCTACCGCGAACGCATCGTCACCGTCAGCCTGAAGAATGAAGAAGGCGGGCTGAACCTTTCCATGCCCGCAGAAAAGGTTGAGAAGTTGATCGCGTTCGGCGAGGCCGCCGGCCAAAGGCTGATCGACGACTTTGTGCTTGAAGAGCACCGATGGCGCCGGGTTCTGGTGGAGATGACGGCGCTTGAAGAGGCGCTTGCCAATTTCTCGGAGAACTGGACATCGACAAAGGCCGGACAGTCTTACGAAGATCTCCTCCTCACCTATAAATCGGGCGCATATTCAAGCCTGAGCGACGAAACCCGGCGGATGATCCGCGACCGGGCCGCCGCTCTGGCCGCGCTTTCCAAGGATTGGGCGCACGGCGACTGCTTGGCGGCGGCCAAAAACATGCCGAAGACGCGCAGCGAAATCCGCAATACTGCACATATGGGCGACTGACCGGCCTGGAACCAAAGACGTCCGCGCGCGACGCCTTTCCGGGTCCTTTTTCATGAGGATCGAACCGGGAGAATGCCTCCCATCCATTGACGCAACGGCATACTGTCACGATAACGTCACAGAACGGGCGTAAGAGCGCTTTCCCCTGAACCCGACAGACTGCGACGCCCGCGAAACGGCGGCCCATCTATCCTTGTATTCATGGATAGATGGGCCGCCGCATTCGTGCGCGCGCTGGGTGTGAGAGACGGCCATGTTCGCTTACTTCGAAAAGCTGATCGACCCGACGCGATTGCCCGCGGATCCAACGCCGCCGAGCCGGCTGTTCGCTTTTTACTGGCACTATTTGCGACAGGCGAAAGGACCGCTTGCCGCGCTTCTGGTGCTCGGCGCCATCGTTGGCGCAAGCGATATCCTCATGCCCGTCTTCTTCGGCATGCTGGTCGACATTCTTGGCAGGGCCGAGCCGGAGACGCTTTTGGCCGACTATGGCTGGACGTTCTTTTGGATGGCCTTCGTCGTGCTCGTCTTCCGCCCGTTCATCCACTCGCTCCACAATCTCGTGGAGGACCAGGGCGTTGTCGTCACGCTCACGAACCTCGTGCGCTGGCAGACCCATTGGTATGTGCTGCGTCAGTCCTGGGGCTATTTCCAAGAGGATTTCGCGGGCCGGATTGCCAACAAAATCCTGCAAACCTCGGCGTCCTTGCGCGAGAGCGCGCTCTCGATCATCGGCGTTGTCTGGTATGCGGCGATCTATGCTCTCTCGACGCTCATCCTCTTTGCGTCGACAAGCCTTATCCTGACGATTCCGACGCTCATCTGGTTTGCCGCCTATGCCGCGATCCTTTGGTACTGGGTGCCGCGAATCCAGGAGTCGTCGATGGTCATGTCCGAGGCGCGCTCGGCCTTATCGGGCCGCATCGTCGACAGCTACACAAATATCCAGACGGTGAAACTCTTTGCGCGCAAGGACCACGAAGACGGCTATGTGCGCGAGGCACTCGATGATCACACGGTGAAGTTCCAAGTGCTGATGCGGCGCATCACCATCATGAACACGATGCACTGGATCATCAACGCCATGCTGATCACGGGCACGGCGGGCCTCGCCGTCCACCTCTGGATGCAGGGACAAGCAACACCCGGCACGATTGCGACGGTGCTGACGCTTGTCTGGCAGATCGCCAATCTGTCGGGCTGGATCATGGAGGTCGTCACCAACATCTTCGAGAATTTCGGCACGGTCGAGGAAGGCATGGAGACGATTGCGCGGCCACACACCGTGACGGACAAGCCGGATGCGCGCCCGCTTCGCGTCACGGATGGCCGTATCCGCTTTGACGGGATCACCTTCCATTATGGCAAGCAGGGCGGGGTGATCGACTGTCTCGATCTCGACATCGAGCCCGGTCAGAAAGTCGGCCTTGTCGGCCGGTCGGGCGCGGGAAAATCGACGCTCGTCAACGTGCTCTTGCGGTTCTTCGACCTGGAAGGCGGACGCATCCTGATCGACGGGCAGGATATTGCCAATGTCACGCAGGATTCCTTGCGCTCGCAGATCGCCATGGTGACCCAGGACACGTCATTGCTGCATCGCTCGATTCTCGACAATATCCGCTATGGCAAGCCGGATGCGTCCTTCGATGATGTCGTCGCCGCGGCGAAGCGCGCGCAGGCGCACGACTTCGTGCTGGACCTGAGGGACATGAAAGGCCGCGAGGGCTACTACACCCATGTGGGCGAACGCGGCGTGAAGCTGTCGGGCGGCCAGCGTCAGCGGATCGCGCTCGCCCGCGTGATCCTCAAGGATGCCCCGATCCTGATCCTCGATGAAGCCACCTCCGCTCTTGATTCAGAGGTGGAAGCCGCGATTCAGGAGCAGTTGGCAGGATTGATGGAGGGCAAGACGGTCATCGCCATTGCCCACCGTCTTTCAACGATCCAGAAGATGGACCGGCTCGTGATCATGGACCACGGGGCCGTCATCGAGGACGGCACGCACGACGCGCTTCTCGAAGAAGGCGGCCACTACGCCATGCTCTGGAAGATGCAATCGGGCGGGTTCCTGGCGGCCGAGTGAGGGGGAGAGCTCCCTCACCCCACCAGATCGGGAAACCGTTCCACAACCACATTCCGGCAGGTTTGGGCGAACGTGGCAAAGGCATCGCGACGGGCGGCGCCCTCGCGCCAGACGACACCCACCGTGCGGTGCATTTCGGGGATGGCGGACGGTTTCGCCACAACCGCCGTTTCCCTAAGCATTTCGGAGCGCACATAAAGCTCCGGGAAAATCGACAGCCCCATGCCCATACCCACCATCTGGCGCAGCGCATCGAGGCTCGAACCCTCGTAATCCATCAACAGGTCGGCGCCATGCTCCTCGGCAATCGCCCGGACCTGGTCATAGAGCCGGTGCCCTGGTCCGAGCGACAAAAGATGCGCGCCGTGCAGAACATCGGCATCCACGATGTCCTTCGCGGCATCGCGATGATCGCTTGGCACACCGACCCGCAAGGGCTCCCTGAGGATGACCATGTTTTCCGTCTTGCCGATTGTCGCAGGAAGCGTGGTCAGAAGGACATCGCACCGCCCTTCCCTCAGCGCCGTCTCAAGCCGGTCCGGCCTGTCTTCGCGGATGTGCAGCTTCAAATCCGGGAAGGCCGCATGGAGCGCGGGCACGACAGACGGCAGAAAATACGGGCCGAAGGTGGGCAAAACGCCCAGCCGGATCAAGCCGCCCAGACTGGCGTTGGCCATATGGGCCATTTCGGTGAGGTCCTCTAGATCGCGCAGGATGCCTCTGGCGCGCCGCGCCACCTCCTCGCCAAGCGGTGTCAGGCCGAGCGTCGTGCGTCCGCGTTCCACCAGACGGCCTGACAGCACACGTTCCATCTCCTGGAGCTGTGCTGTCAGCGAAGGCTGAGTGATGTTCAAAATTTCAGCGGCACGGCCAAAATGACCGGTCTCTGCAATAGTAATAAGAGCTCGCAAATGGCGGATCGTTGGAAGGCGCTTCTGCATGATAGGACTAATCTATCAAGATGCAGGATACAATCAATTTGAACATGCGCCCTTTTCGCCGATATGAGGATTGTGACCCGTCCTGCTACGCGGAATTACCAATGAAGGCGCGGATAAAAGCTGTGCCCGGAAGCGATAAAACCCAGTCCGGTGAAAACACGTAAGGGAGACCCTAGCGTAAATCCGGTTTTGGATCGCACTCGACCCTGGCATATCCGGTGCCGGCATTGCGGGCATGATGATGAACTGAATTTAAGCGTTCTCGACGCAAGAGCGGTATAAGGCGGCAAAAAAGGCGAAAAAGCTAAACAAACAAGACCGCATTCCCCCTCAGACTGAGAAAGCGCGCGTGACCCCCGTGCGCTTTTTTCTTTTCCACGGCCTTCCTGTAGGCGCGTTTTGTATTGCAATTGAGACTACAGATCGCCGGGTACGCCGTAAGAGGGCGCGGCTGAGGGATTGAGCGCCCGGGTTTCGTAATCGCGCATATGCGGTGTGTAGTCTGCCCAAAGCCGCGCCAATTCCTGCACCGGATCGCCATCGCTCCAATCCACTCTCAAATCGATGAGCGGAAAGTCATGCTGTTCGACCACCAAGAGCGCGGCCGAATGGACAGGCCCCTCCTCACCGCCAGCCTGTAATCCCGCCTCCAGCCCGGCGACAAGGTGATCGGCGAGATAGGTGTCCTTGTTGGCCATGAAACCGTCGGCGATAGCGTCCATGACGTGCTCGCTGGACAAAAGATTACCCGCTGCAACACAGCGTGCCCGCGCAGCGGTCGCATGGGTGCCAAGTGTCTTTGCGCCGGAATGCACGGCGCTTTGTCCGTCGGCGCCGATAACCGCAAGCTGACGGTAATCAGCATGGGGACAGCCATCGACAATGGCGTCAATCGCTTCATCCGGGGACGCTCCCCTCGCCATGATGTCGAGGATCGCGGGCGCAAGCCTTGGATCGGTGATGTTCTGCGTCGACACCGCGCCGACGCCAGCACGCGCATGCGGACAGCGCGCGCCGACTGCAATGGACGATGTGGTGACGGCGACGCCGAACTGGTTCGTCACCGGGCACCAGCCGAGAACGGAGAAGGTCATGCCGCGCCCGTCTTTTGGGGGAATGCGATGATTTCGATGCGATGCCCGTCCAGATCCCTGAAGAAGGCGGCATAGACTTCGCCAAGCGCGTATTCGCGTGAGCCA
>JAKSCL010000084.1 GCA_022360615.1 Hyphomicrobiales bacterium
CGGTCCCCATCTCATTTTGTGCAAAGTGAATCGGAAACTCCCGGCGGTGCTTCCGCGTGTAACATCACGGTATTCTCCAGAGGAAAACCGCTCCATATTTCAAGCCAGCCTCGTGGCGGACAGCAAGAGCCGGTTCGCAGCGGTTTCGTCATGAAAAGCACCGGTCAAAATGCTTTGACCGGTGCATTCTGCCTTGCGTTCGTGGTCATTGTCTGGGGAACGAACTGGCTTGGTATCAAGGATGCGCTAAGCGTTTCGCCCCCATTGTTTTTTACCGGCATACGGCTTCTGGGAGGTGCGCTATTTGTTGCGGCTGGATGCTATTGTTTCGGACGGACATTTCGTCTAGGCAAAGTTGGCCGGTTGCGTATTCTCTGTGTCGGCCTGTTGCAAATGGGCTGTGGCCTTGGGCTGAGTCTTGCAGGTTTACAGTACCTTGATGCAGGCCGCAGCGCCCTTCTTTTCTACACCATGCCGCTTTGGCTGGTTTTGATCGAACGCGCCGTCGGTCATCGTCGGCAATCCCTTTTCGAATTAACGGCTTTATTTGCAGGTTTGTTGGGTTTGCTCCTGCTCATTACAGAGGGGGGATTTGGCATATTCTCGGGGAACATCACTGGTATTGCGCTCTTGCTTATTGCTGCGTTTTGTTGGGCTCTGGGGACATGGATTCATCAACACGGTCCATCGGACACCGACATCTGGAGTAGGATTTTCATTCAACTCGCCACGTCAGGCGGCTTTTTATTGCTCGTGTCCTGGCTCTTTGAGCCCAGCTTCGATCTGGCAAGATCGCCAGATTTGTACGGCTCTTTGGCCTTCAATTGTATTTTGGCGACCGGTGTGGCCTTTGCGGCCTGGTATCAGGCGCTTAGCGATGTGTCGAGCCGTTTGGCCTCACAGTCGTTGGTTCTCGTGCCGGTCGTCGCCCTAATCACATCCGCATTGCTTTTGGGGGAAGAGATTACAGTTCGCGTGGTGGTCGCAAGCCTTCTCATCAGCTCGGGCGTTATTCTTGTTGCTTGGGGCGCACCGGCGAAGGTTCAAACGCATGCCGAAACCACATGACCGTGATTCATGATCATCTGGGATACTTTCGATGGAACAGGCGGCAACTTTAAAAATACAGCATGAGCCGATGCGCATCGCGGGGCGCAAAGTCGATGCCGATGACGTTATCGAAGTTGCCTATCCGTATACGGGGGAGATAATCGGCACTGTTCCCGCCGGTGATGCGCGCCATGCGCGCGAAGCGTTTGAGATTGCAGCGAATTATGAGCCAAAACTCACGCGATACGAGCGTCAACAGATCCTGTTCAAGACAGCGGACCTGTTGCTTCAACGTGAGAACGAGATTTCCGATCTCCTGACCCATGAGCTTGGTATTTCGAAGAAGGATTCCCGCTACGAGGTCTCCCGCGCTTATGATGTTTTCATGCTTGCCGGGCAGGTCTGCATCCATGATGACGGGGAGATTTTTTCTTGCGATCTTACGCCCAATGGCAAGGCGCGGAGAATTTTTACAACCCGCGAGCCGTTGAGAGCAATTTCGGCGATCACCCCGTTCAACCACCCGCTCAACATGGTGGCGCACAAGGTGGCCCCCTCAGTCGCCACCAATAACTGCATGGTTTGCAAACAAACCGAATTGACGCCGATGACGGCGCTGGTATTGGCGGACATTCTGTATGAGGCCGGTCTCCCGCCTGATATGTTCTCTGTTGTGACAGGTTGGCCTGATCGGATCGGGCCGGAAATGATAACTAACCCAAACATTGATCTTGTTACGTTTACGGGCAGCGTTCCGGTTGGAAAAATGATTGCGGAGAATGCCGGTTATAGGCGAACCGTCCTGGAACTCGGCGGAAACGATCCTCTCATTATCTGCAATGATCTCGACGACGATGATCTCAACGCTGCAGCTGACCTTGCAATTGCAGGTGCGATCAAGAATTCGGGCCAACGCTGCACTGCGGTGAAGCGCATCTTGTGTCAGCAAGGCGTCGCCGATCGTTTCGTGCCGATGGTTTTGGAACGTGCGAAGGCAATTGTGTACGGAGATCCCATGAAACCGGAGACGGATCTTGGGACCGTGGTCAATGTTGCTGCGGCTAAACTGTTCGAAAATCGGGTGCATATGGCTGCGGAGCAGGGGGCTGATGTCCTTTACAATCCCGGCCGTAGCGACGCGCTCATGCCCCCGATTGTGCTCGACAATGTTCCTTGTGACAGTGAGTTGGTCGTGGAGGAAACATTCGGCCCAATCATTCCAATCATCCGCGTCCCTGACAAAGATGCTGATGTCATCCGGATTTCCAATTCAACGGCTTTCGGGCTTTCTTCCGGCGTTTGCACCCATGATTTGCGCCGTGCGCACACATACATCCAAGGTCTGAACGTTGGAACGGTGAACATTTGGGAAGTGCCCGGCTATCGCATCGAAATGTCGCCGTTTGGCGGCATCAAGGATAGCGGTCTCGGTTACAAGGAGGGCGTGATCGAGGCGATCAGAAGCTACACCAACGTTAAGACCTATTCGCTTCCCTGGCCGCAATAAGCCACATCGGCCCTTACGTTTTCAATGCTTGGATTGCCGACGACCTACAACATCGACAAGCTTCAATATCTTGAGGCGGTCCGCACCCTCTTTCAGATGTCGGCGTCGCCTAAGCAAATACCGTCACAATTTCTGCCGCCATTGCGGAGAGACGTTTTCCATTCCAAGCCTCAGCTTGTGGTCGGCGAACTCGGGGGCGACTTCATCGAGGGGTGCGGGCCTGAATTTTTGGCGTCCGATCACTGTATGAGGAATGTCAGGGCAATCGTTCTTTGTTCCGATAGCCCGACAGCAGCCTATGGAGCCTTGTCCTTGATGGACGGATTGCTGACATTCAGGCCCGCGCCGCCCATTTTCCTGAATGTTCCGCTGTGTACGCCGCAGTCCTTTTACAGGCGCGTCCGCGAATTGCTGCCATTCCCGCGGATCGCGGGAGTTGTCGATGCGCAAAAGCCGCGCGAGGCGCAGCGGCTTGACGTTTACGCGGCGGATCACGGAGCCGTTTTCAGCCCTGAAGCCATGATTGCATGGTTGAGGAAGCCGAGCGTCAAGCCTTGTTGCGATCTGCTCTCCGGTTTGCCGGCGTGATGGGTCAGCTCTGTTCATGTTGTTGCGATCCGCGCCGGACCGGATGCAAGTTGGCGATGCGCACGGCCGCGCCGCTTGCCGGTTGCGTATTTGAACCGGCCGCCTGGCGAATGGCGCAGTTAAGTTACGGGCGTATCGGCGGGAGCCAGGCGTTTTGAATGCATTTCGCACGTTGCCGCTTATCCCTTGAGCGCGCCGAGGCTGATGCCCTCAATAAAGCGGCGTTGCGCGAGGAGGAAGGCGATCACCAGCGGTGCGGTGATGATTGCGGTGCCAGCCATCAACTCGCCATAGCTGTCACCGGCTTCCTCGGAACGGAACGCGAGGATGCCGAGCGGCGGCGTACTGAGTTCGGGCGAGCGCAGAACGATAAGCGGCCAGAAGAGATCGTTCCAGTGCGAGACCACTGAGAAAATACCGAAGGCCGTTGCGGCTGGCATGATCAGCGGCAACACGATCCGCACCATAATGCTCACTTCGCCGCAGCCGTCGAGACGGGCCGCGTTGAGAAGGTCGTCGGGAATAGTGCGGAAGAACTGGTAAAACAGAAAGACGGCGAAGACCGACGAGATGAAGGGGATGATCAGCGCGGTGTAGGTGTCGGCAAGGCCCGTCTGGGCGAGACCTATATAGATGGGCAAGGATGTCGCTTGAATGGGGATCAAAAGGCCGAACAGGACGAGCCCCAATATCAGCGAATGGCCGGGGAAACGGAACTTCGCCAACGCATAGGCGCATGGCACGGCGAACACCAGCTGGAAGAACAGGATGCCGGCGCA
>JAKSCL010000417.1 GCA_022360615.1 Hyphomicrobiales bacterium
CCGGGAAAGCCGGTTCACGGAAATTGCACGTTACCCGCTTGAAGGTGCTGAAACGTGAAGCAACTCTCGCACGTCCCCTTGATTGACGAAAGCGCGGTAATCACCGACTCCACCTTCGGCGCTTATTGCGAAGTGGGCGCTCGGACGCTGGTCACCGAGAGTGCCTTTGGCGACTACTCCTATGTCGTCAACGATTCGGAGATCATCTATTCGCGCATCGGCAAGTTCTGCTCGATTGCCGCACATACCCGTATCAATCCCGGTAATCATCCGACATGGCGTGCGAGCCAGTCGCATTTCACCTATCGCAGCAGTATGTATTGGCCGTGCGAAGAGGACGATGCCGCCTTTTTCGATTGGCGCCGCTCAAAGCCCGTGACGGTCGGCCATGACGTTTGGATCGGCCACGGTGCGGTGATCTTGCCAGGTGTTACCATCGGTACCGGCGCGGTGGTGGCCGCTGGGGCGGTCGTGAGCAAAGACGTCGGTGAATACACGATAGCTGCGGGCGTTCCTGCGCGCCCCATCAGGCAACGGTTTTCCGGCCAGATTGCCGCGCGGCTGAAAACGCTCTCCTGGTGGGATTGGGATCATGACCGGCTGCAACGTGCGCTTCCCGATTTCCGCGCGCTGGATATCGAAACCTTCCTCGACAAATACGAGAAAGCACGGGTGTCCTAGAAACTGGCTTGGGGCCGTCCTTTGCTGCCCTCTAACCGGTCATCACCGGGTTAGGGCCGCGTACGATGGGTGTGCCCGAGTTGCGGGATGTTCATTCCTTCCGCCGGGCGTCGATCCTGCGGATCAATCCCCCGCCGCCATGCCTTCCCTGCGCGGGTCGGCGCCGCCTTCAAGGCGGCCATCCGATTTACGGATGATGACGTTGAGCCCGCTTGGCATCGGCTGTGTCCTGATCTCATGGCCAAGCGCGCGAAGCTGGTCGATGACCGGCATGTTGGCGTAGCGCTCCTCGATCTCAAACGCACGGTTGCGGCCCGCGAAGTTTGGAAGCTCCACAATGGTTTGGGCGTCGAGGCTCCAGTCGACATGGCCGATGATCGCCTTCACCACGTAAGGAATGATGAGCGAACCGCCGGGTGCGCCGAGCACCATTTCCAGATCGCCTTCCGGCGCGAAAACCAGAGTGGGCGCCATGGAAGAGCGCGGCCGCTTTCCCGGTTCCACGCGGTTGGCGATGGGGCTGCCCTCGTCGTCTTCAAAGGCGAAAGAGAAGTCGGTCAGCTCGTTGTTCAACAGGAAACCGCGCACCATGACACGGGAACCGAAGCGCGTTTCGATTGTCGAGGTAAGCGCGACTGCGTTGCCGTCCGCATCGACGACGGAAAGGTGCGTGGTGCCGGGGCTCGTCCGCGTTCCGTCCCGGCCGGCGCGCGGCGCGTCGGGCGGCGTACCTGCTTCGGCCCGGCCCATGGTGCGGCTGGTCGAGATCAAGTTGCGCCGTTCGGAAAGATAATCCGGGTCGAGGAGATCGGGTATGTCGACAAAATCGGAATCCGCTATGAAGCGATTGCGGTCGGCGAAGGCGAGCTTTCCGGCTTCCGCCACAAGATGGAGGGCCCGGGCCGAAAACTGCCGGCCCATGAAAGGCCTTTCGGCGAGGGCGAGCGTCTGAAGGATTGTAAGAGCGCCGGAGGATGGCGGACCCATGCCGCAGATTGTGCGGCGTTGGTAGCGGCCGCAAACCGGCTGGCGGCGGTGCGCGACATAATCAGCGATGTCCTGCGGTGTCATATCGCCCGGATTGGTCGCGCTCGACCGGACGGCAACAGCTATGTCGCGGGCAATCTCGCCGAGATAGAACCCGTCACCGCCTTTCGTTGCGATCCGCCGTAACGTGTCCGCGAGTTCCGGGTTCTTGAGGATGAATCCCGAAGGCCGTGCCGTACCGCTTTCATCGAAAAAGTAAGCCCTTGCCGAAGCCGCAAAGAGGTCCGGACCCGCCTCGGACAGCAGCCGGCTCAAGCGCTCCGAAACCGGAAAGCCGTTCTCGGCCAGTTCGATGGCCGGTTCGAATAGCCGCGCCCATGGGAGAACGCCATGATCGGCGTGGACGAGTTCAAGCATGGCAACAAGCCCCGGCACACCGACCGAAAGGCCGCCCGGGATAACATCGGCACGGCTGCGCGGCTGGCTGTTCTCATCGAGGAAACGATCGGGGGTAGCCGCCGCGGGCGCCGTCTCGCGTCCGTCATAGGCGTTTACAAACGCATTTGCGGCGCTGTAGTGGAGGAGAAATCCACCGCCGCCGATGCCCGACGATTGCGGTTCGACGAGATTGAGGACCATCTGCGCGGCGATTGCCGCATCGGCTGCGCTTCCGCCCTCCCTCAACATTTCTAGCCCGGCTTCGGCAGCAAGCGGATGGCCTGCGACAATCATCTGGCGCGTTGCTTCGACAGGTGCGCGCGATGGGCTGAACTCGTCATCGGCCTTTGCGCTTTCAAGCGTCAAGACGGCCGAGAACGTGAGAATGGATAGACAAAGGGTTGTGAAAGTCTTCATCGTCCGCCGGTCTTTTTTGTTATGAACGGACGCTTCCATGGTCATTCAACGCTAATGGTGAGACGCCACTTAACGATGCCGTTAAACTTGGGACGGAACCGTCCATTTAAAGAAGTTGCCTGATGGTGCATTGCACTGGCGGTAATGCGCTTTGAAAAGCAAGGGTTTGTCAAGCGAAACAATGCTTTTGCGCCGTATTTACACGAGATTGGCTAACGCCACAGCCGTTATATTGAAAGGATAACCCAACATGAATTTGGACAAAGGCGTTATCATCATGGCCGCACCCACTGGCGCGCGTCTTGGCCAGGGCGATCATCCAAACCTTCCGATTAGTGCAAAGGAAATCGCGCACGAAGCGCTGAGATGCAGCAAGGCGGGTGCGGCGATGATCCATGTCCATGTGCGTGACGACGAGGGAGCGCACTCGCTTGATGCAGGCCGTTATCAGGAGCTCGTAACCGCGATCCGCACGGAGGTGGGTGATGCGCTTATTCCCCAGATCACAACGGAGGCTGTCGGCAAATACAAACCTGACGGCATGATGTCGCCGGTTCTGAATCTCTTTCCTGATGCGGTTTCCATCGCGTTGCGCGAGATCATGCCGGACAGGGATTGGGAGGCGCATGCGCTCGAAGCCTTTGAGTGGATGCATGAAAACGCCGTGTGGCCGCAGTTCATTCTTTACGACGCCGATGACGTGCGCCGTTTCCGCGCCCTCCAGGACGCCGGTTCGATCCCGTTCAAGGTGCCCTATCTGCTTTTCGTTTTGGGCCGTTACACGGTGGGCCAGGTATCGGACCCGTCCGATCTCGATCCTTTTCTCGAGGCGCTCGGCGACGGTCCGCCCATACGCTGGGGCATGTGCGCATTCGGGGCAGCGGAACACGATTGCGTGCGCCGGGCGATCGCGCTCGGTGGCGATGTGCGGGTTGGCTTTGAGAACAACCGTTTGCTGCCCGGCGGCGGCGTGGCTGAATACACGGCCGATCTCGTCGCGCTGGCGTCGCGGGCTGCCGCAGAGGCGGGCCGTCACCGTCTGACGGCGGCCGAGTTGCGGAGCCTTATCCCGGAATGGATCGGCGGTGAATGATCTAATCCCGCGCGGATGCGATGCGTTCCTCAGCCATGCGGTCGGCGATGACGGCCGGTGAGAGCCCTTCGTCATCGGCACGCTTGAAAATCTTCGAGAGCGTGTCCTGGATCTGGGCCACGCGGTTGCGCATGGCTTCTGGATCCGACTGGTATCTTGAATCGCCAAGCGAGATGACCCCGCCCGCGTTGATCACATAATCGGGCGCGTAGAGGATGCCGCGTCTGCGGAGGCGTTCGCCATCGCCAGCCTCGAGCAGCTGGTTGTTGGCAGCTCCGGCAACGACTGCGGCCTTGAGTTCCGGGATGCTTTGGGCATTCAGGATGCCGCCAAGGGCGCAGGGCGCGAAAACATCAGCCTCGACCTTATGGATGTCGGCAGGGTTTACCGCGCGCGCGCCCGTTGCTTCGACAACCGGCTGCAAATGGCTATCATGGATATCGGTGACGATAAGGCTTGCGCCCGCCTCCGCCAAATGACGCGCCACCGGGCCGCCCACATGGCCGACGCCCTGGATGGCCACCGTGAGCCCGCCGATGCTTGATATGCCGAGCCGGTGGCGGGCCGCAGCCTCGATGCCTTTGAAAACGCCCCATGCGGTGAAGGGCGAGGGGTCGCCAAGCCCTTTTTTCGAGGTGCCCGTCACATGGTCTGTGACGTTCGATACAAGATCCATATCGGCAAGGGTGACGCCCACATCCTCAGCCGTGATATAGGCGCCGTTGAGACGGTCGACGAAGCGCGCGAATGCGTGGAAAAGGGCGGGTGTCTTGTCTCTCCTGGCATCAGCGACGATGACCGCTTTGCCGCCGCCGAGATCGAGACCTGCAACCGCGTTCTTCTGGGTCATCCCGGCGGAGAGCCGCAGAACATCCGTGAGCGCCTCGGCTTCGGTTTCATAGCGCCACATGCGGGTGCCGCCGAGCGCCGGTCCAAGTGTCGTATCATGAATGGCGATCAGGGCCTTAAGCCCGACCGTTCGATCTTCGCAGAAGACAATCTGCTCGTGGCTTTTGTTTTCTGGATGGTCGAACACCGAAAAGGCCATCTCGTGAACCGATCCGCTTGCGAGCGCCGTCATAACGGGGTTCCTCCTTTGGTCAGACCCTCGAAGCGGATCCTTTTCCATATCCGAATTGTAGCGCTACACGCGGCTTATGATCTTTCGAATTTCGCTCCCAAGGCGTCCCATCGCATCAAAGCCGCCGCCGCTTGAGCAATAAAAAGATAAGCCTCTTTGCTTGATGAAACCTTTGCGTTCGACATGTCCCTTGATAGCTTTGGGGCCTAATGAAAGCGCCGTGATTCATCGAAATCACGGGTCAAACTCTTGTGACCAGCCGGACACCGTGTCGCCACGATCAGCGTTGAGAAGGGGGCTTAATGCACGACAGAGCGAGCAGAGCATCATAGACTTAATGCGTTATCTCCTCTTACTCATTGCCTGCACGATGCTTGTCTTTGCGGGCGAAGCGCGCGCCCATCCGCATGTCTTCGTCGACATGAAGTCTGCCTTCGTTATCGATGCCGAAGGCCGGCTTACGGCCGTTCGTCATGTCTGGCGGTTCGATGAACCGTTTTCGGCTTACGCCGTGCAGGGCCTCGATTCGGATGGCGACGGCACGTACAACCGCGAGGAGCTTACCGAACTTGCCAAGGTGAATGTCGAATCGCTGGAAGAGTTTGATTTTTTCACCTTTCTGGAATTTTCCGATGAAGCCGTCAGCTTTGCCGCGCCGACGGACTATTGGCTTGAACATGACGGTCAGCGGCTGACGCTCCATTTCACGCTACCGGTTGCCGACGGGCCTAAGCTTAAAGAGGCACCGATCCTCGCCGATTTGTTCGATCCAGAGTTCTTTGTCGCCTTCGCGCCGGTCAAAGACACGCCCTTTTCGCTTGAGGGCGAAGGGGTGGGGCTGTGCCGGTTGAACTACACGCCGCCGCCCGAGCTCGACGCGTCAACCAGTGCGCAGCTTTATGAGATACCTGCCGAAGTGCGCAACCTGCCGCCGGAATTGTTTGCGCTCACGAGCACGCTTTCAAACCGGGTCCAGGTTGCATGCGGCAATGTGGCCTTTCTCGATCTGGATAGCCGTCCCCAGGAAATGGCCGACGGTGTGCCCAATCCTTTGAACAGCTCTGGCGATCTTTCAGCGCTCGCCGAGGCCGACCGGCAGGTGCGCAATGTCGCGCCTTTCCAACAGGTCACGCAATGGGTCTCGAGCCAACAGATCCGTTTTTTTCAATCACTGACCGAGGCGATCCGCAACATTACGCAAGATTCGCGTTTTGTCGGCTGGCTGATCGTGCTGAGCTTCCTTTACGGTGTATTTCATGCCGCAGGGCCAGGCCACGGCAAGGCGGTGCTCGCCTCCTATATGTTGGCGACCCCGGTTGCCGCGCGCCGCGGCATCCTTTTGTCTTTTCTTGCAGCGGGTGCGCAGGCCGTCACCGCCATTGTCGCCGTTGGCGTCCTTGCCGTCGCGCTGAAGGCGACCAGCATGCGCATTGCCGACAGCGTTTGGATGCTTGAGCGCATTTCCTACGGCATCGTTATGCTGTTCGGCATATGGCTTGTCTGGCGCAAGATCGCCGTTCCGCTTCTTGCTTGGCTCCAGCCCGCGCCGCAACCAAAGGCGCTCGGCGCTGATGTGCCTGCGGCGCATCATCATGACCACATCCATGGTGCCGATTGCGGTTGCGGGCATTCCCATAGTGTCGGTGCGGAGTTGCTTGAGGGTGAGTTCCGCTGGCGCGATGCATTGGCGATCGTTACCTCAATCGGGCTGAGGCCGTGTTCGGGCGCGGTCGTCGTTTTGGTTTTCGCCATGGGGCAAGGGCTTGCCTGGGCCGGTGTCGCCTCCGTTTTGGCCATGGCTGTCGGGACGGCGATCACCGTATCGGCGATCGTTCTCATGGCCGTTTTCGGCAAGGGGCTCGCCTTGCGGATTTCAGCCCGCGAGGGCGGTGGTGCCATGCTTTCCATGAGATTGATCGAGGCTTTTGGCGCCCTTCTGGTCCTGGCTTTCGGCGGTGTGCTGTTTGTCGCGAGCCTGGGGCCGCGCCCGCCGCTTTTCTAGAGGATTATGCGATGCTCTAGAGGATTATGCGATGCGGTTGGTTCAGTTTTGACTTCATCGCGAAGAGCAGTTGAAGGATGGGCTACATGTTTCTGCTGCTACCAGCCCATGCTTCGAGACGCGGGCCGGCTTCACCGCACCGCTCCTCAGCATGAGGGTGTGTTTTTCTAGTTCGGCTGGTTTTCGCGACCGAGAACAATGGGCTCGCCATGCGGCGTCGCGCGCGCGGCGCGGTCCCAAGCATCCTTGCGCCCGGTGAGCGCGGGTGC
Organism: Hyphomicrobiales bacterium; assembly: GCA_022360615.1. Taxonomy (GTDB): domain Bacteria; phylum Pseudomonadota; class Alphaproteobacteria; order Rhizobiales; family JAKSCL01; genus JAKSCL01. The sequence continues at coordinate 6,969 of JAKSCL010000417.1, forward strand.
CGTCAAGATGCCCTTTTCGACAACCAAGCGTTCCAGTGCTTTCAACCAAGCTTGGTAATAGGTCTCGTTCATATCGGCTGCGCTGGCGCCGGGAGCGATTTGCGCTTCCTTCAGGATCGGCGCGAAACGCTCGGTCCATTCGGCCCAGGTGAAATGACCGGCTTCATTTAGCGAGACGGCAAGCGCGAAAGCTTGCGCCTGCCAGGGCGCGGCGAACACCGGCTCATCGCCTTCATGCGGCACGCCGGGGATGTCCGGCAGCGCCTTAGACTTTTGCGGGCTCAAGGTAGGGCTCCCAAAGGTCCACATGGATGGAGGAAGCCGTCGTGTCCGGTCCCCAAAGCTCTTTGGCCTCGAACGCGACGCTGTAAAGCCATTGCGGGTCTTCGCCTTTTCCTGCTGCATGGGCGTCGGCAAAGACATGGACGCCATGGACGCGGGCGATCGTTCCGACCCGCCCCCGGGCGTAGCGCGGCAGCCGTGTATGGCCCGTCGGGTTGATTCTCTTCGCGACAACCCGTTCGCCCGCCGCAAACCGGGCGGGTTTTGTCTGGGGCCTGACCACCGGACCGCCCCGTCCGAGCGCGGCGACCACTTCATCGGAGTGCAGAATGCGGTTCAAGCTTTTGCCGTGACCGGATGATTTCCCCGTTTCGATTTCGGTATCATTGGCGAGGCCGTGTTGCCTCAGCATGTTCGCAAGCGCTTGGAACCAGATCTCGTAGTAGGACGAAGCGAGGTATTGGGCAGGGGCAAGGCTCTCCCGTGCCTGGCGGGATTGGTCGAGGTTCCATGTGCCCGTCGCGCCCATGGCGAGTGTGAGCGCAAAGGCGCGTTTCTCCCATTCTGCATGAAAGACCGGTTCATTTTCCTCCGGTATGACGGAACCGAAGCCTTGCGCCCCGCCGAGATCATGCGGCCCGTTCATGGAGACACCTCGTTTGGCTTGAGCGGCAGACCGGTGCCGATCATGGAATCGCGGGTGACTAGTGCGGCGAGCCGTGCTTCGTCCCAGCCCTCGGTGCCATCAGGCCGCATTGGTATCACCAGAAAGCGCATTTCGGAGGTTGAATCCCAGACCTTGATTCCGGTGTTTTCCGGAAGCGTCACACCGAAATCCTGAAGGACGCCACGCGGGTCGATCACGGCCTTTGCGCGGTAGGGCGGCGACTTGTACCAGACCGGCGGCAGGCCCAGCACCGGCCACGGATAACAGGAACAGAGTGTGCAGACGACCATGTTGTGGGTTTCCGGCGTATTCTCCAGCGCCATCATGTGCTCGCCCTGGCGGCCGCCGAAACCGAATTGCGCAAGCGCTTCACCGGCATTCTCGAAGAGAAGCGCGCGGTAGTCGGGGTCGACCCATGCCCGCGCCACCACTTTCGCACCATTGCGCGGGCCGACATTGTCTTCATAGGTCTCGATCAGAACATCGAGGGCTTCGGGGTCCACATAGCCTTTTTCAACGAGGAGGGATTCAAGTGTCCGCACGCGCAACTCGATGTCCGGCAGGGCCGAGCCTTCATCGTGGTCGTTGCCGTCATGGGGCATCGTGCCAGTCTCCGCTTGAAGAGTATCCAAAGCGTGCGGCGGCAACCCGTCCATGACTTGTCTTCGCGGGCCGGGCCGTGCACATCATCATTAGCTTAAAACCAATCCGGTTTTGATGGAATGGAACTGGATTTGAACTTTTAGTGTCGCATGTCCAGACGGGAAACCGGCGCCCCTTTTCCTGGACACGCTCAGGGGCCGGGAGAGAAAACATGAACGCCACCTTGTCCGTCGATGCGGTCGTTTTCGACGCCTATGGTACGCTGTTCGACATCCATGCGCCGACGGCGAATGCGGCTGCTGCCATCGGTGACCCCGCGATGGCCGATACGCTTGGCAAGATGTGGCGTGACAAGCAGCTTCAATACTCCTGGCTGCGGGCAGTGATGGGTGCGTACACGCCTTTCTGGCAGATTACGCAGGACGCGCTCGACTACTGCCTTGAAGCGCTCAAACTCGACGATCCAAAACTGCGCCAAAGCCTCCTCGACCTCTATTTCAGGATCGATGCCTATCCAGATGCGATTCCCGCGCTCCAAGCGTTGAAGACTGGCAGGATGCGCACGGCGGTCCTGACGAACGGCTCGCGTGAGATGGTCGATGCGGCGATCACATCCTCAGGCGCAGCTGGCTATCTCGACGATGCGTTGTCGGTCGCCGATGTGGGTATTTTCAAGCCGGATAACCGGGTCTATCAGCATGCCGTCGACCGGTTGGGCGTTGCGAAGGAGCGTATGGGTTTTGTCTCTTGCAACGGCTGGGATGCCTGGGCAGCAGCCGATTTCGGCTTTCAAGTGGTGTGGCTGAACCGTTTCGATTTGCCGGAAGAAAAACTTCCCGGCGCGCCGAAACGGATTATTCCCGATATGACCACTCTACCCGCTGTCTATGGCCTCTAGCTTTTTTCCGCTGCCGGTTCGGCCTGCAATACCGGTCCATCGGCCGCGGTGATGCGGATGCGGGTGCCCGCGGGTATGTCCTCGGCTGCGATGCGCCAGACTGTATCGTCGATCTTCACCGTGCCGTAGCCGTTCTCGATCGGCTTTTCCAAGACAAATTCACGGCCAACTAGGCGTTCTGCCCGCTTGTTTAAAAGCGGATCGTCGCTCTCCTGGCCGGCGGTGTTCATGAAACGGCGCGAGAGGAAGACGAAGATCACCGCAATCGCACAGAAAACGACGACCTGCATTTGCCAAGGGATGTCGTTGACGATCGTCAAAAGCGCGACGGCAATCGCCGCAAGGCCGAACCAGAACAGATAAATGCCCGGGAGCAAGAGCTCGGCCACAAGCAGGATCAGGCCAAGGATCGCCCAGGCCCAAGGACCGTGTGTTTCGATAAGTTCGATGAGCATAACGGGCGATCACCGGTCAGGCGCCGCAATGGGCGGGACACCGCTCGAAGGCATTGCAGACGGTGCTGGAGGAGCGGACGGCGGTGTGGGCCGTGCCGGTCCATCCGGTGAACCGCCGGTTCCATTGCTGGCTGGGCGGCCCTCAAAGGCTTCGCGGGCAATCTCGGCAATGCCGCCAAGCGCACCGATGACGGAAGAAGCCTCCACCGGCATGAGAAACAGCTTGCTGTTGGGTGACGTGGACAGCGCCTGTATCGCCTCCACATAGCGGTTGGCGACAAAGTAATTCACGGCTTGCACATCGCCTGTGGCAATTGCGTGGGATACCATCTCGGTCGCCTTGGCTTCAGCCTCAGCCTCCCGTTCCCGCGCTTCGGCATCCCTGAAGGCGGCCTCCCGGCGGCCCTCGGCCTCCAGGATGAGCGATTGCTTCTCACCTTCGGCTTTCAGGATTTCGGCAGCCCTCAAACCTTCCGCTTCGAGTACGGCCGCGCGCTTGTCCCGTTCCGCCTTCATTTGCCGTCCCATCGCTTCAACAAGATCGCGCGGCGGGTTGATGTCCTTGATCTCGATCCGGGTCACCTTCACGCCCCAGGGCGTTGTCGCGGCATCGACAACTGAGAGGAGCCGCATATTGATTTCATCGCGCTGCGAAAGAAGATGGTCGAGATCCATCGAACCCATCACGGTCCGGATATTCGTCATGGCCAGATTGAGGATCGCTATTTGCAGTTCGGAGACCTCGTAGCTTGCGCGCGCCGCATCGAGGACTTGGAAGAAGACAACGCCATCGACCGTGACGGTTGCGTTGTCGCGGCTGATGACTTCCTGGCTCGGGACGTCAACCACCTGTTCCATCATGTTTTGCTTACGTCCGATCCGGTCGATGAACGGCACGATGATGCCGAGACCCGGTTTCAGTGTCCTCGTGTAGCGGCCGAAGCGCTCAACCGTGTAATTGAAGCCCTGGGGCACGGTTTTCACGCCGAGCGCAACGACAAACGCCAACAGGACAACGAGTACCAACACGAAAATGTCGAGGCCCATTACCATTTCCTCCTAATGAATCGGTTCCGCTGGAGTTTATGTCCCCGTGGCGGTGACAGGAATGAGAAAATGCGACAGTTTGTCGTTTGATAAAGAAAGGATTGCTGTCTTAGCGATGATTGTGGTGGATGTGCGAAGCGTCTTTCATGACGTGTTGGATAATCTAAGTTTCTGAAAAACATCGTTTTTTTAGATGACGGAGCGAACACGGACGCAAATGGCAGTAGGCGGAAAGTCAGCCGCGCCGCTTGTTCATTCGAAGGCGTCATGTTGCGCATTCGCGACAGTCGGACGGATTCAATTTCCGCCAAGTCATCATTTCGTGACGGAATTGTCACAATTGGTTTAGGAAATGCGGGCGCACTCAGTGCGGCTACTCTCTTTCCGAGCCCTTGAAATATTTGAAATGGGGGTAGCTTGTGTCTGCTTGGAGGATGTGCGTGAAATCCACTTTCGGTCACTGTCCCGTCTTTGGCGCTGGCGCTTGCTGCGGCGAGCGGTCAGGCTCATGCTGCGGTCTTCAACGTGACCGACGAGACCGAATTGCGGAACGCGATCTTTACCGCCAGCACCAATGGCGGTACCAACACTGTCAATCTCACCGGCGACATCATGCTCACCCGCTGCCGATGATCACCCCCAGCATCACCATCAATGGTGGCGGCAACACCCTGAATGCGAACAATGCCGGCCGTGTCTTCTTCATTCAGGGAGGCGATCTGCTTGAACGAGGGCTGGCCGAGTTCGGGTAAGCCGTCGATCAAGGGCATGGTGGTGAGAGAGCCGCTCCTCCTAGCGGTTTGAAGCAAGCGCGGCAATGCTTGCGGCCGCCAGCCAGCTCGAAAGCGGCCAGTGTCGACCGTTCCAGGTCAAGCTGGGTGCAAGGTGCCCTGTCCGTCATCGGGGAAGAGGCTGCGGGTTAAATCCAGCCCTGGATTTCGCGCCGGACCACATGCTCGATCACGCGCATGCCCTCGTCTGAATCGTTCAGGCAGGGAATGTGGGTGAAGCGCTCGCCGCCATGCTCCTCGAAGATTTCGCCAGCCTCACCGGCAATCTCCTCGAGTGTTTCAAGACAGTCCGAAACGAAACCTGGATTGAAGACTGCTAAGCGTTTCACACCTTCTTTGGCGTATTTCTCGACCGTTTCGTCGGTATAGGGCTGAAGCCACTCTTCAGGTCCGAAGCGCGACTGGAAGGTGATGATCAGTTTTTCCTTGTCCCAGCCAAGCCGCTCGCGCAAAAGCCGCGTCGTCTTGTGGCAATGGCAATGATAGGGATCGCCGCGCTGGAAATAGCTCTCAGGGATGCCGTGATAGGAAGCGATCACCACCTCCGGTTCCCAATCGAGTGTGCCCAGATGGTTCTCGATCGAACGCGCGAGCGCATCGATATAGACCGGATCGTCATGGTAGGGCGGCACGGTCCGCAGGCCCGGTTGCCAGCGCATCTTGATGAGCGCCTCGAACACCTTGTCGTTCACGGTTGCGGTCGTTGTGGCGCTATATTGGGGGTAAAGCGGAAAAGCCAGGACGCGTTCGCAGCCTGCTTCCTGCAATTCCTTCATCTTCGAACCGATCGACGGATTGCCGTAGCGCATGGCGTAATCGACGATGATATCGCTGTTCGATTTGCTGAAGGTGTCAGCAAGTTTTTCAGCCTGCGCGCGGGTAAAGGTGAGGAGAGGGCCCTCGTTCCGTTCGTGGTTCCAAATCTCATCATAAGCCTTGCCGCTCTTGCCAGGCCGCGTGGAGAGCACGATGCCGTTCAAGATCGGCCACCAGATGATCTTCGGCCATTCGATTACCCGCGGGTCCGACAGGAATTCCTTTAGGTAGCGGCGCATGGGCCAATAGCTGGTGCCTTCAGGCGTCCCAAGGTTGATCAAGAGGATCCCCACTTTCCCGGCTTTAACGGGTGGATGATCCGCCGGAAGGTCAATCGCTGCCCGGTCGGGCGATATGACGGGCGTAGCTGTAGCGGTCGACACCGGGCTGTGCTTGTTCATCTCTTTCGCCTGTGGCTGGGGGTTTGCTGAAGCTGACATAGAGATAGTGCAAGATGTTACGAGGTCCATGACGGGCTTTGAAAAGGACATATCATGATTTCACGCTCCTTCGCGGCTTTTGTGCACATCCTGGCTTCTTTCGCCCTTTTCACGCTTTTGCCGGCGGATGCCGGGGCGCAGGACCGGCTCACGCTGCTCTTGACCGTATGCAGGAGCAGGATGGCCGCGGCGGTCTGGCACGGTTGGCCGCCGCCGTGGAGGCTGAACGGGAAGCCCGCGAAAACGTTCTTTTTCTGCATGCGGGGGACGCGATTTCGCCCTCGCTCATGTCGGGGTTCGACCAGGGTGCGCATATGATCGCTCTCTTGAACCGGATCGGTCCCGATCTGTTCGTCCCCGGCAATCATGAATTCGATTTCGGGGTTGACGTTTTCGAGGCCCGCATCGCTGAAGCGGGTTTCCCGGTCATTGCAACCAATGTGCGCAAAGACGGTTCGCCGCTTGATGGGGCGCTGACGACACATGCCATCGAGATCGGAGACGCCGTGATCGGCTTTATCGGTATCACTTCGCCGACCGCGGCCATGCGCGCAAGCCCGGGCGAAGGGGTGACGTTTCTCAACATTGCCGAAACCGTTGAGCAATCGGCTGAAGCCCTGCGGGATGACGGCGCGGATCTCGTCGTCGTCCTCGGGCACATGCATTTCGGTGAGGATCAGGCCCTCGTCCGTGCGGGCGCCGCCGATATCGTCTTGTCCGGCGACGACCACCACGTCCTCGCCTTTCATGATGGCGAGACGGTTTTGGGTGAGTCCGGCCAACAGGCGGAAACGGTTCTCGCGATCGATCTGACGATTGAGAAAGGCGAGGGGCGGCGTGGGCCATTTTTCCGATGGCGTCCGCACTTCCGATTCATCGATACCGCAACCGTCATACCCGACCGTGAGATGGAAGCGGCAATCCTGGAGTATGAG
>JAKSCL010000290.1 GCA_022360615.1 Hyphomicrobiales bacterium
ATCGACATAGATCGTCTGGCCGTGCACGCCGCGCGCCGCGAAAGCGCCGTGGCCGTTATGGAAGACCCACCATTGGCTTGTGTAGCTGGCACCGGGAAGCGTGGGGAACTCTTTGAATTTGGCCGGATCGCCGCCGGCCCGGATGTTCTGCACTGCTTCGGCGGGGAACAGCCGTGCATCGCCCACCATCCCCTCGTTCAACACAAGAAGGCCCAGCCGCCCAAGATCGCGCAGCCCCGCCGTCAGGCCGCCACCGGCGAAGGGCACGCCCTTGCCGTCGACCGTCATATAGGCGTCCTGCTCGGCGCCCATCGGCCGCCAGAGCCGGTCCGAGGCGAGCTCCGTCACCGCCTTGCCCGCCACCCGACTGATGATCCAGCCCAGCATGTCGGAGTTGATCGTCTTGTAGTGGAACGCTTCGCCGTGCTCGCCGTCAGGCTCGACCTGCTGGAGATATGCCCAGTAGCCATCGGGACCTCCATAGCCCTCGGGTTTTGGCAGGGGGCTTGCCGCGGCCGAATACTGCCAGATGCTGGCCTTCGGATCGGAATAGTCCTCGGAGAATCTGACCTCCGTGGTCATATCCATGACCTGCCGGACTGTCGCCGTGGCGAAGGCGCTGTCGCCGATTTCGGGGATGATGTCGCGGACGAACAGGGTGTCGTCCAAGTGACCCTCGACCACCATGATCTCCGCCAGAAGACCCGTGACCGACTTTGTCATCGACATCGCCGCGTGCTTTCCATCCTCCTTGAGACAGCCAAAGTAGCGCTCGTAGACCACGCGGCCCCGGTGGATGATCAGTATGCCGTCGGTGTAGTTCGCATAGAGCGATTGCTCCCAGGTCATCTCCGCGCCGCCGCCCATCGGCGAGAAGGTCAGCGCGTCGATGGCGATCCGCATGTCGGCGAATTCGCGATAGGGCAGGTAGTTGAGCGGAATGGGCGCACTGACGCCGCGGCTGACCCGCTCGGTGGGCAGGAACTCGCGCAGGTGGCAGACCGACCAGCGCAGCTTCGGGAAACTGAAATAGACCGAATCCGGCTGGGTGACGATCTTGTCTGGCGTCGGCGGAAAGCCCTCCATCCAGCCCATTGCCCGGGGATCAGACTCTTGCGCGGTCAGGGGCGCGGCGTCGGCGGACGCGGGCATTGGCGGAAGCAGTCCGGCACATAACGCGGCGGTAATACAGGCGATGCCGGCAACATCGCGTGCCGCGCGGAAAACTTGGATCATCTTGGCTCTCCCACGCTTTGAAGCTGCTCCGGACATGAATGCTGCCATGCGCAATTCGGCGAATGCGTCGAAACGCATGTCTTTGTCCTCGGCGATGGTCCGCGATTGGCGGAAACCGGGGTCAGTCGAGTTCTTGCACGCCGCCGCCGGAGACGGTCAGAATCTGCCCGCTGACCCAGCTTGCCGCAGGCGCGCAGAGAAAGAGCGCAGCGCTCGCGATGTCCTCGGGTTCGCCGAGACGCTTCAGCGGCGTGTGCTTCAGCATCATTTGCTCGACTTCGGGCGTCAGCACCTTGGCGAGCGCATCGGTGCGGATGGCGCCGGGCGCGATCCCGTTGACGCGAATTCCCTTCGGCCCAAGGTCGAAAGCGATATTGCGGGTCAGATGGCTCACGGCCGCCTTGGACGAACCGTAGGAGGCCATGCGCTGGTTCTTGTTCTCCGCCGACATCGACGAGATGTTCAGCACCGCGCCTCCGCCAGCCTTTTCCATGTGCGGTGCGGCGAACTGGCAGAGGCGGAACACCGAGAAGACGTTGAGCTCGTAAGCCCAGCGAAAGTCGTTCATCGGCATGTTGAAGGGTTTTGGCCCGCCTCCGCCCGCGTTGTTGACGAGGATCGTCAGTCCGCCGAACCGGTTTACCGCGGTCTCGACCGCCGCCTTAAGGTCCGTTTCCTTGGTCACGTTGCAGGCGATTCCGACCGCTTGCCCTCCTGCCTTCGCAATTCCCGACGCGACCGCATCGGCTGAAGCCTGTTTCAGGTCGCTCACGACGACTGCGGCCCCGGCACCCGCGAACATCTCTGCGATGCTACGCCCGATGCCTGCGCCGGCGCCGGTCACGAGCGCCGTCTGCCCGTCGAGCCTGAAGTTCTTCGGATCGAACATCCTCTGCCTTTCCCCGAACGCAAGCGTAGATCCAAGTATGCAGTGGCATTCATCACGTGGCCTACACATAGGGAGTGTGCTCGATCCGAAAAGGCCAACGGTGCAGGTTTGCCGGACAGACGTCCGGGCTGCTCAGGAACAGGGGTGGCTGTCCGGGGGCGCCCAATCCGCCAGCGACGGTCGGAGCGGTGTCTCCTCTCCCAAGACAAGGGCGTTCCTTCCGCTAACTACCCTTGCCCGGCAGCATGCGCTTGATGAGCCCGTCCTTCACGATGAACTGGTGCCTGAGGACGACGCCGAGATGGCCGATGATCGCCGCCAGGAGCACATAGCTTGAAACGATGTGGATCCATTTGGTGACGAACTCCATCTCCTCCCATTTGCCGATGGGGTTATCGAGCTTCCAAACCCCGAAGAGGAGGACGCCATAGCCGCCCGACATCACATAGAGATAGCCGGTGACGGGCATAACGAACATGGAGAGGTAAAGAAGCTGTTCGGCCCGGTGGATGAAGCGCCTCTCGCCCTTTGTGAGTGTCGGCGCCCAGTCTGGCAGGCGGCCCATCTGGCGGTTGATCAGGCGGAGAATGGCGATTGCCAGCGCCACCAGTCCGAGTGATTTGTGCCAATTGTAATAGAAAGCCTGCGATAGCCCGAAGAACGTCTCTTCCCACTCGATCCGCGTCATGATGTTCGCGCCCACATATTGAAGCGCGAACAGAATGACGATCAGCCAATGAAAGAGTTTGGTGAGGGCGCCATAGCCCTCTTTCGTGTTGCCGATGCTCACCCGCGCCATCCCTTCTCTTTGGCCGATTGCCCCGCTGGCGGCTAACCTATAGCCCAACGCGCAAAGCTGAAAACCCTCAACTGACCGGGTTGACGCGTTTGGCCATGATGCGTGCGGCCGGTATGGCTAATGCCGAGCCGTTCGCTGTCCTAACCATCGGCCCGCGATTTGCCATGGTGTGTTGGACGCTCATGCGTCGGTGAATGAATTGAGGTGATGAACGTGGAAACCATACGGCAGGCAAGCGAAGCCGACGCCCATGCGATTGCCCGTGTCCATGTCGCGGCGTGGCGGGAGACCTATGCCGGCCTCGTTCCCGGCGAAATGATCAAACGCCTCGATGTTCGACAGAGGGCGGAACGGTGGCGCGCGATCCTGTCGGCGCGCGAAGCCGCAACGGCCACCTTCGTGGCGTGTGAAGGTAACGGCGTCATCGGCTTTTCTTCATGCGGAGCGCAGCGCGATGCTGGCCTCGTCAATCTTGGTTTTTCCGGGGAGATCAGCGCGATCTACATCTTGCAGCGTATGCACCGGCGTGGCGTGGGCCGTCGTTTGATGTCCGCGGCGGCCTCGCATCTGGTCAGCCAAGACCATGCGGGTGCAGCGCTGTGGGTTCTGTCCAAGAACAGTCTCGCGCGCGGTTTCTACGAGCGGCTGAAAGGCGAAGTCGCCGGTGAAAGGATAGACCGGCGCGACGCCTATAGTCTTCGGGAAATCGCCTATGGCTGGCGTGATTTGCGTGAGCTGATTGTCCGCTCCGGCGCTTGAGCGTACCCGCGAACAGGCCGGGGACAAGGCGGTCTGTCTTCTGCCGCTGCCGGCCGTAAGATGGCCTTCAATCCCTTTCGTCTAATTTCGAATCGAAACTATTGCCTTGTCCATATAGTTTCGAAACGCTATTATCTATTCAAGATCAGGCCACAGGAAAGAGATCGAAATGGACAGCCGTGTGATCGCCGACTTGATCCTTCATCTGGGGCGCATCGCGGCAGGTGACGGCCTTGCGGGCGGGTTGACGCCGGTTCAGTGGGCGGGCCTTAGGTTTTTCGCGCGCGCCAATCGTTTTTCGCGTACGCCTTCGGCATTCGCTGCGTTCCATGGCACGACGCGCGGCACGGCCTCCCAGACGGTCAAGGGTCTCGTTGCCAGGGGAGTCCTGCGCCAGACCCGGTCAAAGAGCGACGGCCGAAGCGTGAGGCTCGATCTGACCGCCAAGGGCAGGGCCATTCTTGCCGGGGACCCCATCGAGACCCTGGTCCGGGCCGCGGATGCCTTGCCTGCGGGCGTGCGCGGTGATTTTTCCGTCACCCTTCAGCGCATGCTTGGTTGCGTCGTGTCGCAGACGGGCAAACCGTTTTTCGGCACCTGCGAGACATGCGTGCATTTCGAAGGCGGTAGCTGCTGCCAGGAGGGATTGCCGGCCCATGTCTGCGGGTTCTTGAATGAACCGCTTATGGACGAAGAGCGCAACGGGTTGTGCATCAACTTTGCATCCGGCAAGCCCGGTTCGCCGCGAACGCCCGGCGTTTGCGCCGGACAGCAATGACCCGGCTTTCCTCCACCGCCGTCAACATTGACGATGGTGAGATCGCCATTGACGCCGAAGTGCTGGCGCTCCGGCTCGGCCTCACCGTCGACGCCTTGAAAGAGAATATGGCCAAAGGGCGCGTCGTGGGCGTTGCCGAAAAGGGTATGGATGAGGACGCGGGGCGGACCCGCCTTACTTTCCGCTACCGTGCGCGCATTTGGCGCGTCGTGGTGGAAGCCGATGGACGTCTGGTCGAAGAGCCTTCAGCGGCTGCCAGTCCGCAGGTTCAGGCGAAGCAGTTTAGCTTGATCGACCGTGTCAAGGATGCGCGGTGACGGCTATGCCTGCAAACGATGCGCGGCGACCCCCTATCTTGACCAGGCGTATTCGCGCGCATCTTCAAAGGATTGCGGTTAAGGCGGAGACCATCACATACAAAGCGCTTGCCGATGCCGTGGGTGTCGCGCCGCCGAACACGGTTCATCAGGTTACGGAAGCGCTTGAGCACTTGATTCTGGAAGACGCGGCGAACGGCCACCCCTTCATTGCCGCGCTGGTGGTCAGCCGGGCACGGGGCGGGTTGCCAGCGCCGGGCTTCTTCGACTGTGCTTCGCGGGCCGGACGTTTCCACCACGATCTGTCCGGGCCGGAGGCTTGGATTTTTCACCGGGCCGAGTTCGATGCCGCGGTCGCGTTCTGGTCAGCCGCCGCCGAACCCGCCGAGACGGACGAGGCGCCGCTTGTCCGGGAATGAGAAGTTGGATGCGCCGATGAACGAGACGAATGCGTGGGCGAGGCTCACGACGGCCGAACTCGGAACGAAGCTCAGAGAACTTCGTAAGCTGATCGACAGCGGCATTCTGACGGACCGTTCGGCGGACCGTCAGCTCGCGGAGATCGCGATCATCGAAAACGAACTGGCCAGGCGAAACCAGGGCTGAGGGCGGGCGGCATTCCGGAAAGGCCGCAACGGCCGGGGGGCTTCTTTTTGAAGGC
>JAKSCL010000077.1 GCA_022360615.1 Hyphomicrobiales bacterium
GAGATCGAGTTGAAGCGGGGCATGTGGGTCGATGTGTGGGCAAAGATGTCGGAAATGATCCGCATCGAGGGTTTGGGCGGATAGATATAGGTGTTCCGCACCATGAACTCTTTGAGGATGTCGTTCTGAATGGTGCCTGAAAGCTGCTCGACCGGAACGCCTTGTTCCTCGCCCGCCACGATAAAGAGCGCGAGCACCGGAATGACCGCACCGTTCATGGTCATCGACACCGACATCTGATCGAGCGGAATACCGTCGAACAGCGTGCGCATGTCGTAAATGGAATCGATGGCGACGCCCGCCATCCCCACATCGCCCTTCACCCGCTCATTGTCTGAATCGTAACCTCTATGGGTGGCGAGGTCGAAAGCAATGGACAGGCCTTTTTGGCCGGCGGCGAGATTGCGTCGGTAGAAGGCGTTGGAGTCCTCAGCCGTCGAAAAGCCCGCATATTGGCGTACCGTCCAGGGCCGCTGCACATACATGGTCGGGTAGGGACCGCGCAGGAAGGGCGGAAGTCCTGGCCATGTGTCGATGAAGTCGAGCCCGCTGCGGTCCTCGGGGCCGTAAGCTGTCTTCACCGCTATTCCTTCAGGGGTCATCCAAGGCTCGCCCTGCGGCGTCTGCGCGCCGCGCGCCGTCTCATAAGGAACGTTTGTGAAATCGGGAATCCGGCTCATGGTTCGATCCGTGCTCAGCTTTTGAGCACTCTTATATCAGAAATAGCTGGTGTTTTGACCAGCCCACTAAGGGATAAGGGTTAGGCGCGCACCGGCGAAGAAACATCGATAAGAAGCCCGTTAGGGTCTTCGACAAGCATTCGGCGCTGGCCGTAAAAAGTGTCGTTCGGTTCTTCGAGCACCGGCACGCCAAGCATTTGCGCATGCGCAAAGATGATGTCGACATCATCCACAACGAATGTGAGATAAATGCCCTGCGGCGTCGCCCGGAAGCTTTCAGGAACAATGGGATTATTCCGCTCGATAATCCCGAGTTCCATTGGCGGGCCGCCGCTTGCTGTGCCCGGCACCAGGATCACGAACCAATCGCTGTCGTAGTGGAGCTTAAGCGGCAGGAGCGCCAAATACCAATCGCGCGTTCCCGCGACGTCATCGGTCATGATATTTGCAAGGACCCGATTGACCATGCCGGGACCGTATAGGCTCGACCACGCTCCGTAAACCGCGTGTTATCAGCCCTTTCGCTCCCTGGCGGACATGCGCTGCAAACGGTCCGCCAATTCGGCGATCTCATCGCGCATCTTTTTTAAATCGCGCTCTGTTGTCGCGTGATCCTGGTCGGATTTACGGTTCCGGAAGAACGGCAGATGCTCCCAATACTTATTCAGGATGAAACCAAGCGTCAGCAAGACGATGATCAACGGCACCAATGTTCCAAGATCTCCAGCAAATGACGCCTGGACTGCGGCAATGAAAACAAGGCCGGCAAAGATTCCCGCAATGATCACCGAAACCTGGAAGAAAACGCGGCGGAAGGGGTTTGCCATGCCATGCCGTTCCTCAAGGAACTCATAGCGGACAATCAATTCTTGAAGGCGGTCAGCAATTTCTTCACGCGTGCTTGGCGTGGCGTTCACGTTGTCTGGGCTCCTTCTATTAGTTCGGCTGGAGTTTTTCATTTGGTTTGTCCTTGAAGCACACGCAATACGTCTTTTGATCGAGACCTATATGATTTTGGCGCGGCCACCATGCTGGGTTGAGCGCCATTTTATGGTTGGTGCCGCTTAGGCATGACAAGACCGTGACGGAGCCCGCATGGGCTGGTAACGGTTACCGCTCGAGCGTCTTCCAAAAAGGGCAGGACCGGTTTCATGGTGAGCGAGAGCGAAAGCCTTACGCTTCTAGGCGGGGCGTCGGGCATTCCCGAAAGTCCGGAAAAGGCTGTTCTTGAACGGGTATCGAATCCGCATCCCGGCACGGACTATGTCGCGCGTTTCACCGCGCCCGAATTCACCTCGATCTGCCCGGTGACAGGCCAGCCCGATTTCGCCCATCTCGTCATCGACTACATTCCGGGCGAGTGGCTTGTGGAGTCGAAGTCCTTCAAGCTTTATCTCACCTCATTCCGCAATCATGGCGCTTTCCATGAGGATTGCACGATTGCGATTGCAAAACGGCTTGAAACCTTCCTGAGCCCCAAATGGCTCAGGATCGGCGGTTATTGGTACCCGCGCGGCGGTATACCGATCGATGTGTTCTGGCAGACCGGCGCCCCGCCCGAAGGGGTCTGGCTGCCCGATCAAGGGGTGGCACCTTACCGGGGAAGGGGGTGAGATACCGCCTCAGGCGATGCCGAGGTCGGCGTGAAGGCCCTTCAGGGCACCGGTGAGATCGCTGCCCATAAAGAAAGCGCCATCGAGCCCCGCCTCTTCGAGCGTCTTCGCCAATGCACCCGGTTTTCCGGCAAGAAAGACTTTCTGAGCACCCGCCGCCTTCAACGCTGCAATGGTTGCCGCACCCATCTCTTCATAGGCATTGTCCGTCCCGCACAGGCAGGCGATCAAGCCGCCTGCGTCCTTGAACGCTGCGCCTGCTGTTTGAGCGTTTTCAAGCGGTCCGGCCACATGCGCATCGATCCCGCCCGCGGCCAGAAAGTTCCGCATATAGGTGGCGCGCGCCGTATAGTCGGCTTGTGTGCCGAGGGTTGCAAGAAACACCGTGGGGCGTTTGCCCCTGGCATCCGTGACACGGTCGGCGGCATCCCGGAGCGCTTCGAAAGGCTCGGCAAGGCGATATGGATGAAGGGCAAGTGCTGGATTGACAGGGGTGGCCGATGCTTCGGGCGCGGCCAGCGTCTCGACACCGGCTTCGTCAAGCAGTGGAAAGGCGCTTGTGCCGGTGATCGGTTCTTTTGCATTTGCAAGATCGCGGCTTCTGAAATCGCGGGTCGAAGCAATCCGTGCCTGCCATGAGCCTCGTTTGAGGCTTTCCGCCATCCCGCCATCGGCCTCGATTTTCTGAAAGAGCGCCCAGGCTTTGCCGCAAAGCTCTTCCGTCAGCGCTTCCATCGCCCCGGAACCGGACGAAGGGTCCGCCACCTGTGACAGGCTGCTTTCCTCAAGAAGGATCAGTTGCGTGTTGCGGGCAACCCGTCGGGCAAAAGCGTCCGGCAGACCGATGGCGAGCGAGAAGGGGTGCAATGCAATGGAATCCGCGCCGCCGACCCCGGCTGCGAAGCAGGCCATGGTGACGCGCAGCATGTTCACATGCGGATCGCGCGCTGTTGCCATCCGCCAGGCGCTTTCGGCATGGATACTCAGGCCCCTGTCGTGAAGTTCGCATACTTCGGCAACCCTCGCCCAAAGTTTCCGCGCCGCCCGTAACTTTGCAATGGTGAGGAACTGGTCTGCGTCCGCGGCAAGCGCCCATTCCATGAGCCCGCCGGCGTCACCCGGCGCGATGCCGCCTGCTTCAAGCACGCGCAGATAGGCGACGCTTGTAGCAAGCGTGGCCGCAAGCTCCTGCGCTTCGCTCGCGCCCGCGGCGTGGTGGATACGCCCATCGGCGGTGACAAACGGTCCGCGAAAACCAGCGTCCCCCAGCCGCGAAACCATGCCGGGCAATGCGTCGACATCGCTTTTGAGGGAGTTGTAATCGCCTGACACAGCGGCCGCTCCAATCGGGTCGATGCCGAAGGCGGCGGAGGCTGTCGCCGGATCATGACCGAGCGCCGAAAACGCCGAAACCAGGATTTCACTTGCGGCAGAAGCTTTCTTGCCGGCTTCGAGACGCAGGCTGATCATCTCCGGATGGATGCCATTGAGAAGCGTTTCGAACGCCTCCTTCGATGCGTCCGCGATCCCAAATCCATAAGCAGATGGCGCGCTGTTGAAGACAAGAGCAAGGCCACTCGCGCCATTTTTGAGGTCATCGATGATTTGGCCGTTCGCGCGGCTCAAATCAGGGTCGTCGACGCGCTGAACGACGGTCCATGGTTTGCCTCCCGGACGGACCGTGAGTGCGATGCTTTCGGCGCTTTTTGCATAAAGTGGTTGAAACGTAATGCCGTCGCGGGTTTTCGCCGTCAGGCTCTCAAACGGCTTGCCGCGCAGTGCCTTTTCGACGGCCGAAAGCCAGTCACGCTCACCGGCCGCCTCAAAGACGTTCATGTCCATCATGCACTTCCTCAAATGACCGCAAACAAGACCTCAATAGGTCATCACCGGATCAAGCTCTTTCGCATGTGCAACCCAGCGTTCGACATTGGAGAGGCCCGGCAGGACCCGCACAAGCTTTTTCTCCGCGTTCACTTCCACCATTTTCGCATGAAGATTATCGGCGCGGCGGTTCCGTAACTCCTTCACGGTATCGACACCGGCGGCTTCAAGCAGCTCGGAATACTCCTCGCCCACGCCTTTAACGCGCATCAGGTCCGCCATATTGGCCCATTTCAGGATCTGACTTTCCTCGAGCCCCGACTCGGACGAGAGGTCTTTCCGGCCTTTCGGCGAGGCTGCCCGCTTCAACAAAGCGCCCGTCGTCTTGATGCCGGCTGCTTCCAGCTTACCCGCATAAACCGGTCCGATTCCCTCAATATCGGCGATTGGATAGGACATTATGATCCCCTCTGTTCATCAAAGACGGTCTTGCGCCGCCTTGTTTCTGTTGGATGGTCTGGCCGGGAAAAACGGCACTGTTCCTCCATTTAGCCGTGTCCACTGCCGGCCTGCAACGCCTGATTGATGCAGTCGAGTAAGATAACACTCAAAGGAACCGGTCGAGGCCCGGAATGGAAGACACGACCTGGGACACCCGTTCTTCGCCGACATTCTCGCGGGCATAGTCCAGCATTTCCTTTGCGACGTCTTGCACTTGGTTGATTTCGAGCCCTTCGGCCTGGAGGCTGTTCAAGGCGGCAAGCGCGTTTGCCACGCCGCTGCCCCCGACACTGCCGAGAAGGCCGCCGAAAAGACCGCCGCCGCCGACAGCTGCCGTTCCGCCCACATCGTCGATAAGTTCCCGCGCGCCCGGAAAGGCCTCGTAAACCGTCTCGGCCTGTTCGGCGCTCGTTTCCTTTGCCAAAAGGCTGAGGACCATGCCTACCGCTTTGCGCGCCATCTCGCGGTCGATGCCGACCTGCGCCATGACGCGGTCGATCAACTCGTCCATGCTCGTCTCCAATCTGCCGTTCGCCCTTTGCGAAAGGGCTCTCCCGCGCATTTTCCTTTGTTCCGCCCTTTGATCGCGTATCTGCGCCGTGTTTTTCAAGCCCCTGAGAGCGTAATTGCCGCCTGCCCTTGCCTTCGGCTAGATAGTGCGGGCAACGGGGTCCAGATTGCAATCCAAGGGGTCCAGGCGGCAATGAGGGGGACAGACGATGGCGGACGGCACGATTTTTCTTGGTACGGCCTTTCCGGAAGAGGCGCCTTTGCGGCAGGTTCTCGATTTGGGTTTGGCCAACCGCCACGGCCTTGTGACCGGAGCGACGGGGACCGGCAAGACAGTCACCCTCCAGATCATGGCGGAAGGTTTTTCAAACGCCGGGGTCCCAGTCTTCTGCGCCGATGTAAAGGGGGATCTGTCGGGGATAGCAGCCAAGGGGACGCCGAGGGATTTCTTGATCGAACGCGCCGAGAAAATCGGATTTGACGACTACGGGTTCGATGATTTTCCGGCGATTTTCTGGGACGTCTTCGGCGAACAGGGGCACCCGATCCGCACGACCGTATCGGAGATGGGACCGCTGCTTCTATCCCGGCTGATGGACTTGAACGAAACCCAGGAAGGCGTCCTCAACATCGCCTTCCGGATCGCCGATGATGATGGCCTTCTCCTCCTGGATATGAAGGATCTGCGCGAACTGCTCATCCATCTCTCGGACCGCACGGCGGAGATCAAGACCACCTACGGCAACATTTCGACCGCCTCCATTGGGGCCATCCAGCGCCGCCTGCTCGTCTTGGAAGAACAGGGCGGTGAGAAATTCTTCGGCGAACCGGCCCTCGACATCCGGGATT
This sequence comes from Hyphomicrobiales bacterium, assembly GCA_022360615.1. Taxonomy (GTDB): domain Bacteria; phylum Pseudomonadota; class Alphaproteobacteria; order Rhizobiales; family JAKSCL01; genus JAKSCL01. The sequence goes on from JAKSCL010000077.1 coordinate 5,978, forward strand.
TGATGCGCACCACCCGCGATGGCCGCGGCATGATCAATGTGCTCGCTGCGGACAAACTCATGCATTCGCCGCGCCTTTACGCGACCTTCCTGCTTTGGCTCATGTCGGAACTCTTTGAAGAGCTTCCTGAAGTCGGCGACCCCGAAAAGCCCGGTCTCGTCTTCTTCTTCGATGAAGCGCACCTTCTTTTCGACGAAGCGCCGAAAGCGCTTCTTGAAAAGGTTGAACAGGTGGTTCGCCTCATCCGCTCAAAGGGCGTGGGCGTTTACTTTGTCACCCAGAACCCCCTCGATGTGCCTGACAGCGTGCTGTCGCAATTGGGTAACCGTGTTCAGCATGCGTTGAGAGCCTACACACCGCGGGAGCGCAAGGCCGTGAAAACGGCGGCGGACACCTTCCGCCCGAACCCCGCATTCGATGCGTTTGAGGTGATTACCCAGCTTGGTGTCGGCGAAGCGCTTGTTTCCACACTGGAGAAGAAGGGGATTCCTTCCATCGTGCAGCGCACGCTTATTCGGCCCCCATCTTCGAGGCTTGGGCCGCTGGAAGACGAAGAGCGTGGTGATCTCGTAAAAAACAGCGCGGTTTACGGCCTATATGACGAAGCGCAGGATCGCGAATCCGCTTACGAGACACTGCGCCGTCAGGCGGAGGAAAAGGCCCGCCGGGAAGAAGAGCGCCGTCGTTTGGAAGAGGAAGAAGAACGGCGTGCCGAAGAAGAAAAGCGCCGGTCCCGGGAGGCACGCCGGTCAAGCCGCTCAAGCCGTGGCCGCCAGACGGTGACCGAAGCGGCGCTGAAGTCCGTTGTCCGCTCCATGAGCTCGCAGCTTGGACGCCGGTTGGGGCGGGAATTGGTGCGCGGCATTCTGGGCGGTCTTGCCAGAGGCCGCTAAACGCCTCTTTTTCGTATGTTTCGCAGTCCCGCCCGTTTTAGGACAGCAACGTCGGCCCGCACATGTCCTTCTGACGGATTGCCCGATTGAACCGGCCCGCTGCGATCTTAAGTGAGGAGCGGTGTGCCGGTTTTCATGGTCAGGCGAGGTTCCCGATGGCGAGGTGTTTGCGGTGGACAATTGTTCTCTTGGCGGTCATCTGGGCGCCGCCGCCGCTTGCGGTCGAAGCGATGGAAACCGTGGATGTGGAACTCGTCCTGGCCGCGGACGGTTCCGGTTCCATCGACGACGACGAACTGCGCTTGCAGCGCGACGGCTATGCGGATGCGGTGACGAGTGAGGAGGTGCTCGATGTCATCCGCTCCGGTATCCATGGTGCCATTGCGGTCGCCTATGTGGAATGGGGCGGGGCCTATTCCCAGCACACGCTCGTCGGCTGGCATCGCATTTCCGATCCAGCCTCCGCGCGGGAATTCGCAGACAGGCTGCGCGCAGCACCGCGCGAGGCCGTGGGATACAACTCCATTTCGGGCGCTATCGATTATTCAGCCCGTCTGATTGCCGAGAATGATTTTGTCGGTCTGAGGCGTGTTATCGACGTGTCTGGCGATGGTCCCCAGATTGGCGGGCGGCCATTGCCTACAGCCCGCCAAGAGGCGCTGGACCAAGGCATTGTCATCAACGGACTGGTCATCAAACGGCCTGGCGGCGGTTACCCTGGACCCTCCGGCGAACCGCTGGAGGAGCACTACGCCAATGATGTGATTGGCGGGCCGGGGGCTTTTATCATGATCGCCGATGAGACCCGCAGCTTTGCCGATGCGGTCCGCGCCAAGATGGTGCTGGAAATTGCGGGCGATGAAAGCATGGTCGATAAAGACATACGCGATCTTGCTTGGCGCTAAACACGATCGGCATTTCGCCCGGCCGATCCTTTTGGTCGCAGGCTGTATTTTGCGCACGTTTTGCGATCCTTTGCACAAACGTCACATTGCGGGCATGATCCCCATGAATTCCTGCCCGGTGTCAGCGCGTTGGAAAGGACAAAACTGTGGCTGAAGTTTCCCATCTTGAAGCAGTCCTTGGACAGGTCGAAGATCATCTCGAGCTAAGTATTGCGCGGCTTTCCGAACTGCTGCGCATCGAAAGCATTTCCACGGACCCGGCCTATCGTTCCGAGTGCCGCCGGGCGGCCGACTGGCTTTCGACCGAACTGACGGGCATAGGTTTCGATGCGAGTGTGCGTCCCACCGAAGGACATCCGATGGTTGTCGCCCATTGGGCAAAAGCGGCCAATGAAAACGGTGGTGCAGTTGCCGATGCGGGCGGTCCGCGCAATCTGCCGCATGTGCTATTCTATGGGCACTACGACGTGCAGCCGCCTGATCCGCTTGAGTTGTGGAAGACGCCGCCCTTCGAACCGCAGCTTCTAGATGGTCCTCAGGGCAAGATGATCGTCGCGCGCGGCGCATCCGACGATAAAGGCCAGTTGATGACCTTTATCGAAGCCTGCCGGGCCTGGATCGCGGTGACCGGTGGACTGCCGGTCAATGTCTCGGTCCTGCTTGAGGGCGAGGAGGAGTGCGGAAGCCCGAGCCTTGACGCGTTTCTGGCCGAGAATACCGAGGAACTGGCGCGCGACGTGGCCCTTGTCTGCGATACCAGCATGTGGGACCCGGAAACGCCCGCCATCACCACCATGCTGCGCGGTATGGTCTATGAGGAAGTCACGGTAAAGGCTGCCAGTCGCGATCTGCATTCGGGTCATTACGGCGGTCCCGCGCGCAATCCCATTCGCGTTCTGTCGCGTGCGCTCGCCGCGCTCCACGATGAAACCGGTCATGTCATGATTCCGGGCTTTTATGACGACGTCCCCGAAATGCCTGATGAGGTCAAACAGCAATGGAAGAGCCTCGGCTTTGACGCCATCGGCTTTTTGAGCGCCATCGGCCTTTCCGTTCCCGCTGGTGAGACGGAGCGTAGCGTTCTTGAGCAGATTTGGTCGCGGCCGAGCTGTGACGTGAACGGCATCATTGGCGGTTACACGGGCGAGGGGGCAAAGACCGTCATCCCAGCCGAGGCGACCGCGAAAGTGTCCTTTCGCCTCGTCGGCGACCAGAACCCGGAAAAGATCACGGAAAGCTTCCGTGCCTTTATCCGTGACAGGCTGCCTGCGGATTGCGAGGTCAGCTTCAAGTCTTTTGCTGGAAACGCAGCCATCGCGCTGTCGACCGACAGCCCTTATCTCGAACGCGCTCAGGCTGCGCTTGCCGATGAGTTCGGCCGCCCGGCGGCTCTCATCGGCGCTGGCGGATCGATCCCGGTTGTCGGCGATTTCAAACGCAAGCTTGGCATGGAAAGCCTTCTCATCGGTTTTGCGCTCGATGAAGACCAAATCCATAGTCCCAACGAAAAATACAATGTGAAAAGCTTCAGGCACGGCATTCGAAGCTGGGCGCGCGTGCTCGACCGCCTTGCGGCGTGAGCAGGCCGCTTTGCACATCTCCGGCATGCCGTAAGCCACTGCTGGACACCCAGGCTTTACTAGGCTCTCCTTGTACTCGTTGTTCTTGCCCGATAAGCTGACGTGATACGTCAGCTATACTGCCTTAATTGCTGGGCCTTGGACGAGAAACAAAACCCAAGGGAGTGGCGCCGAGATGGCCGAGTGGTCGCAAACCTGGACGTGGTTCGAAGGCAAATGGCATGAGGGCAATGTTCCGATTGTGGGGCCGCGTACGCATGCCTTCTGGCTCGGCTCAAGCGTGTTTGATGGCGCGCGCGCCTTTGAAGGTGTGACGCCCGACCTCGACTTGCATTGCGAGCGGGTCAACAAATCGGCCGAGGCCCTCGGCCTCAAGGCGCTCCATTCAGCCGGAGAGATCGAAGAACTCACCCATGAAGGGTTGCAGCTCTTTGAGGGCGATCCCGCGATATATATCAGGCCCATGTATTGGGCGGAGCAGGGCGGTCTCTTCGCCGTTGCGCCCGATAGGGAATCGACCCGCTTTTGCCTTTGCCTCTACGAAACGCCGATGCCGCCGCCGGGCCGTGGCTTCACGATCACCACGACGCGCTTTCGCCGCCCGACCTATGAATGCATGCCGACGAACGCCAAGGCGGGCTGCCTTTACCCGAACAATGCGCGCGCGCTCGTCGAGGCTCGCGACAAGGGCTACGACAACGCCATCGTCTTCGACATGCTGGGCAATGTGGCCGAACTCGCCACCTCGAACATTTTCATGGTCAAGGACGGCGTCGTTGCAACGCCGGCGGCGAACGGAACGTTCCTCGCGGGCGTGACGCGCCATCGGGTCATCCAGCTTTTGCGTCATGGAGGGTACCGGGTCGAGGAGACGACGCTGTCGTTCGACGATTTTTACGAGGCGGATGAAATCTTCTCGACCGGCAATTACTCAAAGGTCGTGCCGGTCGTGAAGATCGAGGACCGCAACCTGCAGCCGGGGCCCATCGCGCTCAAGACGCGTGAAATGTATTGGGACTACGCCCACGCGTGAGCGAAGGCGGCATGGGAGCGCGTTGTTTGACGGACCTCATCCAGGGGAACTGCGCCGCGAAGGATGGGCCGCGCGCGCCAGCGTTTATGCCTGTGCGCCGAACCGGGCCCTTGGACCTCTTTCGCATGATGGCACCAAGCCATTCCCTTGGATGACAACCTTGTTGATCCGACATCAACGCATAGTGCTCCAAGGAACGGCAAGCGGGCGATTGCGTTCCAGCCCGCTGGATATGCCGCGCGGTGCACGGCGTTCGCTGCAATGGCGGTTTTGCAACCGAGTCCTTAATGCTTCGCCTGAGCCGCAAGGCGCATCGCGAAGGGAGGCGAAAAAAGCCCCGGAGTGATTGCCGGGGCTTTCACGCTTGTTCGACTTTCGTCCGGGTTATTTGGAGGCGTCGAGAAGCCCCTCGACATACTCCCAGTTGATGAGGTGATCGACGAAAGCCTCAAGGTATTTCGGCCGCGCATTGCGGTAGTCGATGTAGTAGGAATGCTCCCAGACATCGACGCCGAGAAGCGGCGTGGCGCCATGGACAAGCGGGTTTTCCCCGTTCGGCGTTTTCATGATTTCGAGCTTGCCGTCTTTCAGCGCGATCCAGGCCCAGCCGGAGCCGAACTGGCCGACGCCAGCGGCCACGAAATCGGCGCGGAACGTGTCATAGCCGCCGAGATCGCTGTCGATCATCGCTTGGAGCTTCTCCGGCAGCTTCGTGCCGCCGCCATTCGGCTTCATCCATTGCCAGAAATGGATATGGTTGAAATGCTGGCCCGCATTGTTGAAGAGCCCCTGGTTGGAGCCGAAGCTTGCTATGCAAATCTCTTCCACCGATTTGTCCGCCATTCCGGCGGCCTCGGCCAGTTCATTGCCTTTCGTGACATAGGCCTGGTGGTGCTTGTCATGGTGAAACTCAAGCGTTTCCGCCGACATGTACGGCTGAAGCGCGTCATAGGCGTAGGGAAGGTCTGGCAGGGTGAATGCCATGATCGTGGCTCCTCTCGTTTCATTGGCAAAGCATCTTGGAAGACCGGCACGGCGTGCCGTCTTCGGCGTGAAGAAATCCCCATAAGGAGAGCGACCCCGTAAGACTTCATAACGGTGCAACTGCCGCCGGGCAATGGCCGCGCCTTACCGGCTTTGCGCCTTAAGCAATCCTGAGAGCACTTTGAAGGCCTCGCTACCCGCTTTTTCAAGCCATTCGAACGCGACCATCTCCGCGGTCACAATGTCGATGCCGTGGTCCCGGGCCCGTTCCAATGCGAGCAAGGCGTCCCTTTCGCTGCGTGAGGAAATGGCGTCGGCTGCGAGGGAAACCTCAAATCCGGCATCGTGCATGCCAATGGCCGTTTGCAATACGCAGACATGGGCTTCGATGCCACTGACGACGGCATGGCCGCGTCCCTTGTCACGAAGAGAATGGAAATGGTTCCGCAGCCCTTCATCCGCCATGCAGGAGAAGTGAATCTTGTTACCGATATGGGCGGCATGACCGGCCATCTCTTTGACCTCGGCGACCGTAGGCCCAAGGCCCCTCGGATAGTGTTCCGAAAGCGTAATCGGCACGTCGAGTTCGCGCGCCATGCGCGACAGGATGCCGATCTTCTTCACTATGGCCTCGCGGCCTGCGACACCGGGCAAGACTTTTTCCTGCACATCGACGATCACAAGCTGGGCATTGTCCGCTTTGTGGAGCATTGCGGCCTCCCGGTCTCTCAGCCATGCCTCGCTGTTATTCTGAATGGGCAATTCTGTTCTTTCTGATTTTCCGCTATGCCGCAATCGCTATCGGCTTGAAGATGAGGGACGGCATGGACCGATCGGCCGAGAGACCGGTCAGGATGGCTTTCGGGGGGCTGATCGCGCTCGCTGCCGCCATGGGCATTGGCCGTTTCGTCTACACACCCATCCTGCCTTTCATGGAAGCTGGGTACGGCCTGTCGAAAGCCGAGGCCGGTGTTTTGGCGTCGGTCAACTTCCTCGGTTATCTGATCGGTGCGCTGGCTGCTGCCTTCATGGCCGCGCCCGGCGGACGCTGGCGCTGGCTGGTCGGCGCTTTGGGCGTCAGCGGATTGACGACCGCGGCAATGGGTGTTGCCGACAACTATCTGCTTTTCATCGCATTGCGGTTTGTGGGCGGCCTGGCGAGCGCCTTCACCCTCGTTTTCTCCTCCGCGCTTGTGCTCGACCGGCTGGCGCTGCTCGGCAGGGGCGGGCTCTCCGCCATCCACTTTGCCGGGGTGGGGACGGGGATCGCGATATCCGCTGTTCTGGTTTCCGGCCTTGCCGGGTCGGGCGGTGATTGGCGGGCGATGTGGCTCGCAAGCGGCGTGCTTTCACTGACCGGACTTGGATTTGCCTTGGCGCTTATCCCATCGGGCGAGCCGGACCAGGGGCAACCCGCACAGACCTCGGGAGGCGATAAGCAAAACGGCACGCTGGCCGCGCTGATTGCCGCCTACGGGCTTTTCGGCTTCGGTTATGTGATTACCGCGACCTTCATCACCGTCATCGTCCGGGAGGATCCGGCTCTCCGGTCGATCGAGCCGCTTGTCTGGCTCGTGGTCGGGATTGCCGCGGTCCCATCGGTTGCCGCATGGGTTTATCTGTCAAAAACCATGGGACTCGCCAGCGCTCTTGTCGCCGCTCTTATTGTTGAAAGTGCCGGCGTGGCCTTGAGTGTGCTTGTTAGCCATCCGCTCGCGGTGATCGTTGCGGCGGGGCTCTTGGGTGCAACCTTCATGGCGATCACCGCACTCGGACTTGTTTATGCAAGAGGGCTTTCGTCACGGGACGCGCGGCGCAGTGTTGGCATGATGACGGCTGCCTTCGGGCTTGGCCAAATGATTGGCCCGGCCTTTGCCGGCTACGCCTATGGTATCGGTGACAGTTTCCTTATCCCGTCGCTCAGTGCAGCCGCTGCCTTGCTCGTTGCGGCAGCATTCATTCACTTCACCAAGGCGCCGGGAGCCGTGACCCCTGTACGCTAACCGCGCCGTCTAAAGACGACCTCGACCTTGCCGACCGGAAAACCGAACTTTTTAACCCGTGCACGGTTGTAAACGGTGCCGTCCGGCCGTTTGTAGAGAATGTCGCTGAAGCGCAGCCTTTGCGTTTCGCCTTCCCGGTTGCGCACGTCAAGGACATAGCTGAAGCGGACACCATCCGATGTAACGCGGACAGGAGCCGTTCCAACGATATCGGTGCGCACGCCCACATAGCGGTCATCGGCGGTTTTCCTGAATTTCCAGATGGCCCTGTCCCGTTCGCCGTCGTCATAAACAAAGTCTTCGACCAGCGTCAGCACATCATCGCGGAAGGTGCCCCGCACGTGAACGGTGAAATCTCGCCGCACGCCCGCAATGCCGCTTTCGAAATAGCCGCGTCCGACCGTCTTTCCGACGAAAAAGTCTTCGAGATTAAAGGTCTCACGCGCCGAGGCCGGGTTATTGGCTCCGTGAAACAGCACCAACGAGAAGCTGGTGGCGGCAAGAAACAGAAACAGCCGGCGGACAAGCATTGGGCGAACCTCGCAAGATGGTCAAAACACCGTTCTTTTACGAGGCTCGCAAACAGGCGGATCAAAGCATGTTCCCAGACAATCCGTATCAGTTGGGTGATGTGCCGCCGTTCATCATCTTCAAGGCGAAGGCCATTGCCAGAGCATCGTCCTTTAAACTATCGAAACGCCCGGATGCGCCGCCATGGCCGGCTTCCATGTGGGTTTTGAGGAGGACGGGATTGCCGTTGGTCTTTAGCAACCGCAGCTTGGCAACCCATTTCGCCGGTTCCCAATAGGTGACGCGCGGGTCGGTCAGGCCCGCGACCGCAAGGAGCGGCGGATAGTCTTGCGCCGACACATTGTCGTAAGGGCTGTAGCTGGCGATATAGTCGTAGGCCTCGTTATCGCTGATGGGGTTGCCCCATTCCGGCCATTCGGGCGGTGTCAGCGGCAAGGTGTCGTCGAGCATCGTGGTGAGTACGTCGACGAACGGCACATGCGCGAGAATTCCGCCGAAGAGGTCTGGGCGTTCATTTGCGATGACGCCCATCAGCATGCCGCCCGCCGAGCCGCCCTCGGCGACGATGCGGCCCTTCGATGTGAACCTTTCCAAGATGAGGCATTCCGTAGCCGCGATGAAGTCGGAGAAGGTGTTCCGCTTCATCATCTGCCGGCCTTCGCTATACCAGCGGAACCCTTTGTCCTTGCCGCCCCGGACATGGGCAATCGCATAAATCCAGCCCCGATCGACGAGTGAAAAACGTTTGGTGCCGAAGCCGCTTGGTATGGTCATTCCATAGGAGCCGTAGCCATAGAGGAGGCAGGGTGCCGAACCGTCGAGCGGCGTGTCCTTGTGGTGAAGAATCGACACGGGAACGGTCTCACCGTCGGCGGCGCGCGCCATGATCCGCCGGGCAACATAGTCGGATGGCTCGTGCCCCGAAGGCACTTCTTGCGTTTTGCGCAAGACTCGTTCGCGCGTCTCCATGTCGTAGTCGAAGATCTGTGACGGTGTCGTCATCGACGAATAACTGAAGCGGATAACCGTGGTATCGAATTCGTATCCGCCCAGAAGCCCGAGCGAATAGGCCTCCTCGTCAAAGGCGATGGCATGTTCGTCCCCGTCGGAGAACCTGCGTATGATGATGCGCGGAAGACCGTCCTCGCGTTCGAGCCGGACATGGTGGTTCGCATAGGCCACATGCGACAGGATCAGCCGTCCTTCCCGATGCGGGACGATATCGCGCCAGTTCTCGCGGCCCGGCTTGTCGAGCGGCGTTTCGGCGATTTTGAAATCCTTGGCGCCATCGGCGTTGGTCTTGATGATCAGCCGGTCGCCGTGATGCTCAACATCGTATTCGACCTCAACCTCGCGTGGGGCAACGAGGCGCGGGGTCCGAAGCGGGTCCTCGGCATCAATCAGATAGGTTTCGGATGTCTGGTGGTCGTGCGTGTCGATGATGATGAAACGGCCCGACTGTGTTTTATCGGGGCCGGTGAAAAATCCCGGATCGGCTTCCTCGTAAACAAGCGTGTCACTCTCGACGGGCGTTCCAATCTCGTGCCGGTAGACGGCACGCGGCCTGTGGTTGTCATCGAGCCTTGAATAGAAGAGATAGCGGCTATCCGTAGACCAAACCCCGCCGCCTGCCGTGTCCGGGATTGTATCTTCGAGATCCTCACCCGTTTCGAGGTCGCGGATTCGCATGGTGTAGTATTCGGAGCCTTTGTCATCGGAGGCCCAGGCAAGGCAGCGGTGATCCGGGCTGTGGCTGGCCCCTGCCAGTTGGAAATACCCTTTGCCTTCGGCATGCGCGTTTGCATCAAGCAGCATTGTTTCCGCGCCGCCGGGGCGCGGTGTGCGCACGAGCCTGGGATGTTGGTCGCCGATTTCGTAGCGCATTGCGTAGGCGTGCGGTCCGTCGGGGGCCGGCACAGTCGAATCGTCTTCCTTGATTCGCCCCTTCATCTCTTGAAAGAGCGCCTCCTGGAGCGTCTCGGTGTCGGACAGAAAGGCGGCGGTGTAATCGTTTTCCGCTTCCAGATAGGCACGGATGTCTGGCGCAAGGGTGCTGGGGTCGCGCATCACCTCCTGCCAGTTATCGGCGCGGAGCCAAGCGTAATCGTCCGTGCGCGTGATGCCGTGACGCGTATCGGAAACCGGTCGCCTTTCGGCGGCCGGAATCATTGGTGCTTCGGATTTCAGAGAGACTTCGCTCATTTCGTCTGTTCTTTGTTCTTTTCGGCATCATCCGGCGCGAAAGTGAGCGCATGGCCGTTCATGCAATAGCGCTGTCCGGTGGGTTGAGGACCGTCTGGAAAAACATGGCCCAGATGGCCATCGCAGCGCGCGCAACGGATTTCCGTGCGCCGCATGAAGAACGACCGGTCGTCGTGTTCGCTCACTGCGCCGTCAATCGTATCGAAGAAGCTTGGCCATCCGGTGCCTGATTCGTACTTCGCCTCCGACCGGTAGAGTGCCTGACCGCAGCCGGCGCATAGAAACGTACCGCCGCGCTTTTCGCCAAGGTGCGGCCCGGTCCCAGCGCGTTCCGTGCCATGCTGGCGCAGAATCCGGAATTGCTCGGGCGTCAATTCCCGGCGCCATTCTTCATCGGTTTTTATGGTTTTGCCGTTTTCCGCCATATCGTGCATGGTGAAAGACCTCCGTGGCGCGCTCATTCGTCAAAACACCGTCAGGTGTTTCTTAGTTTCATCGTCTAAATGGCGGGCCGTTCAATAAAAGACAATGCTTGCACCTTGCGGTGATTCACACGCGCCCGATCCTATTGCGGCAAGCGAACATCGCGTTTAGTTAGATTTAACGGAAGTCGGACAACAACCTAGGGCTGTAGTATTCTTTTATCACAGTCAAAACGCTTCCTGGATTTGAGGGGTAGTTTGAATGGCGTATGCGGTTCTCGCGCCATTTTTTCTCGCAATTTTTGCACCAGCGCTGACACAGGCTCTCGGCCACCGGGCCGGATGGGCGCTAGCCGCGCTTCCCGCCGGGCTATTCATTTACTTCACCGGATTCATCGAGCCGGTCTCTTCCGGTGAACGCTTTGTCTTCACCGCTGAGTGGGTGCCGAGTTACGGTGTCAATCTAAGCTTCTTCGTCGACGGCCTCAGCCTTGTTTTCGCCCTTCTCATCACGGGCATTGGCGCTTTCATCCTTATTTATGCCGGCGGCTATCTGAAAGGCCATGAGCATCATGGGCGGTTCTTTTCGTTCCTCTTGATGTTCATGGGCTCGATGCTTGGACTCGTGCTCGCCGATAATGTCATCACGCTCTTCATTTTCTGGGAACTGACCTCGATCACCTCGTTTTTGCTGATCGGTTTCGATCACCGGCGCGAGGCATCGAGGCGTGCCGCAATTCAGGCGCTTGTTGTCACTGGGGGTGGCGGGCTGGCGCTCCTCGCCGGTCTGATTCTCATGGCGGGTGCGACCGGCACCATGGAAATGTCCGAGATGCTGTCGCTCGGCAATCTCGGCGACAACCCGCTTTATGTGCCGATTCTCTTGCTCGTCCTGGGCGGTGCATTCACCAAATCGGCCCAGGTGCCGTTCCACTTCTGGTTGCCGAACGCCATGGAAGCGCCGACCCCCGTTTCGGCCTATCTGCATTCCGCCACCATGGTGAAGGCCGGTGTCTATCTCGTCATGCGGGTCCAGCCAGCGCTTGGCGATACGATTCTATGGTCGATCATCCTACCGGCCTTCGGCGGTGCGACGCTCCTGACCGGGGTATTTCTGGGTCTGCGCCAGACTGATCTGAAGCTCATGCTCGCCTATACGACGGTCGCTTCGCTCGGCCTGTTGATCATGCTCACGGGCACGAGCGATCTCGTCATCATCGAAGGCGCGGTTCTCTATCTGATTGCCCACTCGCTCTTTAAAGGCGGGCTTTTCATGGTCGCCGGCACGATCGACCATGAGGCGGGCACCCGCGACATCACACGGCTTGGCGGATTGCGTGCGGCGATGCCGCTCACTTTTGCAGCGGCTGCCCTTTGCGCCCTGTCGATGGCCGGTTTGCCGCCTTTCTTCGGCTTCATTGCAAAGGAGATCATGTATAAGGGGTTGTCCCATGTCGCGCTGATCCCAACCGGGCTGCCGGCCGCCGACATTGCCGCCTGGGTTCTCGTCGCAGTCGCAGTTATCGGTAATGCGATGATGCTGGTGATCGGCTTTGCGGTTGCTTTCAAGCCATTCCTGGGGACTCGGGCGGACACCCCCAAAAGCGCACACGAAGGTCCGGTCATGCTTTGGATCGGACCGGTGGTGCTGTCGGTTCTCGGTCTCATTGCGGCGCTCACGGCGCACGAAACCGGCGATCTGTTCATCGAACCCATGACGGCGGCCGTCAGCGGTGTGCCCATCGAGCTTGATCTCCACCTTTGGCCCTCGAAATTCGATGCGGCCGTTATGCTTTCGATTCTGACCATCGGGCTCGGCCTCCTGATCTTCTCAGTCTATGAGACGGCTCGCTCAGGCATGGGCCGGATCGCCGATTGGGTCGGCTGGGGGCCTGACAAGGGCTTCGATCAGGCCGTTCGGGGCATCATCGCCTTTGCCGAAGAGGTGACCGGCATTTTCCAGCATGGCGAATTACGCGGTTACATGATTGTCACCTTTGGGGTGACCTTCCTTGTCTTGATCGTTCCGCTCGCAATGATCGATGGGCTTCCCGCCATTCCCGCCATTCCCGATCTTTTCGTCTATGAATGGGGTGTGCTGGCGCTTGCGTTGGCCGGGCTTGTCGCCGTCTTTTACGCAAAGACCCGCCTGACCGCGATTATTTCGCTGGGCATTCAAGGTTTCGCAGTGGCGCTGATCTTTCTGATTTTCGGTGCGCCGGACCTATCCTTCACACAGTTCATGGTGGAAACCCTTTCGGTTGTCATCCTGACCCTTGTCCTCACCCGGCTCAGCTTGGCCGAGACGGACACGCGCGGAATGCCCCGGGCTCTTGGAGACGGCACGATTGCAATCGGTGTCGGCGCGGCGTTCACGCTCGTACTCCTCTCCGTGACGCAGCAGCCGCTCGATCTAAGGCTGTCGGCGTTCTTCACGGAGTTCAGCCAGCCGGTGGCCCATGGCCGCAACATCGTCAACGTCATTCTCGTCGACTTCCGGGCGCTCGATACCTTTGGCGAAATCACGGTCGTTCTTGTTGCTGGCCTGGCCTGCCTTGCGGCCATCCGCCTGCGCAAACGCCGCCCGCCGGCAGCGCAAAGCCATGGAGCTGAGTTGCGCAACGATGCGGATGACGCAATCAGCCAGACACGGCCCTTACCTTCGGCCAAGGAGACGGTTTCATGAGCACGGTTATCTTGCGTACATTTGCGCCGTTTCTCGCGAGCTTGATGGTCATCTTTTCGATCTTCGTCCTCCTGCGCGGGCACAATGAGCCGGGCGGCGGTTTCATCGGCGGACTGATTGCGGCTTCAGCCTTCGCGATTTACGGCATCGGCTGCGGCGTTGCCCCTGTTCGCAGGGCTCTCCTCTTTCACCCGATTGCCATCGCCGGCTTCGGCATGTTCATCGCGGCGTTGAGCGGCCTTTTGTCGGCTTTGCAAGGCGTCCCGCTTTTCACCGGCCTATGGTGGTTCCCGGAGATCGTCTCCGGCGTCAAGACGGCGCTCTCGACGCCGTTGGTATTCGATATCGGCGTTTGGCTTGTCGTCGTCGGTGCGATCACAACGATCGCCCTTGCGCTGGAAGAAGAAGAAAGGGAGTAACCTGATGGAACCAGCACTCGCCGTGACCGTTGGCTGCTTCTTTGCACTTTCCATTTATTTGATGCTCAGCGACAGCACGATCCGCATCGTTCTCGGCATTGCCATTCTCGGCAACGCGGTGAACCTTTTGATCTTCACCGCCGGACGGCTGACGCGCGAAGTGCCGCCTATTGTGCCTTCTGGCTATTCCGCGCCCTTTGAAGCAACGGCCAACCCCTTGCCGCAGGCGCTCATCCTGACAGCGATCGTGATCAGTTTTTCGCTCTTCGCCTTCATTCTCGTTCTTGTTTACCGGGCCTATCAGGAGCTTGGAACCGATTCGAGCCAAGAGATGCGGCTCGCCGAACCGGTGGACGAGCCCGGCGCGCCACGCGGTTACTGATCGCCTGGGCCGCTTTAAGAAAGACGGGACAGACAAGGGCCTGACGCATGGCAGCACCTGGAAAAACGGACGTCGATCTGGAAGCGCTTCGCGCCGTTTCCATGATCCAAGAGCCAACACCGCTTGGCGACTGGCTTGTCGTGATGCCGGTGCTCATTCCATTCGTCGCAGGCGCCCTTTTGATCATGTTGCGCCAGCGCATCGGCTGGCATGTACAGGTGGCCGCCGCTGCGTTCCTGCTGCTTGTGTTGTCCAATATCGCGCTGATTGCCCGCGTTGCCGATCAGGGTGTCGTGGTCATGACCATGGGGCGCTGGCTTGCGCCCTTCGGCATTGCCTTCAGCGTCGACATGGTCAGCGCTCTCTTTGCCCTGGCCGCATCGATCGTGGGGCTTGTGGCGACGCTTTACGCTGAAGAGGATGTGCCGCTAGGCGAACGGCGTTACGGCTTCTTCGCCTTCCTGCTTTTGCTTGTGGGCGGTGTTTCCGGCGCCTTCATGACGGGCGATATCTTCAACCTCTATGTATGGTTCGAGGTGCTGCTGATTTCGTCTTTCGGCTTGATCATTTATGGCGGGGAGAAGATTCAGCTTGATGGCGCCGTGAAATATGCGGTCCTCAACCTGATTGCGACAACGCTGTTTCTCACCGCAACCGGGCTGTTGTACGGCCTGACCGGGACGCTCAACTTCGCCGATCTCGCCCGTGTCATGCCGGAACTGCAACAGGGCGCTCCTCTTGCTGCAATCGGCGCGCTTTTTCTCCTTGCCTTTGGTATGAAAGCTGCGGGTTTTCCCGTGAATTTTTGGCTTCCGGCCTCCTATCACACGCCGAAACTTGTCGTCTCAGCGGTTTTTGCCGGTTTGCTGACCAAGGTCGGCATATACGCCTTGTTCCGGGTCACAAGCCTTGTCTTTCCGACGCCGCCTGATGTGTTTCGTTTCACCCTCATCGCCGTTGCCATTGCGACGATGCTCATTGGCGTCTTCGGGGCGCTCGCGCAGAACAATGTGCGCCGGCTTCTGGGTTTCTTGGTCGTGTCCGGCATTGGAATGATGCTGGTCGGGGTTGCGCTCGCAACGGAAGAAGCGCTGATGGGTGCGGTATTTTACGCGCTGCATTCTATCATCGTGATGACGGCGCTTTACTTCGCCGTGGGTGTGATTGAGCGCACTGCGGGTACAAATCAGCTGACGGCCCTCGGTGGTCTGTACCGGCACCAACCCTTCTTTGCCGCCATATTTCTGATCTTAAGTTTTGCCGTTGCTGGCCTTCCGCCTTTTTCAGGCTTCTGGCCGAAGGTTGTATTGGTGAAGGCCAGCCTCGCCGTTGAAGAGAACGTTCTGACGGCGGCCATTCTTGTGACCGGCTTTTTAACGACGCTTGCAATGGGCCGCGTCTGGGCATTGACCTTCTGGCGGCCTGCGGATGCCGTAAGCGGCGTATCGCCTCCGGCCGCCGAGGATGGACTCCGGCCCATGCTTGTGATCCCGGTGGGCGTTTTGACCGCGCTGGTCGTCATTGTCGGTCTTTTTCCCGAAACCGTTTTTGCACTTGCTGAAACGGGTGCGAAGGGTCTCATCGACCCGTCTGATTATGTGAACGCAACCTTGGCGCCCTATGATGCGCTTGCAAGCGATACACCGGCCACAGCTCCCCCAACGGTGGAGCCCCCAACAGCGGGGCCCTTGACATTCGATCAGCCTGAGGCCGGTTCTCTGGACGGAGCGCAAACCGAATGACGGGCATACTCCTTACAAATGTCATTCTCGCCTTTGCTTGGGCGTTCATGACCGGCTCCTTCACCTTGCCGAATCTCGTTTTCGGTTTTGTGCTCTCCACCTTCGCGCTATGGCTTATCCGCGAACAGCATGGCACCGTCAGCTATCTCGGGCGGGTCTGGCGGATCAGCACCCTTGCCGTTCTGTTCTTTACCGAGTTGGTGAAATCTTCCGTGCGCGTTGCAGGGCTCGCGTTTTTGCCGAAGCTTGAGATCAAACCCGGTTTCGTTGCATTCCCGTTGACCGCCGACCGGGATATCGAAATCACTTTCCTGGCCAATCTGATCACACTGACGCCCGGCACACTCAGCGTCGATGTCTCGACCGACCGCAAGACCCTTTATATTCACTGCATCGATGTGCCCGATCCGGAGGCCATGAAGCAGGAGATCGCCGATGGTTTCGAGCGTAGGATCATGGAGGCGTTCCGATGACCGCTGAACGTTTTCTTGAGATTTGCATTCTGATGTCTTTGGCCCTTCTCGCGGTCTCCTTTTTGATGATCACCGTTCGGATCGTGATCGGTCCAACGCTCGCTGACCGGGTGTTGGCGCTGGATTCGCTGGTAAGTATTGGCATCGGCTTCATCGCGATTATCGCGATTAAGACTGGCTATCCCCTTTATGTTGATGTGGCGATCGCCCTCGGTCTCGTGGGTTTTTTGGCGACCGTTGCGCTTGCCCGCTTCATCTTGAGGCGCGAAAGGCCGGAGGGATCGGAAATCGCTGCTGCCGGCAAGGACAGAAAGACCGGAACACCATGATGGATATTGTTACTGGAATCTTGTTGCTCATCGGTTCGGTATTTGCCATTGCGGCTGCAATCGGCGTTCTGCGCTTTCCTGACCTTTATACACGCATGCATGCCGCCAGTAAGGCAGGAACTCTTGGTTCCGGCTTAATGCTGCTTGCAATTCCCATTGCAGCCTTTCAGCCCGATATTGCCCTGCGGGCGGTCGCGGGGGTTGTATTCTTCCTTTTGACAGCACCTGTATCGGCACATCTCTTAGCGCGTGCCGCCTATATTTCTGGTCTTGTACCAGGGCATGGAAGCGGCATTGACGATTTGAAGGGCCGCTATGATCCGAATACGGGTAACTTGAGTAGTCACGCAGAATCGCCACGTTCTAGCCGCAAAAAAGTCCAAAATTGACTTGGCGGCATCCATAATCAATCTGTGCGATTCAGATTGTATCCTAGGCGGCGGTTCCTAAATTTCTGGTTGAGTCTTTATTTTTCATTGGTTTTCTTGATACTTTATCAAGAAAGCTAGGTATAGCTGTTGTCAGCTAGTAGCAGAAGTACTACTTTTCAAGCCATAAAGATGAAGCGAATCGCAAATCTGCTTCTAGTGGCGTTTTTTTGGGTTGGCTCTCATGCCCCATGAGAACGTTCGTCTTCCAAGAATTGGACCGGAGCATTGAAGGAAAGCAAAACATGGATGACCAAGAATTATCTGCAGAAATGATGGAAATGACAGCCGATATCGTATCGGCCTATGTGAGCAACAATCCGGTTTCCATGTCCGATCTCCCCACGCTGATTTCGGACGTGCATGAGGCCTTGAAGAAGACGAGTGCGGAAGGCGTGAAAGAAGAGCCCGAGCCTCTGAAACCTGCAGTTCCGATCCGCAGGTCAGTTACGCCAGATTACATTGTTTGCTTGGAAGACGGTAAGAAATTCAAGTCTCTCAAGCGCCATTTGCGCACCCACTATGATCTCTCGCCAGAGGAATACCGTGAAAAATGGGGGCTGCCCGTGGATTATCCCATGGTCGCACCGAATTACGCCCGGGCGCGCTCGGAACTGGCGAAGAAAATGGGGCTTGGCCAGCGCCGCGGCTGATTTATCTGTCGAGCGCAACCATCTCCAGCACGAACGAAGCGGGCCGGCGGCCCGCTTTTTTGTCCCTGGTGGCTTGTTTTACCAGCACCTTGAGGATTTCCATCCAGGAGGCCTTCGTTAATGCCTCTCTGGCTGATCGTCGCTGAGGCCAACACGAATGAAGCGCACAAGCTGCAAACATTATCCGTGAATACAGCTTTAGACCTGCGGTACCATTGTTTAGGTTTGAAACCTCCCTCGAAAGAACCGGCAGAGGAAAGCGGCTCAGGCGGCTGCCCGCAACGCCAGGCGTGCGTCTGACCGGATGCGTCCGACCATGGCATGAAGGCCGTTTGAGCGCTGCTTTGTCAGATGGTCCTCAAGGCCAAGCTTTTTGAGGATTGCTTCGGCGTCGGTCTCGAGGATGTCGCGTGCGGGGCGTCCAGAATAGACCGCAAACAGAATGGCGATCAGCCCACGCACGATCAGTGCATCGCTATCGCCCGAGAATGTCAAAAGCGGATTGTCTCCATCCGGACTGTCACGGTCGGATTTAAGCCAAACTTGGCTTACGCAACCCTCGACCTTGGTGTCGCTTGTTTTCAGCGTCTCGGGAAAATCGGGCAGCGCTTTTCCAAGTTCGATGACATACCGGTAGCGGTCTTCCCAGTCGTCCAGGAGCTCGAAATCGTCGAGGATTTGATCGATATCCATCGCCTTCAGGCAATCACGGCCGGTTGTTTTCAATAAATCCCATTATGGCTACATATAGTGGATGAGTTCCGTGATTGACCAGGGGCATACGTACGTTTTGCTCCGGTTCCAGCATGGGGGACCGTTCAGACGGAGCCCGGCGCTCTCCATACGGGCTCAAGGTCGGACGGCGTCAAAGTGTTTTGCGCCTCTGCCGGTGTCGCCTCTTTGGGACCTTCGACCGTTTGCGCCATCGGCGCATCGCCCGCGCTGTTTTCCGCGCCATCATTGGAGAGATAGTCGTAGATCATGCGCGCGCTGTATTCCGCCTTGTCGCCCAGATAACTGACGGCATGTCTGCCAGTGGTGCAAGCATCTGGATTGCGGTCGCAGAAGCCCGCAAAATCCTGAACCGCAGCGCGGGCGGCGCTAAACGCTTCTCCAGGCGAAACCTGGGTCTCCGGATCGACCGCATTGTGCCCGATTGGTAGAAAGAACAACACGAGTGAGAGCCAGAACGCTGTGCGAATGAGTGTCATTGAACCTGTCCCTGTTTGCCGTGGCGGCAGTCCCCATTCTTTGTCATCAGGCCACTTTACCGTGGGCGCTTCTTTTCCCTTGCATTCGTCGCAGTCAATAGCACACCGGACAAAACAAGTCGTTCGTTCCACACCGATAAACCGAACAATCTTGGCAACTAAATGTTAACTTTGTGAACCGGCGGGTTTTCATTTTTGAATGATCCCGCAATTGCAATTGTATTATAGTCCGCCGGGTCCATGAATACTTAATGGCGCTGGGTGAGCACTTGAGTTCCAGCCATATAGTTGAGGAAGTATGTGCCTTGAGGTGAAGCTGGCGACGATCTGTTTACGATAAATCCCGGCGGAGAGCCGGGGCATGCCCCCAGTGCGCTGATTTTAACCTTCATTAATGGGCTTCGTGCGAGCGTTACCACAACGCGGACGGCAAGATTCTGATCCGTCCGCATAGTGTTTCAGTCTCGTGAATAGCGGAGCGAAGGGTGCGTGGTACGGAGTGGTCCGGCTCGCTTTTAGCGACATTTGATCAACTGGTACATTCATCAGTTGCGGGCGATCCCGTCAATCGCGAGCGCCAGGCTTGGTTCATCGCCGCGCGCCTTTTGGCAGGGGCGATCGTTTTTGCTCTATTCCCTGCCTATGTCGCATTCTTCGGCCCGCCATCGTTGACGGTCATCGCCGTTATTGGTCTCCTCGCGCTTTCCATCCTCAACGCGGTTTACCTCTCACGAACCGGCAATGCCGATATCGCGTACACCATCGCGGGCCTTCTGCTCTCGGTCATTGTGCTGATCCTTGCGGTCCAGACCGGCGGCGGCAGTTCACCTATGGTTGCCATGTTGCTTCTGGTGCCAGTCGAAGCGGTTCTGTCGGGCAAGCGCCGTATCGTGACCGTAAACGCGGTCATTGCGTTGCTTGCGCTTTTCACGATCATGGTCCTCTCGGAACTGGGCCTTTTTCCGCATTCGGCCGATGCCGCGATGCCCGGCATCGGACTGATTTGGGGCGGTCTTCTTCTTTATGCCTTCGGCACCGGTCTTTTGCTGTTGCGCCATGGGGCTCAAGTGGAAAGCCATGCGCGAGATCACACGGAACTTTATCGTCTTTTGGCCGAGAACATGAGTGACGTCATCAGCACGCACCGGCCCGATGGCGCAGCCTACTATGTTTCACCGGCGATCACGCGCCTTCTAGGTGCCAACGCGGACGCAGCGACAGGTGAGCGCTGGCTCGACCTCATCCATCCGAATGACCGGGGCCACTTCCTCGATGTTGTCAATGCCACACGCAGGACTGATGACGTGCTTGCCGCCGACATCCGTATGCGGCGGGCGCGGAATCGCACGGTTGCTTATGGCGAGAGCGGCCCATCTGTGCGGATGGTCCGGGGCGATGAAGACCCGGATTATGTCTGGGTCGCAATCCGCTGCCGCAATCACCGCGGATCGATTGTCGGTGAAGACGGACGCAGCGGTAAGGAGCGCGTGATTGTGATTACACGCGACGCCACGGAGGAAAAACGCGCCGAAGCAACGATGAAACGCGCAAGGGAAGAGGCGGAGAAGGCAAGTGAGGCGAAGACCCGCTTCCTCGCCAATATGAGCCACGAACTACGCACGCCTTTGAACGCCGTCATCGGTTTTTCCGAGGTGCTTGAACAGCAGGTTTTCGGCAAGCTTGGTTCTGAACGCAATCTTGAATATGCGCGCCTTATCCATGAGAGCGGCACCCATCTCCTGCAGGTGGTCCATGATATCCTCGACATGTCGAAAATCGAGACGGGCCGATTCGCGCTTTTTGCCGAGCCGTTCTCCGTTGAGTGCCTGGTCGAGACATGCTGCGCCATCGTGGAACCCATCGCCAGGCGCAGTGGCGTAGGTCTCAGAACACGCATCGATGGCACCCTGCCGGAACTTGTCGCCGACAAACGTGCCTGCAAACAAATGCTTCTCAATCTCCTTTCAAATGCCATCAAATTCAGTCCTGACGGCGGCAAGGTGATGGTCAATTGCACGCTGAAAGGCAAAACGGTCGTGATTTCCGTCGAAGACAAAGGGATCGGCATTGCGGAATGCGATCTGCCGCTGCTTGGCCAGCCGTTTTTCCAGGTCGACAGCACCTATAGCCGCGAACACGAGGGAACGGGCCTCGGCCTCTCTGTTGTGCGCGGTCTTGTTGAGCTGCATGGCGGAAGGATGATGATTGAAAGCGCGTTTGGGGAAGGCACGAAAGTGAGCCTGTTTCTCCCGGTGAATTGCGAAATGGCTTCCTCGGGAAAAGCGGGAGCAGAACCACCTCTGGCGCTCAGCGCATGATCAGTGCGGCGATGACTGGGCATTGGGACGCACCATGATTGGCTTTATTTCGCACCATGTAAGGGCAGCGCC
This sequence comes from Hyphomicrobiales bacterium, assembly GCA_022360615.1. Classification (GTDB taxonomy): domain Bacteria; phylum Pseudomonadota; class Alphaproteobacteria; order Rhizobiales; family JAKSCL01; genus JAKSCL01. Next base: position 27,244 of record JAKSCL010000077.1, read on the forward strand.
GGCAACGCATGCGTTCTTCTTATTGTGCGCGTTGGCCGTTTCCTATGTTCTTGCAAATGCGCTCTTCCTTCAGGAACAGAGCCATCCCGCGCCGCTGGCGAAATCGGTCTCCTTCCTCGACAGTCCCGTTCGAAGCGGCAGCAAGCGCCGGGCCGTTGCAAACAGTCCCGTTCCCCTTCCGCCGGTCCGCTCCGACGTCCCTGAACCCGATACATCGGCGGCCGCTATACTGACCGAATTGCAAATCGAAATGACACGCATGGGCTTTTACAAAGGCCCGGTCGACGGCTTGCCCGGTCCGCTGACAAATGCCGCCATCGCCGCTTTCGAGGTTAAGTCGGGTAAAGCCACCGCCGGGCTTACAAACGCCCAACTGCTCGCTCAACTGCGGGAATGGGACGCCCAACAGGAACGGCTATCGCCGCAGTCAGTGTCCTATACACCTTCCATGGCCCGCGCCGAACTGGAGGAGACGCTCGAACGGTCGCTTCAGCCGCGTGACGCGGATGCATCCGAAACGGAAAATGAAGAACCCGAAACTGGCGAACCGATTGTCCGCGTAATCCAGGAAGCGCTCGCAAAAATCGGCTATGGCCCGGGTGCGATTGACGGAATCTACGGCGCGGAGACCGAGAACGCCATCAAAGAGTTTGAGGTGGACCGCGGCCTTCCTGAGACCGGACTCGTCTCAATGGCCCTCATCCAGGAACTTGAACGGGTCACCGGCGAACGGCTGGTCTTGCGTTGATGCATCCGCCTATACTTGTCGGGCGATTCCTCAATGCGAAAAGACCGTCACTTCATGCGAATCAAGTCGGCCCTTTGGGTTGCGGCGTATCGGCGCCGTTGCGAGAACGCATTGGCGCACGCCGTTGTTGTGCGGCGCGGGACCGACATGGGTGGCGCGATCTATGTGAAAGTCAGCAATCTGGCCGGTAGCGCCTTTGTTTACGCGCCTGTTCCCGATTTCACCGGCGAGGCGGCTGAACGGGTTTGGATGTTGGCGCTTGGTCCTGATCCGGTGGCGGAGGCGCGCGCCGATAAGTACCTCGCCGATATCGCCGAATCCGACCCTGACGCATGGATTATCGAAGTCGAAGACAAGGACGAGCGCAATTTCTTGGAGGGTGCGGTTGAGACCATCTGACACCTTTATCCACGTTTTCGCGTCGCTTTGGGACAAGCGCAAATTCTCCACAGAACTGTCTTATCTCCGCCATCCGGCAATCCTTTAACGGATACATGCTCAGCTGCCGGGCTAGTGTTCGCGTCATACGCCCATTCAGGAAGTGTTAACCATAAAACCCCTTATTCAGGTTGCTGCTCCCCCCATAGCGGCTTTGGGGTGGCGGGAAGGATTAGGCGCGGCGGCACTATCCGACGGAGAAGACTCATGGGAACCGTCCTGGAATTCTCAGAGATTTATCGTGTGCGTATGTCAACTGAACCGAGCAACGGAGAGCTTCCAGAGGAGGCCGCGAACGCTTGCGGAACAGGCAAGCATCATGCGCAAGTCATCATTTTCCCAGGCGTTCGTATTGAGCGAAGCAGCGAGGAAACGGAATGCCAGCCCTCCTCATGGGATGCCGCAAGGCCGCGTGAAGGCTGACTTTGAAACAGCTGGGGCCCATCCTTGTCCTTCTGGCGCTTCCTTTATCGGCTTGCGCGCAAGGTGATTTTGGCCGCCCTGCCAAACCGCTCTTCTTCAACAATTTCCCTTCAGCACTCGCGGAAAAGAACGGCGATGCCGCGGTTTTCATTGCGCAAGTACCGTTCACTGACGCCGAGAGGCGTATGCGCGATGTCGGCTATAATCTGCTCTATGCGCCGGACATTGCCGCGGTGTTTACGGAGCGAACGTCGATCCATCGCATTGCACCGGCCTCTTTGCCGCTCGACCGGGAGCCCGGCGGTTACTACGCGCGGCTTCTACAGGACAAGAGCCAGTCAAGCGCGGCGCGTCACAAGCGGCTCATCAGCGATATGCGCAAGGACAGGGATGCGCTCCGGCGCTTCCGGCGTCCGGCGGAACGTGTCCTTGATGCCGATGATCTTCGCGCCGCAGTCCTAGGGAAGAATGGCTCGCTCAATCCGCAAGAAAAGGCCAATGCGAAGCAAAGGATGGAGGAGAACCGGGCGTTTATCGAAGCCGTATTCCGTGCCCTTGAAGCACGCGAGGCGGATTATGCCTACGCCGTCCGCCATTTGGCTGTCGCTGCGCCCGAGCCATGGATCGCAGAATCTGATGAAGCTTTGGTGGAGCTTAAAGCCGAGCGCGGCCGTGTGGCAGCCGCGCTTCTGCCTCGCGCGCGCGCTACTGTTCAGCGAAAGTCGGGTTCAAATGCCTTCCGCGCGCTTCAAAAGGAAGACGGTGAGCAAGAGAACTCGTTGGCAAATCCCCGGTAGGTTTCCCGTTTTGTCGGATGGTCGACGAGAATTCGCAGAACGGCGACTCCCCCTGATTGTGTCGCTTCGATCACGAGCGGCGGCGCGGAGCCTGCCGGCAGAAGGGCCCAGAACCCGGGAACCTGTTCGGGGAGCATAACAAAAACGCCCGATGCGCTGTTGCCTGCCGACCGGTCATTGATCGCAAAAAAATTGGTGCGGTCGTCGTCATAAAAGGCGAGCGACCAATAGGTGTCGGGTTCTGGCACGCTGACGGCGAGTGGGCCTTCTGACACGTCGAACCGGCAAATGGCA
>JAKSCL010000156.1 GCA_022360615.1 Hyphomicrobiales bacterium
CGCCATCCTCGGTGTTGGCCGCGGCCTTGACGCCTTCGAGATAGTCCTCGGGAATCTCAATGGCCGCCTTTTCCATCAGCCTTTCGGCGGTCTTCTCGATAAGGTCGATAGGGATCATTCCGCTGCCACCTGTGTTTTGGTTTCGTTATCAGGCAGGATCGTTTCGCCCGGTTTGACAATGGTGAATTCGACCGGCTCACGCGTCATTTCAACGGCGCCCCCCTTGTTGCGGGCCACGGTGAAATAGGACGCATCCAGATCGCCGGCTTCGGGATGGTCCTGGCGGTAATGCGCGCCGCGCGAGTTCTCGCGCGCGATACCGGCGTGCGCGATGATTTCGGAGACGTCGCAAAGCGAGCGCATGTTCAGCCAATCATGCCATGTGAGATTGTAGGCGAGCGTATCGGATGCAACGCCAGTCTCCATCAACTCCGCGGAAATCTCGGCGATGCGTTTCAGTCCGCGCTCCATGCCGGTTTGCGTGCGGATCACGCCGACATCCTCCCACATGACCTCCTGGAGCTTCCGCCGCAGCGGCTGGACCAGGCCGGGATTGCGGGAGAGCGGGTGCATGGCCCGCTCGATTTCCGCACTCAACACGTCCTCGTCCGGGTCGCGCAGCACGCCCATCCGCCGGATATCGGCTCCCATCGTGTCGCCGGCCACGCCGCCATAAACGGTGGAGTTGGCAACGCCGTTGCCGCCGAGACGGTTCGAACCGTGCGCGCCGCCCGCATCCTCGCCAGCGACATAAAGGCCTTCGAGCGCGGTCCGGGTCTCGGTGTCGACGACGACGCCGCCCATGAAGTAATGCGCGGTCGGCACCACCTCGACCTTTCCAGCGGCCAGATCGAAGCCGCAATCGGCGCAACGCTTGACCATGCCCTTGAACTTCTTGCGCACATTCTCCGGGCCGAGATGGCTCATCGAGATGAAGACGCCGCCATTCTCCGAGGCGTTGCTCTTGCGCATCTCGTCATAGATGGCGCGGCTGACCACATCGCGCGTGGCGCGCTCGCCCTTTTCGTCATAGTCGAACAGGAAACGGTGACCGGCGCCATTCAGGAGCTGTCCGCCCGCGCCGCGCAGGCCTTCTTCCAGTACCGTGCCGGTCATCCTTGTATGATCGCCCGCCAAAAGGCCCGTCGGGTGGAACTGCACCATTTCCATGTCGCGCAAGGCAAGGCCGGCCCGCAGCGCCATGGCGAGGCCGTCGCACGCCTTGTCGCCGGAGGGGGTGTGGTAGCGGTACATGGTCGGCCCGCCGCCGGTCGCCAGCAGCACCGCGCGCGCCTGGATGAATTGCAATTCGCCGCTGCGCATGTCCACCAGCAGAACGCCGGCCAGGGCGTCCTCGCCCCGCGCCGGGATGAGCGCCAGGGCGCGGTGCTCCTCCAGGCGCTTGACGTCGCGGGCCCAGACCTGCTCGGCCAGTCGGCCCACGATCTCGATGCCGGTGAGGTCGCCCTTGTGTACCGTGCGGTCGAAGCTCTGCCCGGCGAAGGCTTTCTGGTGCAAGCTGCCGTCGGGATTGCGGTCGAAGAAGCAGCCG
>JAKSCL010000189.1 GCA_022360615.1 Hyphomicrobiales bacterium
CCCGACGAGAATATTTTCGACGTTTTGCCGCGGATGAAGAAAATGCGGCCAGACATGCCTGTTTTGGTCATGAGCGCTCAAAACACATTCATGACGGCGATCAAGGCCTCGGAGCGCGGGGCTTACGAGTATTTGCCGAAACCCTTTGATCTGAACGAACTCACGGCTGTCGTTGGACGCGCCTTGTCGGGTGCCGAGCAGAGTTGGAGTCCGCCTGTCTCCGAGACAGACGAAAGCATGCCCCTGAGCGGCCGGTCGCAAGCCATGCAGGAAATCTACCGCGTCATGGCGCGGCTCATGCAGACAGACCTGACCGTCTTGGTTTCGGGTGAATCCGGCACGGGAAAGGAGCTGATCGCCCGTGCGCTCCACGATTTCGGAAAGCGCAGCAACGGCCCCTTCGTCGCCATCAACATGGCCGCCATTCCGCGCGAACTGATTGAGGCCGAGCTTTTCGGCCATGAGAAAGGGGCGTTCACCGGGGCCCATATCCGCTCGACGGGCCGGTTCGAGCAGGCCGAGGGCGGCACGCTTTTTCTCGATGAGATCGGCGACATGCCGATGGATGCGCAAACCCGGCTTTTGCGCGTTCTTCAGGAAGGTGAATATACAACAATCGGCGGTCGCACGCCGATCCGCACCGATGTGCGCATCGTGGCGGCCACCAACCGCGATCTGCGCCAGCTCATTAATCAGGGGCTTTTCCGCGAAGACCTTTATTACCGCTTGAACGTGGTGCCGATCCGCCTGCCGCCATTGCGCGAGCGGGTCGAGGATATCCCCGATCTTGTCCATCACTTCTTTAAACTGGCCGAGACCGATGGCCTGCCCTTGAAACAGATGTCGCCCGAGGCGTTCGATCGGCTTCGCCGTTTCCGTTGGCCGGGCAATGTGCGTGAGTTGGAGAACCTCATCCGGCGGCTTGCCGTTTTGTGCCCCGACGACAGCATTTCAGCGGCGGCGGTCGAAGCGGAACTCCAAGAGCCGGAGGCCGATCCGGTTGCCCAGTCCGGTTCGGGACAAGAAACGCTTTCGGCGGCGGTCGAGCGCTATCTGAGCAGCTATTTTTGCTCATTCGACAAGGGATTGCCGCCGCCGGGCCTTTATCACCGGATCCTGCGTGAAGTCGAATACCCCCTCATTGCCGCCACACTTACGGCAACGCGGGGCAATCAGATCCGCGCTGCCGAAGTGCTCGGCGTGAACCGCAACACGCTCCGAAAGAAGATAAGAGACCTGGAAATCCCCGTGGTCCGGGGCACTATTTGATACTTCGACCCGCGACGTTGTGGTTCTTGCTCGCGCATACGGTTCATGTAACATTTCCGCAACAATGTGCTCTTTGGGCAAAGCGGCCCAGTGCGATCCTTTTTCCGACATAATTGTTGGAACCTAATCCACCGTGCGGGCCATTGACCGGAATCGTGGCTGAATGCCCCGCGGAGGGGACTGGTGTTTTGACCGACACGTTGCAAAACGGCCTTAGCGACGCGGGCGATACCGCGCTGCCAGACGACGAGCCAGGCCGCTCGTGGTTGCGTTATGCGGGCACGGTTGCCGTCGTGCTGGCGCTTGCCGTCGGTTCTGCAAGCTATCTCATCCTTACCGGGCTGACGCCTGTCGATCCGACAGAGAACGTCGTCACCATCACGCTTCTGATCAATTTGGCGATTGTGGGAGGGCTTGTCCTTCTCATTGCGCTCGAATCCGTCAAGCTGCTGGTCGCCCGGCAGAAGAAACGAGCCGCCGCACGGCTTCATGTGCGCATTATCGGCTTGTTCTGCGTCATTGCCGCCGTGCCGGCGCTGCTTCTGACGGCGATAGCAAGCCTGACGCTCGACCGTGGGCTCGACCGCTGGTTCGAGCAGCGCACACGGTCGATCATCGAAGACTCTCTCACAGTGGCCCGTGCCTACATAACGGAGCACAATCGCGGCATTCGCGACGATCTGTTGCTCATGGCGAGCGACTTGAACCGTGGACAGCCGCTATTCGAGCAGGACCGCGAACGGTTCCTGGAGTTCTTTAGCACACTGGCCGTCGTGCGCGGCTTGCCGGGCGCTTACATCATACGCGCCAACCGCTCGGTGATCCTCACGGCCCGGACACCGCGTCCCATCCGCTATATCCGTCCTGGCGAGGATCTGATTACGCAGGCGAACGATGGCGACTCGGTGGTCTTCGGATCGGCGGGCACGGGAACTGCCGCGGTCGTTTACGCCCTCGTGAAACTGAGCGAATTCGACGATGCTTATCTATACGTGATACGTCCCGTCGATCCCCGTGTCGTCCGCTATCTTCAGGAGGCGGAGGATGGTGTGGCGGAGTATCGGAGCCTCGAGGTGCGCCGTTTCGGCGTCCAGTTGACCTTTGCGCTCATATTTCTGGGACTTTCGCTCATCATATTGCTGTCGGCCATTTGGCTCGGTATCGGCTTCACCAACCGCCTGGTCGCTCCCATCAGGCGGCTCATCGGGGCGGCCGACCGCGTTTCGTCGGGCGATCTCAGCGTCAAACTGCCGGTCTCGCCGTCAGAAGGCGATCTCGCTCATTTGACAAGCACCTTCAACAATATGACCGGGCAGCTTGAGACACAGCGGGATGAGCTGCTGCAAGCCAATAAAATGGTGGACAGCCGCCGCCGCTTCACGGAGGCCGTGCTGTCGGGCGTTACCGTCGGCGTGGTCGGCGTCGATGAGAAAGGCAACATCACGCTTGTCAATAGGTCTGCGCTGACGATTCTCGGTATCAGCCAGCCCTCGATCATGGGCATGCCCTTTGCCGAACAAATCCCCGAGGCGGCCCCTTTGATGGAGCGCGCGCGCATTGCTGGAGGTCGTCTCGTGCAGGGCGAAGTCATCATCGACCGCGACGGGAAATCGCGAAACCTCACGGTGCGGGTAACGACTGAACAATCAAGTGCGCCCTACCGCAATTACGTGGTCACGCTCGATGATGTGACGGAGCTTGTCACGGCGCAAAGGAGCGCCGCTTGGGCCGACGTGGCGAGGCGTATTGCCCATGAAATCAAGAACCCGCTGACGCCTATTCAGCTTTCGGCGGAGCGCCTGCGCCGTAAATATGGACGCAACCTGACCGACGACCGTGAGGTTTTCGACCAGTGCACCGAGACCATCATCCGTCAGGTTGGCGATATCGGCCGCATGGTCGATGAGTTCTCATCCTTTGCGCGCATGCCCAAGCCGGTCTTCGAGAAAAGCGATCTGGTCGAACTCGCGCGGGAGTCGGTATTCCTGATGCGGGTGAGCCATCCCGAAGTCACGATCGACCTTAAAGAACCGGCAAAGTCGGTTTGGGCCCGCTGCGACCGCCGATTGATGACACAGGCGCTCACAAATCTGATCAAAAATGCGGCAGAGGCGATTGAGACACGCAAGGCTTCGCATCCCGAGGAAAGCGAGCCGGGCCATATCGACGTCACCATAAAGCAGGCCGGAAAAAGGCTTCGTGTAGACATTGTCGACAACGGGATCGGTCTGCCGGCGGAGGATCGGGCAAAGCTGCTTGAGCCCTATGTCACGAGTCGTGAAAAAGGAACCGGCCTTGGCCTTGCGATCGTCAAAAAGATTGTTGAGGAACATGGCGGCGCTGTTCAGCTGCACGATGCCCCGGCCGTTGCGCAAGGTGGAACGGGGGCCTTGGTGCGTCTGATCATGCCGCCTTATCCGGAGGAGCCGGCGCGAAAGAGCGCATCCGAGGAGACTCCGGAGAAGACCGAAGGGGAGGCGGGAGCGGGACCAGCTTCAGCCGAAGACGGGACCGCCAAGGAAAGGGAAACCGAAGACCATGTCTCCTGACATCTTGGTCGTTGACGATGAACGCGACATCCGTGACCTGGTGGCCGGCATTCTTGAGGATGAAGGCTTTACAGTGCGTACGGCAAAGGACAGCGATGAGGTCGTCCGGGTTCTGGACGAACGCCGGCCGTCGCTGATTTTCCTGGATATCTGGCTCCAGGGGAGCGCGCTTGACGGACTTGAGATTCTCGATCTCATCCGCGCGAACTATGAGGGCTTGCCGGTCGTCATGATTAGCGGGCACGGCACGATTGAAACCGCCGTCTCGGCGATCAAGCGCGGCGCCTACGACTATATCGAGAAACCGTTCAATGCCGACCGCCTCGTTGTGGTGGCGAACCGGGCGCTCGAAGCCTCACGCCTGCGCCGCGAGAATATGGAGCTTAAGCAGCGGACCGGCGATGTCACCGAGTTTGTGGGCGTTTCAAGCGCCATGAATCAACTGCGCCAGGCTGTTGAGCGTGTCGCCCGCACAAACAGCCGTGTTCTTATTACCGGCGCTTCAGGGGCTGGCAAAGAAGTTACGGCGCGCACGATCCACAGGATGTCGGACCGTGCCGAACGTCCCTTCGTTATCGTGAATGCCGCTGCGATCACACCGGACCGGATGGAAGCCGAACTTTTCGGTGTCGATTGCGGCCCGTCGACGCCACCGCGCGTCGGTGCGCTTGAAGAAGCCCATGGCGGCACCCTTTATCTCGACGAGATCGCCGACATGCCGCGCGAAACACAGGGCAAGATCTTACGAGTCCTGGTCGACCAGACGTTTGCGCGCGTGGGTGGCGAGAAAATAGTGAAGGTGGATGTTCGGATCATTTCATCTTCCAGCCGGG
>JAKSCL010000173.1 GCA_022360615.1 Hyphomicrobiales bacterium
ATGAGCCGGACTTCCGGGATGTGATGACGGTCGCGCAGGCGGGTGAGGTCAACGCTGTTGGCACCGCGCTGCCGTTCACCCAGGACGACTGGTGGGCCAAACGCCGCGCAACGGACACCGTGCTTGAAGAAATCGGCGGCATCGCGACCCGTGTCGGCGATGAGACGGTCGGTGAGATGTGGTCGCTTTATGACGGCCAGGATGTGCTGAACGAGGTCGATCCGCAGTTCTCCAAAAACATCGAGAACCACATCCACAAGGTGCTGAAGGGCGATCCGTTCCACGTCTCGGCAAACACCGATCCGAAGGGCGACCGCTCCAAGGCCCCGCAGGAGCAGGACCCCGACATGCTCCTTCATGTGGTGAAGGAGACGGATCAAGGGATCGTCGTGCGCGGGGCGAAGTACGAAACGGCAGCCGCATACGCGAACCAGGCCTTCACCAAGCCGACCATCGCCAATTGGGGCAATGACGCGCTCTCCGATTATGCTGTCGGGTTCATCTGCGATCTGGGCTCGCCGAACCTGAAATTCATCTGCCGCGCCGGGTTCGCGGGCGCGGGCGGCAGGTGCCCGCGTGCGGATCACCGCGACTATCCGCTCGCCAACAAATTCGACGAGGTCGACGCGCTCGTCATTTTCGACGACGTGCTGATCCCGTGGGAAAACGTGCTGTTCTACCGGCACACCAAGGCTGCGGCCTTTATCCGGGCAACGCTTCACCGCTATTCGGCCTTTGCCTTCGTGCAGCGCACGCTGAAACAGGCCGATATGATGATCGGCGCGGCGCTCTTCAATGTCCGCCAGACCGGCCTCGACAAGCAACCTGCCGTTCAGGAAAAGCTCGCAACCCTGGCCACCTGGCGCGAGGGGATCAATGCGCATCTGACGGCAGCCGTCACGCTCGGCGAGCGCTCGCCAGCAGGCCTCTTGATGCCGAACCAGTCGCTTTTGATGACGGGCCGCGTCCACGCCATGACGAACCTCCCCACCATGATGCACATTGCGCGCGAGCTTTGCGGCGGTCAGATTTGTATCACGCCCAATGTGGCGGCCTTCGAAGCGCCTGAAACCAAGCCATGGCTTGAGAAATTCTACACCGTCAACGAAGACTGGGTGGCCGAGGACCGCCGTAAGCTTCTGGCCTTTGCCCGCGATCTCCTCAACTCGGATTATGCGGGGCACCGCCTGACTTTCCAGCTGTTTGCGCAGTCGCCGCCCTTCGCGCACCTTGCCGCCGTCTACCGCAATTTCGACTGGGACGCACCGTTGAGCTTCGTCAAAGACGCAGCCGGTCTTTCCGGCACGGTGATGAAGGGTGTGAAGGAAAGGCGCCAGGACCCCGCCATTGACCAATGGTACGGCTGCGCGTTCAAGGATGCGGCGGAGTGAAGCAGCGCCATGACCCACACCCGCCTTAGAAAGTTCAATACGCGCGACACCTATCCCGAGCAGAAGCTCGACAATGATCTTTGCCAGATCGTTGTGGCGCGGGGGACGACCGTATTCCTGCGCGGGCAGGTGGGGCAGGATTTGGAAACGGGAGAAAGCGTCGGCATTGGCGATGCGGCCGCCCAGGCGGATCAGGCCATGCGCAATATCGAGACGCTTTTGACGGAAGCGGGCTCCGAACTCTCCCACATCACCAAAATCGTCGTCTACATCACCGATTCCCGGCACCGCGAACCGGTCTACCGCACCATCGGCCACTGGCTGAAAGGCGTGTTTCCGGTTTCGACGGGATTGGTCATCGACGGGCTCGCCCGGCCTGAATGGCTCGTCGAAGTGGATGCGACGGCCGTCATACCCGACGGCGGATAGGGCGGCAGGGACAGCGAAGCGCGGGCCATGCAAGCGGAAACGACAGACCTGATTGCGGAAATCAACCGGATCGCGGATTTGCCGGGCGCCCGCGCCCAGGCCATGCCGCCGGGCGTCTACCGCTCACAAGAGCTGCTGGTACTTGAACTGGAACGCATCTTCATGCGCGAATGGATTTGCGTTGGCCGCGCCGATGCGCTCAAGGAACCGGGCAGCTATATTACCACACAGATTGGCGACCAGCCTGTTGCCGCCGTCCGGCAGCGCGATGGCTCTGTCAAGGCCTTCGCCAATGTCTGCCTGCACCGCATGATGGTTCTCCTGCAAGGCGAGGGGCAATGCAAACGCATCGTCTGTCCCTATCACGCCTGGACGTATGACATTGACGGGCGGCTTATCGGCGCGCCGGAGATGACCCGCACGGAAGGCTTCGACAAAGCCGATTACCGCTTGCCGGAACTGCGTACGGAGGTTTGGGAGGGCTGGCTTTATGTCTCGATGAACCCCGACATCGCCCCGGTCGCGGAACGCCTTCGGACCCTGTCCGACGTCACGGGCCGCTATCGCCAGGCGGATTATGTGGAAGTGGTCCGCCAGGATCATGTCTGGAACACGAATTGGAAGCTTCTGACCGAGAATTTCATGGAGGGCTACCACCTGCCCGTGGCGCACCGGGCGACCGTCGGTCAATGGATGCCGTTTGCGGGCATGACCTTTCCGCCGGGCGTGGACCCCGCTTTTACCTATCAAACCTTCAAGAAGGAGCCCGGCGCCACCTATGGCATTGCCCATAAGGACAACACGGCGCTTGATGGAGAATGGCGCAACACCTCGGTGATGCCGACCGTGTTTCCGGCGCATATGTGGGTGCTCGCGCCTGACCACCTCTGGTACCTGACCTTGAGCCCCAAGGGCACGGGCGAGGTGAGGGTGCGCTTTGGCGCCGCGCTCGCGCCGGAAGTTCTTGCCGGGCTCGACGACCCGGAAGGCTTCATTGCCGAGACCATCGGCTTTTTCGATCAGGTGAACGCGGAAGACAAGTTCGTCGTTGAGGGCATTTATGCAGGCGCCCGCGCGCCACTCTCCCGGCCCGGGCCGTTGAGCTGGCTTGAGCGCGAAATCCATGATTTCATCCGTTATCTCGCCCACGCTTTGGGTCAGGACAACAAAGAACAATCCATTGCCGCGCAATGAGCGAAAACTTCGGGAGAGACGTCAGATGCTGAGCAAGGAACAAAGCCATGCCTTTTGGCGGGACGGCTTTCTGGTGGTCGATGACGCCGTGGCACCGGAACAGCTTCAAGGCATGCGCCGTGATTTCGCCTCCTGGACGGAGGAAAGCCGGACGCACGCCGAAAGCTATGGCGAGACGGTTGACGGGAGGCCGCGCTTCGACCTCGACCCGAGTCATACCCCGGACCACCCGGCGCTCAGGCGCGTGAATGCGCCCGTCGATGTCTCCGAGCCCTTTTGGAGTGCCGCCTCCGCTAGCGTCATGACCGATGCCGTTGCCGAACTCATCGGTCCGAACCTCGTTTTCCATCACGCGAAGATCAACTCGAAGGCGTCGGAGTCGGTGACGCCCGTCATGTTCCATCAGGATTTCCCGTTCGAGCCCCATTCGAACGACGATCTCATCACCGCGCTTTTGGCCCTTGAGGATGTGGATGAGGCAAACGGAGCGCTGCAGGTTTTGCCGGGCAGCCACAAAGGTCCGATTTTTTCACTCAGGGATGGTAGCGGCAAGTTCACCGGCGCGGTCGACGCCAAGACCGAGGCGGTATGTCAGCGCGGCAGCGTGCTTGTGCGCCAGAAGGCGGGCTCCGTCTGCCTGATGCATACCCGCGTGTTGCACGGTTCGAGAGCGAACACCTCGAATCGCCCGCGCACGCTTTTCATCTGCTGTTTCACGTCGGAGGACGCGGTACCGCTTAGCCCCAACCCGATGCCGTCGAAATACATGGGTGCGCTGGTGCGTGGCGAGCGCACGGGCCGGGTGCGCTGTATCGACCTTGATATGGAACTGCCCGACATCCCGAAAGGTGCTTCCTTCTTCGATCAGCAGGCCGATATCGCGGCATGATCGATCACGTGTCGATCGGGGTCCGCGACCTTGAGCGCAGTGCGGCGTTTTACGATCGCGTGCTCGGGGCGATCGGGTATGTGCGCTTGGTTGAGCGCCCGCGCACCATCGGTTTCGGCAAGAAGCACGCGGAGTTTTGGCTTAATTTGCGCGAAGGTGATGCTTCGCTTTCCGGCGACGGCACCCATATCTGCCTGAGGGCCCGAGATGCAGCGACGGTCAATGGCGCGCATACAGCCGCACTGTCCCTCGGAGGCGTGGATGACGGGGCTCCTGGCTCACGCGAATATGCGCTTGGCGAAGTCTATGCCGCCTTCTTCAGGGATCTGGACGGGCATCGCATCGAAATCATCACATTCCCCCAAAAGACGGGCACGGCATGACCTTCTCCGTTCTCGGCTGGTGCCCGGTGACGAACCAGTTCGGCGTCCCGCATGCTCCGGAAAAGCCTGTCCCAGCGAAGGCCGGGACCAAGCGGTTTTCCGGTGAGAGCATGCGCAAAAAGAAAGGCGACACCGAACGATGACCTTCTCCATTCTCGGCTGGTGCCCGGTGACGAACCAGTTCGGCGTCCCGCATGCTCCGGAAAAGCCTGTCCCAGCGAAGGCCGGGACCAAGCGGTTTTCCGGTGAGAGCAT
>JAKSCL010000410.1 GCA_022360615.1 Hyphomicrobiales bacterium
CTTGCGACATCGCAGCTTAACGCGAACGGAAACCAGATCACGCCGCCGGCCAATGTCGGCGCAACCAATCTGGCTGCTGCTCCGGTTGCGTCCGCACCCATTTATACCGGCTCCGTCTCCTCGCAGCCGCTGCAAAGCCCACAGGTGGTGCAAGCGCCGGCGGGTGGCGCGAATTCCGGCAATCCCGTGGTCTCGACCGGTTTCGGTCAGTGGAACAGCGCGAGCGGCGCACAAATCACGGTGCAGCAGGGCGACACGGCTTACGGCATCGCCCGCCGCTATGGCGTGCCTCTTGACGCTTTGCTGCGGACCAATGGCATCACGAACCCGTCGCAAATCAGAATCGGCCAGACTTTAACTCTACCCCGGTTTTCAAGCGGCGCCGGCAATACGGCAACCGCCAGCGTACCCGCGAGCGGTCCAGCGACTGCGGTTGCGCCTTCTCCCGTTAGCGCGCCCGCATCGAGCCGCACGAGCGCAACGGCGCACGTCGTTGCGCCGGGCGATACGCTTTTTTCCCTCGGTCGCCGTTTCGGCGTGAAACCGGCAGATATCGCTGCGGCGAATGGCCTGCCATCGGTTGAAACGATTAAGGTTGGCCAGCGGCTTGTCATTCCAGCACCTGGAACCGCTGTCGCTGCACCGGTTCAAGCTCCGCGTCCCACGGTCACCGCAAGCCTTCCAGCAGCGCCGGTGCAGGCCGCTGCGCCCGTCCGGCCCGCGCCTGGCCCGACGGCTTATGTGCCGCCGGCAACAGCGCCGGCACCGGAGAGCAAGCCCGCCGCGCCAAGTCCGCAGACCTCAGGCGCGCCGCAATTCCAATGGCCGGCCCGCGGCCGGGTGATCGCAACATTTGGGCGCAAGCCGAATGGCGAGCACAATGACGGCATCAATCTCGCCGTGCCGCAGGGCGCGGAAGTACGCGCGGCAAGCGACGGTACCGTGGCCTACGCGGGAAGCGAACTGCGCGGCTACGGCAATCTGATCCTGATCCGGCACGAGAACGATTATGTCACCGCCTACGCGCACAACTCGGAAATCCTTGTGAGCCGTGGCGACCGGATCACCAAAGGCCAAGTCATTGCGCGCGCGGGACAGACAGGCGCGGTGACGAGCCCGCAGCTTCACTTTGAAATCCGGCAAGGATCGCGCCCGATCGATCCGCTCGTCCATCTTCCGGAGATTTAAGCCGCAAAGGCACTGAAATGCCCTAGCCACCTCGAAAGGCCGGTTTTACCGGCCTTTCTTTTTCTATTTCTCTTCGAGAGGCTTTCCGATCCGGCCGGCAAGGTCTTGGATGAACTGCCATGCGACGCGGCCCGAACGGCTGCCGCGGGTCATCGTCCATTCATGCGCCAGAGCCCGCCAGTCGAGTCCGGCATCGGTGATCGCATCGGCCAGCCCATAATGGTCGATATAGCCCTCGACCATGGCAAAGAAGTTTTCCTGGTCGCTGCCGTGAAAGCCCAGCCAAAGGCCGAAACGGTCGGATAGCGAGACCTTTTCCTCGACGGCCTCAGCCGGGTTGATCGCGGTCGACCGTTCGTTCTCCATCATATCGCGGGGCAGGAGATGCCGCCGGTTCGACGTTGCATAAAAGATGACGTTTTTCGGCCGCCCCTCGATACCGCCCTCAAGCGCGGCTTTGAGCGATTTGTAGCTTGTGTCGTCATGGTCGAACGAGAGATCGTCACAAAAGACGATGAAACGGGCATCCGCCCCGCGTAGATGCGCCATCATCATCGGCAAGGTGCCGATATCCTCGCGATGAATCTCGATCAGCTTCAGGGGAGGTGCACTAGCTTGACAGCTTTCTTTCGCAACACCTGCATGGACCGCCTTGACCAGTGAGCTTTTGCCCATGCCGCGCGCGCCCCAAAGAAGCGCATTGTTCGCGGGCAAGCCACGTGCAAAGCGTCTTGTGTTTTCGAGTAGCGTATCGCGGGCCCGGTTGATCCCGCGCAGGAGATCGAGTGCGACGCGATTGACGCGCTCGACCGGCTGGAAGGAGCCGGGCGACGGATGCCAGACAAACGCCTGAGCCGCGTCGAAGTCGGGAACGGGCGGGGGAGGAGGCGCCGCACATTCAAGCGCCTCTGCGATGCGGCCCAGGAGATCGCGCATCTCATGGCGAAATCCGTCGCCTTTCTGCTTCAACACGGCATGCATCCTCTTGCGCAAAAGCCGAAATCAAGATGGCGGACGCTAATCCAGAGGCTCCTTCGGTTCAAGTTGCCGCAGCATCAAGACAGTCATGCGGTCGATCTCTTGCATCGCTTTGCTTGAAATGCGCCCGCTTGTCCTTATGATCCGTGCGAGTCAAAAAAGAAGCCACTGAAGGCCGTTTATTCGGATTGCCGGGCCGGCCAATTTACCACCGGAGTGTTCATGTTCATTTCACCAGCTTACGCGCAAGGCGCAGGCGGCGGGGGCGGCGATTTTCTGCTTCAGCTTCTGCCTTTCATCCTGATCTTTGTGATCATCTATTTTCTGATCATCCGGCCGCAGCAAAGACGGGTGAAGGAACACCAGGAGATGGTTTCCAGCGTCCGGCGGGGCGATACGGTGGTGACGGGCGGCGGCCTCGTGGGGAAGGTGTCGAAGCTCATCGATGACCGGGAAGTGCAGGTGGAGATCGCCGAAGGCGTGCGCGTCCGCGTCGTCCGTGCGATGATCTCCGACGTGCGCGCCCGCGGCGAGCCGGTGGGCGATGACGCCAATTAAGGCCGCTTAGGCTCACCGCCGAGGAGAAGTGAAAGGGCCAGGGGATGAAAATCCTCTTTGGCCGCTTACATGTGACCGCAACACCGCAAGGTTAGATACAGAGCACCAATGCTTCATTTCTCCCGCTGGAAGACCGCTCTCGTTTTCGGCATCTGTCTGATCGGGATCGCCCTTATCCTCCCGAATTTCATGAACCGGGAGACCCTGGATCGTATGCCAGGCTGGTTTCCGGCGAACCAGATCGTGCTGGGTCTCGATCTCCAGGGCGGTTCGCATCTTCTTCTTCAGGTCGATACGGATGCCGTCGTCGCCGAGCGCCTCGAATCGCTGCGCGACGATGTGCGCGACATATTGCGGGAAGGCCGGATCGGCTTCACGGGCTTGCGAACCTCAGGCGACCGCGAAGTGCATGTGCAAATCCGCGAAAGCGACCGCGTGTCGGAGGCGGAAACGCGGTTTCGCGAACTCTCCGATCTCAACGCGACCTCGCTCTTGACTGGCGGAACCGTCCGCGACGTGTCCATGGAAGCGGCCGATGGCGGCCGCTTCGTCTTCACGCTGACGGAGGATGGCATCGATCAGCGCATTGTTTCGGCTGTGGAGCAATCGATCGAGATCGTCCGGCGGCGAATCGACGAACTGGGCACAACGGAACCGACCATTCAGCGCGAAGGTGCGGAGCGGATCATCGTGCAGGTGCCGGGACTTCAGGACCCGCAGCGCCTGAAAGACCTCATCGGCCAGACGGCGAAGCTCAGCTTCCACATGGTCGATCTCTCGATGCCTGCCCAGCAGGCCATCGAGACGCGCCCGCCGCAAGGCGCACGCGCCTTGTTTTCCATTGACGATCCGCCCATTCCCTATCTGATCGAAAGGCGGGCGCTCGTCTCCGGCGAAAACCTTACCGATGCCCAGCCGGGCTTCGATCCGCGCACGAATGAGCCTGTCGTGACCTTCCGTTTCGATGCGACCGGTGCACGGCGTTTCGGCACGGCGACGCAACAGAATGTGGGCCGGCCTTTTGCCATCGTCCTTGACGATCAGATCATCAGCGCACCGGTGATCCGCGAACCCATTTTAGGCGGTTCGGGCCAGATATCGGGGAATTTCACAGTCGAGGAGGCAAACGACCTCGCCATCCTCCTGCGGGCGGGCGCGCTCCCGGCACCGCTCACCATTTTAGAAGAACGCACGGTCGGACCGAGCCTCGGCGCCGACTCCGTCAGCGCCGGTACGCAGGCCGGGATCATCGCGCTCGTTGCCGTCTTGATCTACATGATCCTGTCTTACGGATTGTTCGGCGTCATCTCCGCGCTTGCGCTTGGGGCCAACATCGCGCTCCTGTTCGGGATATTGTCTGCGCTTCAGGCAACGCTGACGCTTCCAGGCATCGCCGGGATCGTCTTGACGGTCGGTATGGCCGTCGACGCGAATGTCCTGATTTTCGAGCGAATACGGGAAGAGATACGTTCGGGCAAATCGGCGATTGCCTCGCTCGATGCGGGTTTTTCACGCGCGCTTAGCACCATCCTCGACGCCAACATCACCACCTTTATCGCGGCCGCGATCCTCTTCTTCCTGGGTTCCGGTCCCATCCGGGGTTTTGCAATTACGCTTGCCATCGGGATCGGGACGACGATTTTCACCGCCTTTACCCTCACGCGCCTTATCGTTGCCATCTGGGTTCGCACCCGCCGGCCATCGACCGTGCCGATCTGACCCCGGAGGACGCCCTTTGCTTTTGCGCTTTATCCCAGCCGAGACCAACATCCCCTTTATGGGAATGCGGCGGATTAGCTATCCGGTCTCAATCATTCTCGCGATCGTTTCGCTGGGTCTGTTTTTCTCGCTCGGCCTCAACACTGGTATCGATTTCCGCGGCGGCACGCTGATCGAAATCCGCACGACGGACGGACCCGCCGATATCGGCGGCATCCGCTCGACGGTCGGCACGCTCAATCTGGGCGACGTGCAGATCCAGGAGTTCGGCGAGGATACCGATGTTCTCATCCGGATCGAGCGCCAACCGGGAGGCGAGGAGGCGCAGCAGGCGGTTGTCTCACAAGTGCAGGCCGTGCTCGGCACAGAGGTCGAATACAGACGGGTCGAGGTGGTCGGCCCGCGCGTTTCGGGAGAATTGACGCGGGCAGGGGCAATTGCCGTTGTGACCGCCATTCTTGCGGTGCTTTTCTATATCTGGATCCGCTTTGAGTGGCAGTTCGCGGTCGGTGCCATTATCGCCCTTGTACACGACGTGATACTCACCATCGGCCTGTTCGCCATTACCCGGCTTGAGTTTAATTTGGCGTCCATTGCGGCGATCTTGACGATTGTCGGCTATTCGCTCAACGACACCGTGGTCGTCTACGACCGTATTCGCGAAAAGCTGCGGAAATACAAGAAGATGCCGCTGTCCGAACTGCTCGATCTGGCGGTGAACAAGACGCTCTCGCGGACCATCATGACCTCGGTGACCACGCTTCTGGCGCTCGGTTCGCTGGCTATCTTCGGTGGCGAGGTCATCCGCAGCTTCATATTCGCCATGATGTGGGGCGTTCTGATCGGCACCTACTCCTCGATCTTCATTGCTGCGCCGGTGCTGATGATGTTTGGATTGAAGCGGTCGTCCGCGCCCGTCAAGGCGGAAGGGGCGCCTGCACCTGGCGAGTAGCGAATAGGGCCGCAGGCAGGGTGTCCCCAAAGGGCTTTTGGCCATGGAAATGAAGTCTGCGCGTTTTCCCGGTACTGCGCCGATCGACGCCTATGGGAATGGCGGCTTTCGTTTTGCCGAGATGTCGCATCGCGGCTCGATTATCTGTCTTCCGGACGGGATCATTGCATGGGATGTCACCTCTCTCGACGACATCTCGCCAGCGGCCTTCGCCCCGGTTTTCAAGGCTGGGCCAAAACCCGAGCTTTTCCTGTTCGGCATGGGCGAGCGGTTGAAGCCCATCAGTGCCGGTATCCGGCTTGCTTTTCTCGATCACAAGATCCGCATCGAAGCGATGGACACAGGTGCGGCGGCCCGGACCTATAATGTCCTTCTCCTGGAGGGACGCAGCGTCGCGGCCGGGCTCCTTGCCGTTTCCTGAATATCGAAGACGGGCGCCGTCCAGCCTTTGAGCCGTCACCTCTCCGGACGGAAAACGGTTCCTGCTTTTCCTGGACGAGGTTTAGTCGTATTCCCACGCCTATGCCCAAGAGTTTCGATCACTGTATGGATCTTGTCTACCAAAGCGACCGTGATCGCTTTTTGACGACATTGTTCGCTCCGGCAGCCGCGCGTCCGCACCTTTTCGCCCTTTATGCCTTCAACATAGAAATCGCCCGGATACGCGAAACCGTTTCTGAACCGCTTCCGGGTGAAATCCGGTTGCAGTGGTGGCGCGATTTTCTGACCAACACGGCCCCTGGCGATGCCGCGGCCCATCCCGTCGCGATGGAACTCGGCAAGGCGATCGAGACTTATGATCTCCCGGTCAGCGCCCTGACGCGCATGTTCGATGCGCGGGTTTTCGACCTTTACAACGATCCGATGCCGACGCTGAACGACCTGGAGGGTTATGCGGGTGACACG
Source organism: Hyphomicrobiales bacterium (assembly GCA_022360615.1). Lineage (GTDB taxonomy): Bacteria > Pseudomonadota > Alphaproteobacteria > Rhizobiales > JAKSCL01 > JAKSCL01. Next base: position 6,302 of record JAKSCL010000410.1, read on the forward strand.
GCCTCCGCCCTGTTCCAGCTCTCCGGCTGGATCCTCGATACGCATGAAGCCCGCGCCATCACGGAAGCGGCGGGGCATGGCGGCGTCGCCTATGCGATCACGATGCTTCTAAAAGCGTTACCGCAACATGCGGCCCGCCATCAGCTTTTCATCCCCGGCGATATCATCAAGAAACATCACGCCGATCCGAACGACATCTTTTCAGGGAACATGACCGCGCCCTTGGCTGAAGTCCTTGCTGAGCTCCGTTCGCTTGCACGCGAGCATCTGGAGGCCTTCAAGGCGACCAAGCTGCCGCAGTCGGCCCGGCCGCCTTTTCTTCTTCTGTCGCTGACCGAGCGCTATTTGCGGCTGATGGAAAAATTGCGGCCCAATCCTTTCGAGGAACCGGTCGAAATCCCGCAGTGGCGTCGGCAATGGACGCTTTGGCGGGCCTCCAGGAGAAGCTAAAACCGCCGCCGGCCATCGCAACTGGGCGCTCTCCGCCTTTGGGAGGCTATCTTATGGTGAAAGACAAAACCTTCGCGTCGACGGTATCGCCGTTTCGGATCACACGGACCGAGCCCTGATAGGCGCCTGCAGGCCATCCCCCTGCAGGCCGACGTTTGCCTGCGAATGCGAAGCGCTGGGCTTGCGGGTTCGGCGCAGCATCTGCGGTCCGGTCCACTTCCAAGCCGTCCGGCCCTTTAAGGGTAAGATGCAAGGCATCAGCGGTCTGGGCGTTTATCATCCGGCCATAGAGCACCAAAGCCGGTGAGTCCGAGGTGGGCTCGAACGCGGCATAGCTTCCGCGTTCCACATCGTCGCCGGTAACCGGACCGTCGGCAAGGCCGATATTCAGGATCAGTGTGTCGCGGTAAGCGAGCTGGTTCCGTGCCGCCGGCGCCCAAAGGGACGCCGTTTCGATCCCGCAGACGCCATCGGGCGCCGATCCGGTGAACGGGTCGATGACCTGACCTTTATGGCGAAGGACAAATTCCAAATGGACAAAATCGGTGTTGCCAGACAGACCGACCAAGCCAATTTTTGCGCCCGTATCGAGCCTGTCGCCTTGACCGACGCTGATACTACCCTGCTTCAAATGGCAGTATTGCGTCTGCCAGCCAGCGCCATGATCCAACAGCACGCCATTGCCGCACCCGCGTCCCTCAAGCGCTGATTCCGGCATATCCTCCCTGAAAGCGTCGGGCATGCCATCGCGGACAGCGGCGACGAGGCCCGGTGCTGCGGCGAGGACATCGATACCGCGCCCCATCGCCGTGAAATCCGGGAGGCGGATATCGGTTCCCGTGTGGTTATTGTAGCTCTGGCTGCCGCACCGGTAATCCTGCGCATCCGGGCCGCTGCCGTGGTCCACATATTGCTGGATCACGCAATCGGTCCCCGGCGTGCAGTCGATTGGGAGGGAGAGTGTGGGCGGGTCCGCCGCCACCGGCTCCGCGTAAACGCCGCTGGACGCCGCCGATGCGGTGAGAGCCGCAAAAGCCAAAACCCCTGTTCGCGTCAGGTGGATCATGCATGTTTGCCGCTTTTTCAAGCGTGACTCTCCATACGCCACGGCATGCGCCGCGCCGCCATCGGTTTCGTTTCGCTTTGCTCCATTCTGATGCTGGCGAAACTATGGCTCAAGCCCGCTTGTCACCGCGGCGGGCATGACACGCTGAAGGGCAACCGCGCCGGGTTGGAGCGATGGCGCCGGAAACAGGCGGTCTCAACTGGGAAAAGGAACGGCGTTTACTCAGCGGCTTCGAGCTGCGGTTCATCGAGCCATTCGGAGAACGCCGCAAGCGCACGCCCTGTCATTGCGCGCTTTTTCGCAACGGCTTTCTCTTTCCCGCGCAGTCTTTTACCGTTTTCGCTTGTGGGCGCGTCAACGGAGGGAAACAGTCCGAAATTGATGTTCATGGGTTGGAACGACCGGTGCCCGCCCGTCACTTCGAGCAGATGGCCGCCGGTGATGTGGTTCAAAAGCGCGCCCATCGCCGTTGTTCCGGGCGGCAGGGAAACCTGCGCACCGCTGTTGTCGGCGGTCGCGAAACGGCCGGCAAGGAGACCGATGGCGGCGCTTTCCACATAACCCTCAACGCCGGTGATTTGGCCGGCAAAGCGGAGATGCGGCACAGCACGCAAGCGCAGGCTCTGGTCAAGCACGGCCGGGCTGTTGATGAAGGTGTTGCGGTGAACGCCGCCAAGACGGGCGAAATTCGCGTGCTGAAGCCCCGGAATAAGGCGGAACACCTCGGCCTGAGCGCCATAGCGGAGCTTCGTCTGGAAGCCGACAATGTTGTATAGCGTGCCGAGCGCATTGTCTTGGCGAAGCTGCACAACCGCATAAGGCTTTTTCTCCGGATGGCGCGGATTGGTGAGCCCCACGGGCTTCATCGGCCCATGGCGCAGCGTCTCGACGCCGCGTTTGGCCATCTCCTCAACCGGCAGGCAACCGTCGAAATAGGGCGTCGACTTTTCCCACTCCTTAAACGCGCCGGTCTCGGCGGCGAGCAGGGCGTCGATGAAGGCGTGGTATTGGTCCTTGTCGAGCGGGCAGTTGATGTAGTCCGCCCCTGTTCCGCCAGGGCCGGTCTTGTCGTAGCGGGATTGGAACCACGCCACGCTCAAATCGATGGAATCCTTGTAAACAATCGGGGCGATCGCATCGAAAAAGGCGAGATGTTCCTCGCCCGTTGCATCGGCAATGGCGGCTGAAAGGCCGGGCGCTGTCAGCGGCCCCGTTGCGATGATCGTACGGCCCCACTCCTTCGGCGGAAGACCGTCGATCTCCTCACGCTTGATGAGCACGAGCGGATGGTCGGCCAGCATGCGGGTGACCATGTGGGAGAAACCGTGCCGGTCAACGGCGAGCGCACCGCCAGCGGGAACCTGGTTCCGGTCGGCCGCCTGCATGATCAAGGAACCGGCCCGCCGCATCTCTTCATGCAGAAGGCCGACAGCATTCAATTCTGCATCGTCGGAACGGAAAGAGTTCGAGCATACGAGTTCGGCGAGCCCATCGGTTTTGTGGGCGTCCGTCGGCCGGTGCGGCCGCATCTCATGTAGAATGACAGGGGTTCCAGATTGCGCGATCTGCCAAGCGGCTTCACTGCCAGCCAATCCACCCCCCACAACGTGGATAGGTCTTGCATACATGGCCCGCACGCTAACGCCGGAAAAGCTACTCAGCAAGCACCGTCAAAGCATAAAGATGCGGCAATTTGTTCACGGGCCCGACAATTGATCTAGACCTTTTAAGTAAAGCCTTAATGAACTACTGAATTTGCTTACTCCGCCGCCCGGCTGTGAAATGCAGAGCGGCGTTCGACGAGTTCGCGAAGGAAAGATCCGGTGTGGCTGCGCGGCTCGCGCAGCACCTCGTCGACGGGACCGGACGCTACAATCTCACCGCCCTTATCGCCGCCTTCCGGACCCAGATCGATGATCCAGTCCGCCGTTTTCACGACCTCAAGGTTGTGCTCGATGACAACGACGGTGTTCCCCTGATCAACCAGTTCGTGCAGCACATCAAGGAGTTTTGCCACATCGTGGAAGTGGAGGCCGGTCGTGGGCTCGTCGAGGATATAGAGGGTGCGGCCCGTGGCCCGCTTCGAAAGCTCTTTAGCAAGCTTGATCCGTTGCGCTTCGCCGCCCGAAAGGGTGGTCGCCTGCTGACCGATATGAATGTAGCCAAGGCCGACACGTTGAAGCGTTTCCATTTTATCGCGCACGGCTGGGACGGCGGCAAAGAATTCGGCGCCTTCCTCGACCGTCATATCGAGCACGTCGGCGATCGACTTGTCCTTGAACAGGATTTCAAGCGTCTCGCGGTTGTAGCGTTTGCCCTTGCAGACATCGCATGTGACGTAGACGTCCGGAAGAAAGTGCATCTCGATCTTGATGACGCCGTCGCCCTGGCAAGCCTCGCAGCGTCCGCCCTTGACGTTGAAGGAGAAGCGGCCCGGCTGATAGCCGCGCGCCTTTGCTTCGGGCAGACCGGCGAACCAGTCGCGGATGGGCGTAAACGCGCCCGTATAGGTGGCCGGGTTCGAGCGCGGCGTGCGGCCGATGGGAGATTGGTCGATTTCGATGACCTTATCGAGGAACTCCAGCCCCTCTATGCGGTCGTGCTCGCCCGGATGTTCGCGCGCGCCATTCAAACGCCGGGCGACGGCCTTGTGCAGCGTGTCAATGACAAGCGTGGATTTTCCACCGCCCGATACGCCCGTGACGCAAGTGAATGAGCCGATCGGGATTTCAGCGGTCACGTTCTTCAAATTGTTGGCGCGCGCGCCGATGACTCGGATCATCCGGTCGGTGCGCAACGCCCGGTCGGTCTCGGGCACCGGAATCTGCAGCATTCCCGTAAGATACTGGCCGGTCAGGCTTTCCGGCGCGCGCATCACCTCTTCCGGCGTGCCGGAAGCGACGACCTCCCCTCCGTGAATACCGGCGCCCGGCCCGATATCGACGACGTAATCGGCATGCAGGATGGCGTCCTCATCGTGTTCGACGACGATGACGGTGTTGCCGAGATCGCGCAAATGTTTCAGCGTCGCGATCAGGCGCTCATTATCGCGCTGGTGAAGGCCGATGGAGGGCTCGTCGAGCACGTAAAGAACGCCTGTGAGACCCGAACCGATCTGCGAGGCGAGGCGGATGCGCTGCGACTCGCCGCCCGACAGCGTTCCAGAAGCCCGCGACAGCGAGAGATACTCAAGTCCCACATCGTTCAAGAATTTCAGACGTTCCCGGATTTCCTTGAGAATCCGGGTGGCGATTTCCGACTGTTTTTCAGTGAGCTTCTCCGGCAATGCCTCAAACCAGACCGCTGCATCCCGGATCGACAATTCGCTGACTTCGCCGATATGGCGGCCATCGATCTTGACGGCGAGCGCTTCGGGCTTCAGCCGGAACCCGCTGCACGCCTTGCACGCATAGTCCGACTGATAGCGCGACAGCTCCTCCCGCACCCAGTTCGAATCCGTTTCGCGCCAGCGCCGTTCGATATTGGTGATGACACCCTCGAACGGCTTCTTCGCCTTGTAGCTGCGCATGCCGTCGTCATAGGTGAACGCAATCGCCGTCTCACCCGAACCGAAAAGGACGACGTCGCGGAACTCCTCGGGCAATTCGTCCCAGGCGGTGTTCATCGATTGCTTGTAGTGCTGGGAAAGCGCTTCGAGCGTCTGGGTGTAATAGGGCGAGGTGTTGCCGGTGCGCGCCCAAGGGACAATCGCGCCGCGCCTAAGGCTCAAGCTCTTGTCCGGCACGACCAGGTCGGGCTCGAAGCGCAGTTCCGTGCCCAGTCCATCGCAGGCCGGGCAGGCGCCGAAAGGATTGTTGAAGGAAAAAAGCCGCGGCTCGATTTCCGGAATGGTGAAGCCCGAAACCGGGCAGGCGAATTTCTCCGAGAAGATCAGGCGGCGCGGATCGCCGTTTTCGTCTTTTTCGTCGGCGAGTTCGGCAACCGCGATACCGTCGGCGAGCCTCAACGCAGTCTCGAAACTGTCGGCAAGACGGGTTGCCATGTCATCGCGCACGACAATCCGGTCGACCACCACATCGATATCGTGTTTCAGCTTCTTGTCGAGGGCGGGGGCGTCGGCGATTTCATGAAACGCGCCGTCGACCTTCACGCGCTGAAAGCCGCGTTTCATCAGTTCGGCGAATTCCTTGCGGTATTCCCCCTTCCGGCCCCGCACCATGGGGGCAAGCAGAGAAAGCCGGGCGCCTTCACCAAGCGCCATGACGCGATCGACCATCTGGCTGACCGTCTGGCTTTCGATCGGCAGACCCGTCGCGGGCGAATAAGGCACACCGACCCGCGCCCAGAGAAGGCGCATGTAATCGTGAATCTCCGTCACCGTGCCGACGGTCGAACGCGGATTGCGCGAGGTGGTCTTCTGCTCAATCGAAATCGCCGGCGAGAGTCCGTCGATCTGGTCGACATCGGGCTTTTGCATCATCTCGAGAAACTGGCGGGCATAGGCCGACAGCGATTCCACATAGCGGCGCTGCCCCTCGGCGTAGATCGTATCGAAGGCAAGCGACGACTTGCCGGATCCCGAAAGCCCGGTCATGACGATGATCTTGCCGCGCGGCAGATCGAGATCGACGTTCTTGAGGTTGTGCTCGCGCGCGCCTCTGATCGACAGTTTTGCAAGATCGGGGGCCAAATCCGGTGGCTCTGTGTCCGCCATGGTCTCTCCTTCAGGACACAAGTCAGAATTGTGTCCATCACCAGCCCCGGCGTTCGAGGCGGCGATGCCAAAAGGCATTTCTTAGCTAGCGCGGGCGGCAGTCACTTTAAAGCCCAATCATTGTGCCGTTGTGCATAGGCCGCATGATGCGAACATTTCAAGAACATTTCTTGATCTTTGCGGCCGCATTGTGGATAATTCCTTGAAAAATTGTAGAGGGCGGCGCGAGGATTGCGCACCCGCTGCTCCTTCGGCAGTGTGAGGCCGCTGACTCACGGGCATGCCCGCAGCGACGCCCAGCGCAAGACAGCTCAGCTTATCCCAGCACGCAGAATGAGAAGGGACGCGGATCATGGCCGGCAGTGTGAATAAGGTGATTTTGATCGGTAATCTCGGACGTGATCCGGAGATCCGCCGCACTCAGGATGGCCGCCCCATCGCGAACTTAAGGCTTGCGACCACGGAGACTTGGCGCGACCGGAACTCCGGCGAGCGGCGCGAGAAAACCGAATGGCATACGGTTGTCATCTTCAATGAAGGCCTGTGCCGGATCGCCGAACAATATCTGCGCAAGGGCTCGAAAATCTATGTGGAAGGCCAGCTCCAGACCCGGAAATGGGAGGACCAGTCCGGCCAGGAGCGCTATTCCACCGAAGTCGTTCTCCAGAACTTCAACTCGCAACTCACCATGCTGGACACGCGCGGCCAGGGCGGCGGCATGGGTGAGGGGATTTCCGACTATTCAAGCGGGCAAGGACGTAGCGGCGGCGATTTCGGCCAGTCCGGCCCGCTGTCGGGCGGCGGCTCGCGCTCCGTCGGCCAGGATATCGACGACGACATTCCGTTTTGATCGGACGTTTTGCTTAGAGGCAGTGTTCGGCAAGCAGCGGGGAGCGGCATCAATGACTAGGCGGGATGTTGCCAAGTGTGCAGCGGCGCTTTTAGCTCTTATGGCCATCGGCGTACACACGGCCTTGGCCGGAGAAGCGGATGTGATCGCCGTCGACGCGCACCGCTCAAGCGACGGCACATACCGTTTCAATGTCACCGTGCGCCACATGGACACCGGTTGGGAACACTATGCCGACCGTTGGGATATTGTCGCCCCGGACGGGACTGTGATCGCGAGCCGCGTGCTCGCCCACCCGCATGTTGATGAGCAGCCTTTCACCCGCAGCCTCTCGGGCGTGAGAATCCCCGATGGCGTGACTCAGGTGACGATCCGCGCGCATGACAATGTGCACGAACTCGGGGGCAATACGATCACCATCAACATCCCTTAGGCATGACTGGTATCAGGAACCGGCGCCTTTCGCCGCAATCTCGATGATGCCGTCCGCGACGAATTGAACGGCAAGGGCGGCGAGGATGACGCCGAGGAGGCGGGTGATCACCGTCCTGAACGACGCGCTCATGATCTTGTCGACCCGCACCGCCGCCAGAAGAGTGACTAGGGTGAGGGCGAAAACCGCGAGCATCACACCGAAAACAGCGCTGAAACGGATGAGCGAGTCGCCGGCCCGCTCAGCCAAGAGCATCACCGCGGTGATGGCGCCGGGGCCGGCAAGGAGCGGGACGGCAAGCGGAAAAGCCGCGATATCGTCGGGGTGTTCCTCATGCATGGCCCGGTCCGCAGTTTTGGACTTGCGCTTGTTGCGCTGCTCGAACACCATTTCGACCGCCGTCCAAAACAGAAGAAGACCGCCGGCAATCCGGAAAGCGGGCAGGCTGATCCCCATCAGGTCAAGGAAGCGGTGACCGGCAAGCGCGAAGAAGGCGAGAATCAAAATGCTCAGCGCTGTCGCCTTGATGGCGACGGCATGCTTTTCGCGCGGCGTCATGCCTGTCGTGAGCGAAAGGAAAATCGGCGCCACACCGACTGGATCGACGATGATGAACATCGTCAAAAAGGCTGATGTCACAAACTCGCTCATTTCGGCGCCACCCAGCTTGGCCAAAGATGAAACGCACTTTAACCGATCGGTTCTAAGCTGCTCATTTCATTACAAGAATCATGCAGCCGGAAAGACAATCGCGGATTTCTCATGACATGCGGAATCGTCTATAACAGGTTGAACGAGGAATAGACAGGACAACACCGCACGTGAGTGACACACCGCTGACGCCGCCCGGCGGAGAGGGCGGCTCGGGCTCTGAGCCGACCGACATCAAGCCGGTCTCCATCACCGACGAAATGAAGCGTTCCTATCTCGATTACGCCATGAGCGTGATCGTCTCCCGGGCGCTTCCCGATGTGCGCGACGGGCTCAAACCCGTGCACCGGCGCATCCTCTTCTCGATGGACCAGAACGGCTATGACTGGAACAAGCCCTACCGAAAATCGGCGCGCGTCGTCGGCGATGTGATCGGTAAATACCACCCGCATGGCGAAGGCGCGATCTACGACGCGCTCGTGCGCATGGCGCAGCCTTTTTCCATGAGCGCGCCCCTGATCGACGGGCAGGGGAATTTCGGTTCCGTCGACGGCGATCCGCCGGCCGCCATGCGCTACACCGAGGTGCGGCTTGAGAAGATCACCCGCGGGCTTTTGGACGATCTCGATAAGGACACGATCGATTTCCAGGCGAACTACGATAACAGCGAGCAGGAACCGAGCGTTCTTCCGGCACGCTATCCGAACCTTCTCGTCAACGGCGCGGGCGGCATCGCCGTCGGCATGGCGACCAACATCCCCCCGCACAATCTGGGCGAAGTGATCGATGCCTGTCTCGCCTATATCGCCGATCCGGGCATCGATATTGCCGGTTTGATGGAATATGTGCCGGGGCCGGATTTCCCTACGAGGGCAAGTATCCTCGGGCGGGCGGGCATCCGTTCGGCCTATATGACGGGCCGCGGTTCGGTCGTGATGCGCGGACGGGTCGCTCTTGAGGAGATCCGCAAGGACCGCGAAGCGCTCATCGTCACCGAAATCCCCTATCAGGTGAACAAGGCCTCGATGATCGAGAAGATCGCCGAGCTTGTGCGCGAAAAACGCATCGAGGGGATTTCCGACATCCGCGATGAATCCGACCGCCAGGGCATGCGCGTCGTGATCGAGTTGAAGCGCGACGCGGTTGCCGAAGTGGTCCAGAACCAGCTTTACCGCTTCACGCCGCTGCAGACGACCTTCGGCGCCAATATGGTGGCGCTGAATGGCGGCCGTCCGGAGCAGATGACGCTCCTTGACATGATCCGCGCCTTCGTTGCCTTCCGCGAGGAGGTCGTCAGCCGCCGGACGCGTTTCCTTCTGAGGAAAGCGCGCGACCGGGCGCATATCCTGGTTGGGCTCGCGATTGCGGTCGCCAACATCGACGAGGTGATCGCGCTGATCCGCGCCGCGCCGGACCCGGCAACGGCGCGGGCGCGCCTCATGGAGCGGAACTGGCCCGCGCGGGACGTTGAAGCCCTGATCGCGCTGATTGCCGATCCGAACCACACGATCAACGAAGACGGGACCTATAAGCTGTCGGAGGAGCAGGCGCGCGCCATCCTCGATCTGCGCCTTCAGCGCCTCACGGCCCTTGGCCGCGATGAAATCGCCGATGAGTTGAACAAGCTTGCTGCCGAGATCTCCGACTATCTCGATATCCTGCGCTCGCGCGCCCGCATCCTGGACATCGTCAAGGGCGAACTCAGCGAAATCCGCGATGCGTTCGCCATCCCGCGACGCACCGAAATCCTCGAAGCGGATGCGGATATGGAGGATGAGGATCTCATCCAGCGCGAGGATATGGTCGTCACGGTCAGCCACAAGGGCTATGTCAAGCGCGTGCCGCTGGCCACGTACCGGGCGCAGCGGCGGGGCGGCAAGGGCCGTTCGGGCATGGCGACGCGGGACGAGGATTTCGTCACCAAGCTCTTTGTCGCGAACACACATACCCCGGTTCTCTTCTTCTCCTCGCGCGGTATCGTCTACAAGATGAAGGTCTGGCGGCTGCCGGTCGCGGCGCCGCAGGCGCGCGGGCGGGCGCTCATCAATCTGCTGCCGCTCGAAGAGGGCGAGCAGATCACCACGATCATGCCAATGCCCGAAGACGAGGAAAGCTGGGCCTCGCTCGACGTGATGTTCGCCACCACGAAGGGTTCGGTGAGGCGCAACAAGCTCTCCGATTTCGTTGGCATTCGCCAGAACGGCAAGATCGCCATGAAGTTCGAGGAGGGCGTGGGGCTCGCGGGCGTCGATACCTGCACCGAGCATGACGACGTGCTGCTCACGACCGCCAAGGGCCAGTGCATCCGCTTTTCCGTTTCCGACCTTCGGGTCTTCCAGAGCCGGGACTCCATGGGCGTGCGCGGCATCGCGCTGGCCGATGACGACCATGTGATCTCCATGGCCATTCTACGCCATGTGGAGGCGACGCCGGATGAGCGGGCGGAATATCTGAAGCGCTCGCGCGCCATACGCGGCGAGACGGAAGAGGTCGCACTCGATGAGGAGGCAGTAGGCGGTGAACTCAGCCAGGAACGCTATGCCGAAATGAGCGCGGCTGAGCAGTTCATCCTCACCATCTCCGAAAACGGTTATGGCAAGCGCACCTCGTCCTACGAATACCGGATTTCCGGCCGCGGCGGCAAAGGTATCATCGCCATGACCGTGTCTGAGCGAAACGGTGAGATCATCGCCTCCTTCCCGGTGGAGGAAAGCGACCAAATCATGCTGGTGACGAATGGCGGGCAATTGATCCGCGTGCCGATCGACGGCATCCGCATTGCCGGGCGCTCCACGCAAGGGGTCATCGTCTTCTCAACCGGCGAGGACGAGAAGGTCGTTTCCGTCGAGCGCATCAGCGAGGACGAGGAGGACGACGCCGAAAACGGGAATGACGAGCACGGGGAAGGGGAAACCGGCGCGGCGTGAGGGCTTTTGCCAAGAAGCTCAACGCTAAGCGCATGTCCCCGTTTGACCGCCGATACTTGAAGATCGGCGTCATTCCGGCCCCGGATCGGGGGCCGGGGATTGGCCGAGCGAGAGCTCCGGCACAGCCGTCGTCACCGGATTTATTCCGGTGGTCCAATAACCGTTCCATGATCGGAACGGTTCGTGCCGACAATGCAGTCTTACATGCACGCGCACCGGCATTGCGTCCTCGGGACAAGCCCGAGGATAACGGCTCAAGCTGTGACGTGCCCGGTCTTTCCACGTCCACCCCCGCGCGGGGGGCGGGCGTGGACGGCGATATGTGGATCGCGGCTTAAATCCCCCGCTCGGTGATGACGCGGATCTGACGGTCGAGGCCGTTCATTTGCGCAATCGCGTTGGCGCATTCATCCGTTTGGTAGGGCCAGCCTTGCCCTTCACATTCATAGGGCCGGGCGAATCCCTGTGAAATCGACTTTCCGATAATGGAGACATTTGCCTCGGCGCCCGGAATCTGGCTCTCGGCGGTGTTCGGGAAAACGAGCAGGGCCGCGATGGATGCAGAAACCGCGACCGACGCGACAAAGCCAATCAGATTTCTCATTCGAGCCTCCTTCCCATGTGTCTTTTTGCACACGGTTCATGCTTCTCTTTTACTGAAGTGTGCATTGGGTGTTGACACTGCCAGTGATTTTTTGCAGCCGACCGTTCACGACCATGAGAGGAGAGTGGTACCGCGGCCCTGAACCCAGGCTGGAAGAGACGTGCAGCAAAGCTTCAGGAAATGCGGTCACCAGGTTTTCGGTGATTTCCCGTTTGCCGGGACCCGCGCAAAACGCTATTCCACGCTGCGATGACAGCACCAGCCGCCGCCAGCCACCGCCATATCGCGCTTTATCCCGGTTCTTTCGATCCGATGACGCTGGGCCATTTGGATGTGATCGGCCATGCGCTGAGGCTGGCCGACAAACTCATCATCGCGGTCGGCGTCCATCACGAGAAGCGCGGACTTTTCGATGGGGCCGAGCGCGTGGCGCTGATCGAGGAAAGCCTGAAGGATGTCGATACGGCCGGCGTTGAGATCGAGGTGGTCACCTTCGATGGCCTCGTCGTCGACGCCATGCGGGCGCACAGCGCAACGATTATGATCAGGGGGTTGCGCGACACGACCGACTACAATTACGAAATGCAGATGGCCGGTATGAACGGCACCATGCACCCGGACATCTCGATTGTTTTCCTGCCGGCGAGCCCCGCGGTACGTCACATTGCCGCCAGCCTCGTGCGCCAGATCGCCTCAATGGGCGGCGATATCTCGGGGTTTGTGCCAGCGTGCGTGGCAAAGCGGTTCCCGAAACGCCCGTGACCCCATTCACTCTTTTTTATGGAACATCCGGAAAACACAAACCGGAATGAGAGGCCAACATGACCCGAACGCTTTTCTTCGCCTTCCTTGCCACCGTTTTTGCGGCATTCAGCGCACCGCACGGTGAGGCGCGCGACGCTGAAAACACGCTCTATCTCGATCTGAAGGATGGGCGCGTCGTCATTGAACTGAAACCGGATCTTGCCCCCCAGCATGTGGAACGCATCAAGACGCTGACCCGCGAGGGCTTCTACGACGGCATCGTCTTTCACCGCGTGATCGACGGTTTCATGGCGCAAACCGGCGACCCGACCGGCACCGGCACGGGCGGCTCGAGCTATCCGGACCTGCCGGCCGAATTCACCTCCACCCCGTTCGGGCGCGGCGTTGTCGGCATGGCCCGCAGCCAGAACCCGAATTCGGCCAATTCGCAGTTCTTCATTATGTTCGACCGGGCCGCCGGTCTCGATGGCCAGTACACCGTCTTCGGCGAGGTGGTCGAAGGCATGGAATTCGTCGACGCGATCAAGAAGGGCGACCGCGCCCGCAACGGCATGGTCAGCGGCCCTGACAGCATTGTGCGCATGCAAGTAGCGGCAGATGCCGACGGCTGAGAACGGCAAAAAGACGTCAAAACAAGAAGGACAGTAAAATGAGTGAACCAGAAAACACATTGGTGATGGAAACCTCCAAGGGCACCGTCACGATTGCGATGCGCCCAGACCTTGCGCCCAACCATGTGGCGCGGATCAAGGAATTGGTACGCGACGGCTTTTACGATGGCATCGTCTTTCACCGGGTGATCGACGGGTTCATGGCGCAAACGGGCTGTCCGCATGGCTCGGGCACGGGCGGCTCTGGCAAGAAGCTCGGCGCGGAATTCACCGATGCACCGTTCAAGCGCGGCACGGTCGGCATGGCGCGGGCGTCCGATCCCAATTCCGGCGATAGCCAGTTCTTCATCTGCTTCGACGACGCCAGCTTCCTGAACGGCCAGTACACGGTCTGGGGCGAGGTGACGGATGGCATGGATGCGGTCGATCAGATCAAGCGCGGCGAGCCGGTCATCGATCCGGACAGCATTGTGAGCCTTAAGGTCTCCGCCGATACGCAGTGACCGTACCGCGCACCTTCAGCGTGGACCGATGGACGTTTCAGCCTTCGATTTCGAATTGCCGGAGGCGCGTATAGCGTTGCGGCCGGCCCGGCCGCGCGATAGTGCGCGGCTTCTGCATGTGACGCAGGACGATGCAGCCTCGTTGGGCGATCATTCTGTCCGCGACCTGCCCGCGCTTCTGCGGCCGGGCGACGCGCTTGTGTTTAACGACACCAAGGTGATCCACGCACGGCTCGATGGCATCCGGACGCGGCCCAGCGGGCAGGGCGTCCATGTCGAGGTCAACCTGCACAAGCAGGAAAGCCCCGAGACTTGGCGGGCCTTTGTGCGGCCAGCCAAGCGGTTCAAGGCCGGGGACACGGTTCGCTTCAAGCCCGCCGCGGGTGACCGCAGCTTGACGGCTAAGGTCACCGCAAAGGGCGAGGGGGGCGAGGTGACGCTTTGCTTTGAAGCCGAAGGGGAGACGATTGACGCGGCGCTGGCTCAAATCGGTGTCATGCCGCTTCCGCCTTACATCGCCTCAAAGCGCGCCATTGATGCCGAGGACGAGGCCGATTACCAAACGGTCTTTGCGGAGAAAGAGGGTTCGGTCGCCGCACCCACTGCCGGACTGCACTTCACCGAGCCTCTGCTGCAAGCCATCAAGGAGGCCGGCGTTTCCATCCACTTCCTCACGCTCCATGTGGGCGCAGGCACGTTTCTTCCAGTGAAGGTGGAGGACACGAAGGACCACAAAATGCATGCGGAACGGGGCATCGTGACGATGGAAACAGCCAATGCGCTGAATGCGGTGCGCGCCGGAGGCGGGCGCATCGTGGCGGGCGGCACCACCGCGATGCGGCTGCTTGAAACCTCGGCGGATGACGATGGCCGGTTTCAGCCCTTTGACGGCGAGACGGATATCTTCATCACGCCGGGCTACCGCTTCAAGGGCGTCGACGTGCTGTTCACGAATTTCCATCTGCCGCGCTCCACGCTTTTCATGCTGGTTTCGGCTTTTTCGGGGCTTGAGACGATGAAGCGCGCCTATGCGCATGCGATCGCGGCCGACTATCGCTTCTACTCCTATGGCGATGCCTCGCTGCTTGAACGGGCGGACGGATGAGGCGATGAGCGGGGGCTTCTCCTTTGCCGTTCATGCAGCGGATGGCGCGGCCCGGACCGGGGAAATCACCACCCCGCACGGCGTGATCCGCACACCTGCCTTCATGCCGGTCGGGACGGCCGCCACGGTGAAGGCGATGTTCCCCGAAGATGTCCGGGCGGCCGGCGCCGATGTAATCTTGGGCAACACCTATCACTTGATGCTGCGGCCTGGCGCCGAGCGCGTCGCCAAGCTCGGCGGCTTGCACGCGCTGATGAACTGGCCCCATCCGATCCTCACCGATTCCGGCGGCTTCCAGGTGATGTCGCTGGCAAAACTGAGAAAGATCACGGAAACGGGCGTCACCTTCCAATCCCATGTCGATGGCGCGACGCACGAGCTGACGCCGGAGCGTTCCATCGAAATCCAGCGTCTCCTCGATGCCGACATCATCATGCAGCTTGACGAGTGCATCGCGCTTCCAGCCTCAAAGGATGAGTGCCGGCGGGCGATGGAACTCTCGCTGCGCTGGGCGGAGCGTTCGAAAACGGCCTTTGCGGAAGAGGAAAAGCGGGCGCTTTTCGGGATCGTGCAAGGAGGGGACAAGCCGGACCTGCGGGCGGAATCGGCATCGGCCCTCGTGTCGATGGGGTTCGACGGCTATGCGATCGGCGGGCTTGCGGTTGGCGAGCCGCAGGACGTGATGCTGTCGATGCTTGAGGCGACGGTCCCGTATCTGCCGGAAAACCGGCCCCACTATCTGATGGGTGTGGGCAAGCCGGACGATCTCCTTCAATCCGTTGCGCGCGGAATCGACATGTTCGATTGCGTGATGCCGACGCGGGCAGGGCGGCACGGCCAGGCGTTCACACGTTTCGGCAAGATCAATCTCCGGAACGCCAAACACGCCGAGGATACGCGGCCGCTCGACCCTGATAGCGCGTGCCCCGCGAGCCGCGACTACAGCCGCGCTTATCTGCACCACCTTGTGAAATCGGAAGAGATGCTGGGAGCGATGCTGCTCACCTGGTCGAATGTCGCTTATTATCAGGATCTCATGGCGGGCGCCCGCGACGCGATTGCCGAAGGCCGTTACGAGGCGCACATGGCAGAGGTTGAGGCGGGATGGGCGCGGGGTGATGCCTCGATGTGATGAGGAACAACGCAATTGCCCTCATCCAGAGGGCGAGCGGAGGACCGTCTCGAAGGGTGGCCGCGTGCTCCGGGTTTCCTGCGCCCGCTTGTGTCCCGGACCCTCATCCAGGACCCAGCCACAGCAACCCGTGTGGCATACTGTTCTGGACCCCGGCTCAAGGCCGGGGAATGCAGTATTTTGGCTTAACCCTTGTCTCGCCGGTTTGGCGTTGCCGAGCCTCAGCACGGAGAGTTCGCCTAAACGCCCAGGTCTTCCGTCTCTTTCAAGACGCAGCCGGTGATCTTCCAGCTGCCGTCCTCATGCTGCTTCAGACTGTAGACGGCGATCCAGTCCTTTCCATCGGGACCGATAATATCGACCTCCTGGACGATCTCTCCGCCAACGGCGTCGATGCGGGCGAAGCGGAAATCGCGCGGACGGTAGACCGGCCGATAACCCTCCCGCACCATCGCCATGAACCGGTCTGGGTCCGGGAAGATACGTTTGATGGAGGGGGCTGCGAAGCTATAGGCGAGGGCGCCGTCATCGGCGCGGAAGGCCGCGATCTGACCGGAAATGACCGTTTCAACGGCCGCCTGGGTCGAAGCATCAACGTCTTGCGCATTTGCGGGCGCCGCAAGCCCGGAAGCCAGCGCCAGCGAGAGGGTGAGCGCGACAAGGATTGTCGGCAGGCCAAGGCGTCTGAAAATCATGCGTCTGAACTTAGCGCTCTTCATGGCAAGGTCCACGCGCCCGGCTGCATGTTGAGGGCAAACGGAGCGAGCGTTTCAAACGGAACATGAACCAAAAGTCGCACGTGCGACTTTTAGAAGTCGCAAAAAGTCGCACGGGTTCGCACTTTGTTCCGTTCGCACGGCGCGTAAGGTATTGAAAAATATAAGGAAAATATGGTGAGCCCTCAGGGATTCGAACCCTGGACCTACTGATTAAAAGTCAGTTGCTCTACCAGCTGAGCTAAGGGCTCTTCAAGCGTGCGAAGCAGCGAAGCGCGAACGGGAACCTAGGCGCGGCGGTTTGGCGGGTCAAGAACCGCATATACCGTTTCTAGAAAAGAAACGTTGACGAACCGTTCGAATGGAGGCGGTCCGCTGCGGGAAATCCGGCTCGTCGGCCGTTCGTACTTTCGCTCTTTTCCAGCAGATAAGCGTGGCATGCGATGGGGATAAGCGGAAGACGGTTCGCACCCACTGGCGGGCGGACGTCCCACGCTGACATCCCATGACACGAACGGCGGCCTTGGCCGTTGGCCGAAGACTCCTGAACAGCTTCCCGTTAACCAATCCACACGAAGAGGCCTACAGGGAATTGAACGAAGTTTAAAATCATCTTATATCCGTGAAATGAACGATGTTTAATTTTGTCGGCCGGGGGTGATTGCCGTGACGCTCTATCAGCTCAAACCGCGCTTCCAGAAAGTGCTGCGCCCGGTGACTGCTTGTCTTCACCGCGTCTGGGTCACCGCCAACCATGTCACGGTCACGGCTTTGGCGGGTTCTATCCTCGTTGGCGGCCTTGTCGCAGCCTACAGCGCTGAGCGCGCCGTCCTCCTGTTGATCCCGGCCTGGCTGCTCATATGCATGGCGCTGAACGCCATCGACGGCATGCTGGCACGCGACTTCAATCAAAAGAGCGCGCTTGGCGCTTATCTGAACGAGATCTGCGACGTCGTTTCGGACGCCGCCCTTTATCTGCCATTTGCGCTGCTCGCGCCTTTTCACCCGCTCTGGGTCGTCCTTGTGATTGTCCTGTCGGGGCTGAGCGAATTTGCCGGTTCGCTCGGGCCGCTTGCCGGAGCCTCGCGCCGTTATGACGGACCCATGGGCAAGAGCGACCGCGCGCTCGTCTTTGGCGCACTTGGCCTTGCCGCCGGTCTTGCCCCGGCGCTGCCCACTTGGTTGATGTGGGCGATGCCCGTGCTCGCCGTGTTGCTTTGCATCACCACGTGCAACCGCATCCGGGCCGGGGTGAGGGAGGCCGGGCACTGCGTTTGAGAACCTTACTGCGATCCACCATCCATGAAGGAAGGACCAGAAAAATGAAATCGAGAGCAGCTGAGGAACGCACTTTCGTCAGCCATGACGGCACCGAACTGTTTTACCGCCATTGGCCGGCCCTGTCGGCGAAGCCGATGGGCGCTATTGTGCTCCTTCACAGGGGGCATGAACATTCCCGCCGGCTGGGCCCGCTCGTTCATGAACTCAACCTTCCGGATTTTTCATGCTTCGCATGGGATGCCAGAGGGCATGGATACTCCCCCGGAAAACGCGGATTCACCCCCAGCGCGCACGCGTCGGTGCGCGATCTCGATTGCTTCGCCCGCCATATCTCAGCCGAACACGGCTTTGCACTTCGGGACGTCATGGTCATTGGGCAAAGCATGGGGGCGGTACTGGCCGCTGCTTGGGCGCATGACTATGCCCCCGCGATCCGCGGCATGGTGCTGGCTGCTCCGGCGTTCGAGGTCAAGCTTTATGTGCCTTTGGCAAGGCCGCTCCTGAGGCTCCTTTGCGCCGTCCATGGGGATTTCGCCGTCAACAGCTATGTGCGTGCGAAACACCTCACAAGCGACCGTGCGAGGATCGCCTCCTATGAAAGCGATCCGCTGATCGCACGGCCTATCTCCGCCCGATATCTCTTGGACCTGCATGATTTGTCCAAGAGGGTCGTTGAGGATGCGGCAGCCATCACTCTTCCCACGCAACTCCTGATCTCGGGCAACGACCGGGTCGTTCGGGAAAATCCGCAACAGCGGTTCTTCGAAAGGCTCGGCGCAGCCGTCAAGGAGCGGCATGTCTTTGACGGCTTTCTGCATGACACGCTCGGCGAGAAGGACCGCAAGCGAGCGGTCGATAGAGTCCGCCGGTTCATAAGGGAGCGTTTCGCGGCGCCGGCCATACAGACGGACCTGCGCGATGCCGATAGGCGCGGCTTCACGCGCGAGGAGGCGGACCGGTTGAAGCAGCCTTTGCCGGCGTTCTCCGCCAACGGCCTTTACTGGCGGAGTGTACGGCTCGGACTGAAGGCCGGTGGCTGGTTTTCAAAAGGGATTGCCGTCGGCCAGGAGAGCGGTTTCGATTCCGGCGCGGCCCTCGACTACGTTTACCGGAACAGGCCGCAAGGCTTCACACCCGTCGGCCGCGCCATCGACAAGATGTATCTGAACGCGCTTGGCTGGAAAGGCATTCGCCAACGCAAGGTGCATCTGGAGGAACTGATCCAATCGGCGATGGAGCGGGCGGGGGAAGCGGACATGCCATTGCGCATTCTCGACATCGCCGCAGGCCATGGCCGCTACGTGCTCGAAGCCATCGAGAAGAGCCCCCATCGCCCGGAATCGGTTCTCTTGCGCGATTTCGACGCCGGAAATGTCGCGGCGGGGCAACGGCTGATCGGCGAGAAAGAGCTTCTTGGCATCGCCTCGTTCGAAAAGGGCGACGCTTTCGACCCGGAGGCCATAGCCGCCGTCAGACCGCGCCCAACGATCGGCATCGTCTCCGGTCTTTACGAGCTTTTCGAGGAGAACGGCCAGGTGATCTCATCGCTCAAGGGATTGGGGGAGGCCATCGAAGAGGGCGGCTATCTCCTTTACACCGGCCAGCCTTGGCATCCGCAGATCGAATTTATCGCAAGGGCGCTCACCAGCCACCGGCAGGGCAGGGCATGGGTGATGCGCCGCCGCACGCAAGCCGAACTGGATCAGCTTGTCCGGGAGGCAGGCTTCGTCAAGGTCGATCAGCGTATCGATGAATGGGGCGTCTTCAGCGTCTCCCTGGCGCGGAAGGTATAGCCATGAACGGCCCGGAACCAACCGTGCCGCCGGACGCCGCCCTCAGCCGCGCGAGAAAAGGTCGTATCCGGAACGGTATCTCCGATTCGGCCGCGGCGCGGCGCGGCTCTCTTATCGCCGCAGCGCTCGCCGCTCTTCTGCGCCACGCCATCGTGCTGTTCTCCCGCTTGGTGACCGGCGTGCAGGTCCGCTGGTCCGGGTGCGGCCCCGAACCCGTGCAGCGCATCTACTACGCCAACCACACGAGCAATGGCGATTCCATCCTCTTATGGACCGCGCTGGCACCAGCGCAAAGACGCAGGACCCGGCCTGTGGCGGCCGCCGATTACTGGGCGAAGGGCTCCATACGGCGCTTCGTGGCGAAGGCGGTCTTCCGCTCCGTGCTGATCGAACGGAAAGAGGTCACACGCGGGAACAATCCGCTGTCCGCGTTGATCGGCTCGCTCGACACTGGCGCATCCCTGATCGTTTTTCCCGAAGGCACGCGCAACACGAGCGGCCGCACGGCCCTTCCGTTCAAAAGCGGCATCTACCATCTGGCAAGAGCGCGTCCTTACGTCGAACTGGTCCCCGTCTGGATCGCCAATCTGAACCGCGTTTTGCCCAAGGGCGAAATCCTGCCGATCCCTCTGCTTTGTACGGTGACGTTCGGAAAACCGCTTCGGCTGAACGACGGTGAAAGCAAGGCCAGCTTCCTTTACCGGGCACGGGATGCCCTTCTCGATCTCGCTCCACAGACAGAGGAGAACGCGCGGTGAGTATCATGGCGGCCGAAGTTCAAATGTTCCTTCTTTTCGGCGGCGTGCTGGGGCTCTTGACGTTCGCGACCGTGGTCGGGCAGGTCCTCGAAAGCCGCAGCGCCGGCGCCCCGGCGGACGGGGGCATTGCAAATCTGAACGCCCGGATCAACGGCTGGTGGGCGATGGTTGCCTGTGCGGGCCTTGCGCTTCTGTTCGGCACCACCGGCGTGACTGTCCTTTTCGCGGTCCTGTCGCTCGCGGCGCTTCGGGAGTTCATCACCCTCAGCCACACCCGCCGAAGCGACCATTGGGCGCTGCTTGCTGGCTTTTTCTTCGTCCTGCCCGTGCAATATGCGTTGGTCTGGAGCGAGCGTTACGGCATCTATTCCGTTCTCATACCGGTCTACGCTTTCCTGATCATGCCGATCATCTCCGTGCTGCACGGCGATGTGCGACGCTTCCTCGGCCGTGTCGCCGAAGTGCAATGGGGCCTGATGATCTGCGTTTTCTGCCTGTCGCACGTGCCCGCGCTTTTGATGCTCGACATCCCGGGCTATGAAGGGCGGAACATCCTGCTTGTGGCTTTTCTTTTCATCGTCGCCCAGTCGAGCGACGTGCTCCAATATGTTTGGGGCAAGCTTGCCGGGCGGCGCAGGATAGCGCCCAAGGTGTCGCCGGCGAAAACTGTCGAGGGGTTCCTGGGCGGGGTTCTGAGCGCGACCGTGATCGGTGCCGGGTTATGGTGGATCACCCCGTTCGCTCCTTGGCAGGCCGCATCGCTCGCCATGGCGATCGCGCTGATGGGCTTTCTTGGCGGGTTGGTCATGTCGGCGATCAAGCGGGACCGCGGCGTCAAGGATTGGGGCTGGATGATCGAAGGGCATGGCGGGAGCTTGGACCGCCTTGACTCCGTGGTCTTTGCCGCCCCTGTGTTCTTCCATCTGGTGCGTTTCTGGTGGGCGTCATGACCCCGCCGGTTTTCGTTACGCGGACCGTTTGCAACTCGCGGCCACACACTTCAGCAGGGCAGCCATGACGATAAAAGCATCGAAACAGACGAAACCGCGGCCAACGCTCGGTCTGGCGCTTGGCGGCGGCGGCGCGCTCGGCTTTGCCCATATCGGCGTCATCAAGGCACTGCAGGACCGTGGCGTTCAACCGGACGCCGTGGCCGGCACCTCGATCGGCGCCATCGTGGGGGCGGCCTATGTGTTCGGCAAGCTCGGCCAGATGGAAGAACTGATTTCGCAGATCAATGCTTTGGACATGATCCAGCATATCGATCTGAAACTTTGGAAGCCGGGCCTGATTGGCGGCGACCGGATCGTCGATTTGATTGTTCAGCAGATTGGCGATGTGCGCTTCGAGGATGCCGCCATCCCCTTCGCCGTTATCGCCGCAGATTTGACGCATGACCGGGAAGTGCTGATCCGCTCGGGACCGGTGGCGGAAGGCATACGCGCTTCGATCTCACTGCCCGGCATCTTCACGCCGGTCCAGCAAGGCGATGCGCTTCTCATCGACGGCGGCATGAAGAACCCCGTTCCCATATCGGCGTGCCGGGCGCTTGGCGCCGAGCGCGTGATCGCTGTCGATGTGACCGGGGACTACGAAGGCCAGGCACACGCCGTGGGCATCAAGCCCGGTGTTCCCTTCAATGGCGGCATTGTGGAGCTTGGAACCGTCGCCTTCAGGATGATCATGAAGGAACTCGCCAAGGCGCGCGCCGTGATTCACCCCGCCGACGTGACGGTCGTGCCGAAGATCGGGCATGTGAAGCCCTACGATTTCAACCGCGCGGAAGAGTTGATCGCCGCCGGCCGCGCCGCCACTGAAAAGGAATGGCCGCAGATCGAGACGTTGCTGCGCGCAGATCGCGCCGATCAACGGCCCGCGCCAAAGGCAGCGCTGGACTGAGTTCCGGTAGCAATAGGCCTTCGGCAGCCCCTGCGGTGCTCTTGTCGGCAAACATCTGCGTTGAATCACGGTAGTGCCGCAGCGGCGCCCGCCTTTTATCCACAACGCCTAACCATTGGACCGTCCGGCGACGACATGAGTCCGTACGGCTCCCGCAGACGCGGGTGCCGCCCAAAC
>JAKSCL010000418.1 GCA_022360615.1 Hyphomicrobiales bacterium
CGACCTAGAACAGCTGCGTCAAAAAGATGAGAACCCCCGGAACGACAAAGAAGACGCTGAGCACGTATAGAAGTGCGTACATCTTCCTCTCCGACGCGAGACCGGCCAACCATTCAGCCCCCATGAGCGGCAGGACCCTTAGGAACGGTACGCCGTAAATCACGACCACTCCGAGCGTGTTGTAGACAAAGTGTATAAGCGCGATCTGGAGAGCGAATACGGCGTTCTCACCCGATACCGCAGTTGCTGCGAGAAGCGCGGTGATACAGGTGCCGATATTGGCCCCGAGCGTGAAGGGATAAATCGTCTTCAGCGGGAAGACGCCCGTGCCTGCGAGCGGAACCATCAAGCTCGTCGTCGTCGACGATGATTGGACGAGGATGGTCATCAGCGTGCCGGACAGAACGCCGGAGACCGGACCACGGCCGATCGCGGAATGCAGGATCTGCTTCGCACGGCCGATCATCAGACCTTTCAGCAGTTTGCCGACGAACAGGATCGAGACGAAGATCAGCGCGATCCCAATGGCAATCATCAAGATGCCGTCGAAGGGATGCGGCAGGATGTGCGACACATCCTTGACAACGTTGACGACCGGTTTGGTGGCGGCCTTGACGACGTTGAATCCCTTCATCGACATGGAGTCGCCGCCGACCATCAGTGAGGCCAGATAACCACCGATCTTCTCCATGAATCCGAAGGCGATCTCCAGCGGCAGGAAGATCAAAACGCTGAGAAGATTGAAGAAGTCGTGCACGGTGGCGGCCGCGAACGCCCGGCGGAATTCCGATTTCTCGCGGACGTGCCCGAGGCTGACGATGGTGTTCGTGATCGTCGTGCCGATATTGGCGCCCATCACCATCGGGACGGCGACCGCAACGGGCAGGCCCCCTGCGACAAGGCCGACAATGATGGAGGTCACGGTCGAGGATGACTGGATCAACGCCGTTGCCATCGTCCCGATGATCAGCGCGAGGAACGGATTCGTCGCGAAGGCGAACAACTCCTCGGCCCGGTCACCGGTTGCGAGCTTGAAGCCCGAACCGATCATGCCAACGGCACAGATGAGAAGATAAATAAGGCCAACGACCGCCAGCCATTGAAGGAATGCGTTGGCCGGCGCCTGTGCGCTGTCAACACGCGGTTCCTCAATTACGGGGCTCTGCCCGCTCGTATCGGTCGGCATACTCCACCCCCCTGGCTTGCAACCCTCGCCCGATCTATGCGCCTGTCGTGTAACGGTTGGATGACGGAGGAGGCGGACTTGCCGTTAGGAAACTTTGGAGCTCGATATGGAACGGCGTCACCGGACTGGATGCGGCACGTTTAATCGGGCATGTTCTAGCGATCATGACCGCAGCGTCGAACGTACCTCACCTTTCGGAAACCAGACTTGCCGAGATGTTCCGGGATGGGAATCTTTCGGCTGAGGCTATCCGGGTCAGACGCTGTGTTTCCCGGCTTTTAGAGACTTTTGGAGTAGGCTCGATTTCAGAATTCACGCTGCCGTCCGGCCGCCGGGCCGATATCGCCGGGCTGGCGGAAGACGGAACGTTCTGGATCGTTGAGGTAAAATCCTGCGTTGAAGACTTTCGCGCGGACGCAAAGTGGCACGACTATCTCGATCAGTGCGATCGCTTCTATTTCGCAGCGCCTGAAACGGTGCCGCGCTCACTGTTTCCTGCAGATCACGGCCTTATCCTCAGCAACGGGTTCGAGGCAGAGATCGTCAGGCACGCGAACGAACGGCGGCTTGCGCCTGCGAGGCGGTCCGCGCTCACACGGCGGTTTGCGCAAACCGCCGCAAAGCGCCTTATGACTCTTGAGACCGCGCTGGACGCACCTTTCGCCGGAACGCGCACCTAGCGCGGCGCGCGTTTCGCAAGGATACGCTGCAAGGTCCGGCGATGCATATTCAACCGGCGCGCGGTCTCAGAAACATTGCGGTCGCAGAGTTCATAGACCCGCTGGATGTGTTCCCAGCGCACGCGGTCGGCTGACATCGGGTTTTCCGGCGGATCGGCCTTCTCGCCATCGGGCGCGGTCAGGGCCTTGATCACGTGATCGGCATCGGCTGGTTTCGCGAGGTAGTCCGATGCCCCGAGTTTGATGGCCGAAACAGCCGTCGGAAGATTTCCGTATCCCGTCAGAACAATGGAGCGCGCATTTGGACAGGTGTCGGAAATGAACGAGATGACGTCGAGCCCATTACCAGACCCAACCCGCAAGTCGACCACCGCGTAATCCGGCTTTCGCTCGACGATCAGGCGCTTGCCCTCTTCAACCGATTGCGCCGTTTCAACGCTCAAGCCACGCGATTCCATCGCGCGCGATAGCGTCTGAAGAAAGGGGCGATCATCGTCTACGATCACCATCGACCGCCCAGCGATTTCTTGTGGGTTGCGGCGTACATCCGCTCCCCCACCTGCATAAGCCATGGGTCTCTCCGTACCCTCGTGTTGCTGACATAGTTCAGCGATTGAACTACAATTTTTTCACAACCTCTAGTAATTCTATTATTATTTTTCACAGGATATAGGGCGCGAAAAATCATTGCCCAACTGGCGGGTTACGATGGCCGGAAAAATTGCTCTGTTTTCCGCCGCGCCCAACGAATTCAAGGGCTTCCCGCGGCCATATGAGATGAATTGCCGCACCCTTTTCCGGTTCCCGGCGGTTTTGGAAAGCGATCCGGGCACCGGTTCTCTCCAAAAGCGTCTTTGCTATGAAGACGCCGAGACCCAGTCCGTCCTGGCGCGAGCCCACAGGCCGGGCACCCCGCCGGTCGGTCACATAGGGATGGCCGAGACGCGCAAAAACATCGCTTGAGAAGCCGGGACCGTCATCTTCGACAAGGATTTCAATTTCCCGGACGGTCGACATTGCGCGCAGATCGACTGTGGAGGCGGCAAATTCAACAGCGTTTTCAATAAGGTTGCCGAGCCCATAGCGAATGGCCGGAGAACGCAGAATTTGCGGCTCGCCGCCACCGTCGCGGTCGGCGGCCGACCGGGTCAGGATCATTGGCCCCATGGACCGGAACGGTTCCACAATTTCCTCAAGGAACTGGCTTATCGGAACCGATTCGTAAATTTCATCCTTACCGGCGCGCAAGAGCGAGATGCGGGACAGTATCTCCCGGCAGCGGTCCGTCTCCGTTTTCAAGACCTCGATTTCGGGCGCCATGGCGTCGTCCTCCGGCAAACGGCGCTCAAGCTCGCGTGCCGCAACTGCAATCGTCGACAAGGGCGTGCCAAGCGCATGCGCAGCCGCGGCCGCCATGCCATCAAGCGCGACAAGCTGCTGACCGCGGGCAAGACCCACATCGGCGGATGCCATGGCGTCGTGCATACGGCGTTCGTCAAGTGTGACGCGCCAAGCACAGATTGTCGCGTAAACCACGCAAACGGCAAGCCCGAACCAAACCGCCACATTGTAAAGCTGGGGCAGAATGAAGGTCTCACCCGGATACCAGGGCAGAGGCCAATGAAACACCGCAATTACGCCGGAAAGAATGAGAACGAGGCTTGCCATGAGAACCGTCGAACCGAGCGGCAGTGCGATGGCAGAGGTCATGACGGGAACAATGAACATGAGCGCAAACGGGTTCTGCAGACCGCCCGTGAAAAACAGGAGCGCCGCCAATTGCAGCGCGTCATAGGCCAGGAGCAGCATGGCGGGCACCGTGCGAAGGCCAAGGCTCGGAGGATACCGGAACTGCAGAAAAACCGTAAGACAGACCGAAAACAGCACTAGAACGGCACACGGCCAGACCGGCACGGGGAAGCCCAGGACAAGCCCGACATAAAGCAGTGCGACAAACTGTCCGCTCAGTGAAACCCACCGCAGGCGGTTCAATGTTCCAAGCCGCAGCGGCCTGAAAGCATGATCGCTGGACTGGGCAAGACGCTCCTTCATGCCCTCAGACCTAGTGCTTTTCCGGTGCTTTGGGAGCCAGCTTGGAGGAATTCTCAAAAGAGATGGACAAAAAGCGATCCAAAACCGCCCAAAGCGGCATCCAGATATCGGCGGCCGAAAGGTTCCTTGTTGCCGATTCCGCCCTAGTTCTTCTCCATGAGATTAAAGAAGCTTCAATGAAACGTTGAAGATTATTGGACGAAGGGCTGATTCGCAGCCCCATGCCTGGTGCCGTAACGTTTGCATGATCATGCAACTCGTTTATTGTGCGGTGCACACTAACGGCCAACCGAAGGCTTTGCGAGAACGATGCCGTATTATTGGCTCTATGAATTCAATCATGCTGCACTCAGCCCGGCCCGGGCCGTTGCTGACGCTACCCGTCTGTACTATCGCAACCCGCTGAATCCAGCCTCGCATACGACGGCCGGAAAGAGCGTCGCGGCGTGGTGCGAAGTGTTCGAGCGCGTGACGCGGCGTTATGGAAAGCCTGAATTCGGTATCGATGAAGTAACCGTCAGCGGCGAGCGGGTTACCGTCACCGAGCGGGTCGTGTGGCAGCGGCCGTTCTGCCGGCTCATCAATTTTGAAAAGGGCGGAACCCGGACAGGCGGTCTGCGCAAGGAACCGAAACTCCTTATCGTTGCGCCCATGTCTGGCCACTATGCGACGTTGCTGCGCGGCACGGTGGAGGACATGTTGCCGAACCATGACGTGTACATCACCGACTGGGTGGATGCACGCATGGTACCGCTCGCAGCCGGCAGCTTCGACCTCGATGACTACATCGACTACGTTATCAACATGCTGCACATCATGGGCGGGAACACCCATGTGATGGCGGTTTGTCAGCCGTCGGTGCCGGTCCTGGCCGCGGTTTCATTGATGGGCGAACGAAAAGACCCCTACGCGCCCCTCTCGATGACCCTGATGGGCGGTCCGATCGATACGCGCGAGAGCCCGACCGCGGTGAACAAGCTCGCCGAGGGGCGCGATCTCGATTGGTTCAAACGCAATGTGATTACCCGCGTGCCGTTTCCCCATCCAGGCTTCATGCGGGAGGTCTATCCAGGGTTCCTGCAGCTTTCCGGCTTCATGACGATGAATCTCGACCGGCACATGGCCGCGCACCGCGACCTTTTCATGCATCTGATCGAAGGCGACGGTGATTCCGCTGAGAAGCACCGGGACTTTTACGACGAGTATTTGGCGGTCATGGATCTGACCGCTGAGTTCTACCTCCAAACGGTGGAGACGGTGTTCATCACGCACGCCCTGCCGAAGGGCGAGTTTGTCCACCGCGGCACAGTGATCGATCCCTCAAAGATTAAAAAGACAGCCTTGATGACGGTCGAAGGCGAGAAGGACGACATTTCCGGTATTGGTCAGACCAAGGCGGCGCACGCACTGTGTACGGAACTGCCGGACGAAAAGCGCGTCCATTATATGCAACCCAGAGTTGGTCACTACGGCGTCTTCAATGGCTCGAGATTCCGGGCTGAAATCGCGCCGCGTATCGCCGATTTCATCCTTTCGAACGACCCGGACGTGCGCAAAGCCCGCGATACGCGCGGCCGCGGTGCCGGCGGCAGCCTGACGGCTTCGATTGCGCAGACCGCAGGACGGCTGGCCGCAGCAGTGGCTGGAACCGGCAACCGCCCTGCCGCAGCCAACGGCAAGGCGCGTGTCGCGGACGCTATTCAGGCACCGTCACTCATTGACGGTCCGTTTCTTGATGCACCGAATGGCGCCACCGATGACTTGAAGGCGATCACGGGCATCGGTCCAAAGCTCGAGCAAACACTCAATTCGCTGGGCGTTTTTCATTACTGGCAGATCGCCCAATGGTCTGAGGAAGACATCGCAGAAGTCGATGAGCGCCTCAGTTTCAAGGGCCGCATCGAGCGCGACGACTGGGTTCAGCAAGCCAAAAAACTCACAGAAGGAAGCGAGGCTTGACTTCGGTTCCAGGCGCGGGCGTTTCCGCTTGCCACCGATTTCCCGCAATACGGTGATCTCTGGTCCAGGGATCTATGATACTGGACCTTCGTTTTGAGCGAGGGTTTGCGGCCAAAGTGATATCCTTTGCGCAGGTTCCACAATGATTCGCCTGTACCGGCCGACTTGATCCCGTTCTTCTCAAACACGCACCGCTCTCCGGCAAAGTCCGGCTTTTCCTGTGCCGTCACCATTGCGGGACAAACCCGAAAGGTCTCGGTGCGACGTCATGCGAGCGCGAAAAGGATGGTGCTGCGGGTGCGCCCGGAGCGCGGTGAAATCCGGCTGACGATTCCCTTACGCGCGCGTCCGGACGATGCCCAGGCGTTTCTTGATGAAAAAACGCTCTGGATCGAAGCGCAGCTTGCGAATGCAAAGGCGACCGTCTCCGTTGAAATCGGCGGGCTCGTGCCCTTGCGCGGGGAACCGCACCGGATTGTCTTGGGAAAGGGCATCCCCGGCATTGCCTGGACCGAGCCGGGAAGCCATGACGCTCCGCCAAGCTTGGTGATCAAGGGCGATGAAAACACCGTTGCACGGCGCGTGGAGCGCTTCTTCAAACGCGAAGCGCGCGAAGACCTTGAAAAGGCCGTTGCCCGCTATGCCGGTTTGCTCGCAGTGCGGCCCGCCCGGATCAACCTGCGCGATACACGCAGCCGCTGGGGATCCTGCTCGACAAGCGGAAATCTGTCGTTCTCATGGCGGCTGATCATGGCGCCGCCTTTCGTTCTCGACTATGTGGCGGCGCACGAGGTGGCGCATCTGCGCGAGATGAACCACGGTCCCCGCTTTTGGGCCCATGTGGCGGACATCTGTCCCGAGATGGAGAAAGCCAAACGCTGGCTTAAAAAGGACGGTGCCAGCCTTCAGCGCATCATTTTTTGGGTTTAACCGCCCCCGAAAATGCGCCGGAAAAAGCCGCCGACCCCATCGCCCGTGTTTGGGCGGCGCTCGCCGTCACTGCCTGGGAATTCATTGGCGGCCCGCCCGCCGAACCAACTGCGGCCCTGCCAGCCACCCTGACCGCTGCCGGCCGGGTTAGCGGCCACCGGCGCAACGTAGTTCCCAGGAAGGTCGGCCACCATAACGCCTTGGTGGGCTTCGCTCATGAAGGCCTGCCAGATTTCGACGGGCAGATTGCCGCCGGTCACCTTTATCATCGGCGCGCTGTCGTCATTGCCGACCCAGACGCCCGCCGTCAGATTCGCGGTATAGCCGATGAACCAGCCATCCTTGAAATCCTGCGTCGTGCCGGTCTTACCCGCAACCTGCCAACCCGAAAGCTGCGCGTACCGGCCCGTTCCGATTTCAACAGCCTGACGCAGCATATGGTTCATGGCGCCCAGATGGCCGGGCGAGACAACCACGCCAAAATTACGCGGCTGACGCTCAAAAAGCACCTCGCCGGAGGCGGTGCGGATACGCTTGATCACATGGGTGTCGACACCATAACCGCCATTGGCGAAGGGCACATAGGCCGTCGTCATCTCAAACAGCGACACCTCCGCCGTGCCGAGCGCGATGGAAGCGTTCGTGTGAAGGTCGGATTTGATGCCGAGGCGCTTTGCTGTCGCTGCGACGAATTGCGGACCCGTCTGCACAGCCAATTGCGCGGCAATCGTGTTGGTCGACCGGGCAAGCGCGTCCACCAGCCGCATCGGACCATGATAGTTGCCGTCATAGTTCTTCGGCGCCCAGCCATCGAAATCAACCGGCTCGTCCATGAACATGTGCTCGGGCGTATAACCACGCTCAAGGGCGGCAAGATAAACAAACGGCTTGAAGGCAGAACCCGGCTGCCGCTTTGCAACGGTCGCCCGGTTGTACTGGCTTGCCTGATAGCTGACGCCGCCGACCATGGCGCGCACCGCGCCGATGCCATCGATCGCCAGCAGCGCCGCCTGCGAGGCGTTCCGTTCGCCACCCTTCTCGCGGATGACATCAACGACCGCAGCTTCCGCCGCCTCCTGTAAAACCAGGTCGATGGTGGTTTCGACGAAAACGTCCTCGGTCAAGTTTCCAAGGATCTGCTCAACACGGTCGGCCACCCAGTCCGCGACGTAATCCACCGAACCGGCGCCGTGGCTGGCAACTTCAGCGGGACGGGCAAGCGCGAGTTTGCCTTCGCTTTCGGTGATGAAGCCTTCTTCGACCATGCGCTGCAGGACGACACGGGATCGCGCCTCGGCGCGTTCGGGGTGCCGCGTCGGTGCAAAGCGCGAAGGTGCTTTCAGCAGACCTGCGAGAATAGCCGCCTCCGAAAGCATGACTTCACGCGCCGATTTGCCGAAATAGCGCTGCGAGGCCGCCTCGATGCCGTAAGAACCCGCGCCGAAATAGACCCGGTTCAAATACATTTCCAGAATCTCGTCCTTGGTGAAGCGCTGCTCCAGCCAGACGGCGAGGATGGCCTCCTGTATCTTCCGGTCCAGCGTGCGCTTCGGTTCTAGGAAGAGATTCTTCGCCAGCTGCTGGGTAATGGTCGATCCGCCCTGGACCAGACGGCCCGCGGAAATGTTTGTCATCATGGCCCGCGTCACCCCGACCACATCGATGCCGAAATGACTGTAAAAGCGGGAATCCTCCGTAGCGATCACGGCTTGCACGACATAAGGCGGCAGATCGCGCACCGCGACAGCATGGCCGTGCATCTGGCCACGCTGGCCAAGCGACGTCCCATCGGTCGCCAGCACCTTCACCGAGGCGGGGCGCTCGGGCACCTGCAATTCGGCAAGCCCCGGCATGTGGTACACATAATAGGCGACGACACCAGCAACGGCGAGGAAGGCCCAGACACCGAGGACAAACGTCCAATAGACGCTGCGGCTCAGAAATCGTCCAAACCCGCCGCCGTTCCCATCTCCGCGACAGCGGCGGCCGGCGCGGCGGTTTCGGCCGGCTTTGCCGGTGCGCTTATCCGTGGTGTGGCGGCGCTTCTGCGCGTACCCAGGGCCGCCATTGCCCGATGGTTTCAGGCGACCCCTCGGCTTACCACTCGGCATGGCACGGTCCTCCGCCGTCAACCTCAGATCGAGCGTTCCCTCGTCCTCAAGGCGCGGCTCTATGCGACCATACTGGTCGGCATTTCCCATTCCTGACCCCGTTTGAGGCCCCATGCCGGGCGGTCTGCGTTCCCACTCCATGCTTTACGCGATCCTAAAGCGGCTTTCCCGATGATCGTCCCATCATCGCGCATGGTCGTCACACGCAATGGCTGAGTGTTGGCCATATGGCCGCACAGGCCCTTCACGCTTCGAAACGTGTCCAACAACTCACCCGGCGTGAGTGACCCTAGAATGCGGCGCGTTTATGGTGAGTAAAGGAATGAGCGTTGAGCGGCCGGACGTTTCGCGAGGCATGATGTAAATCCGACATCGCAAGGCCTCCGGGCGGCTGAAACGCCATATGCTCATGTGACGATGCCACGTCTGGTTTTCCGGAAAAAAGCAAGAAAAGCCTGCGTTTTTCCCGGCTTGCAGCGCGCGGTTATTCGGCCGCTTTTACCGGTAAGCCCGCACGCAGCCAGCCTAATCCACGCTCATTGCCCATCATGCCTTCCGACACGTCCATGATGCGGTTGAATCCTGCCGCCATCATCTGATCGGCCACATAAGCGGAGCGTTTTCCAGTTGCGCAAATCAGCGCAATCGGGGTCGAACGGTCACCACCGGTGAGCTCCATGATCTTTTCGGCAAAACCTGGAAGGTGCATGGAGACGGGCTCCGCGTTGACGCCGACGCCGGTTTGCTTCCATTCCTCAGGCTGACGCACATCGATCAAAAGAACCTCGCCGGCCGCAGCTGCCTTGTGCGCCTCTTCGGGCGTGATGATCGTTGCGCCCGCATGGGCAGTGTCGTGTGTCATGGCGAGAAAAGCTCCTGAAAGGGCAAGGGCGCAGACAAAAGCACGCCGAGACAGGACCGATGCGGATGGCTTCAAGGTATGGCTCTTCTCTAAAATCAGTTGCCGCGACGGCAAATCTCCGAGCATCATACGTAATGCCGCGTAGACGTTTTGTGAAGGGCGGAATGCCGGCAAACAGCAACAGCCAAACGCATGGCGGCCCGATATCGTCAAATATCCAGGTTTGCGACCGAGAGCGCGTTCTCCTGAATGAATTCCCGCCGCGGGTCGACCACATCGCCCATGAGTTTTGAAAAGATGTCCTCGGCCTCGTCGATCTCCTGCACTTTTACCTGCAAAAGCACACGGGCGTTCGGATCGAGCGTTGTTTCCCACAGCTGGTCGGCATTCATTTCGCCAAGGCCCTTATACCGCTGGAGCGCGATACCCTTTTCGCCGGCTGAAAGAACCGCTTCAAGCAGCGCCACCGGCCCGCGGACGACCGTCTCCGTCTCTTTGCGGGTGAGGGTTGCGGCCTTGACGTAGATTTCCTGCAAATGGGTGGCGAACCGGTCGAGCTTGCGCGCATCCGAGGAGGCCAGAAGAGCCGCATCGATCTTATGAACCTCCCGCACGCCGCGCAGTTCGCGTTCGAAGATGAGTGAACCGTCTTCGCCGCGCTCGCCCTGCCAGCCGCGTTCCCACTCCTCCGACAGAAGGTCGAGGCGGCGGGCTATATAGGCGCCGGCGGTATCGCCCTTTTCGGAGTCTGCCAGGATTTCCGGGTTGAGAGCGCCAGCAATCGCTGCTTGTTCGACAATTTCCCTATTGTAGCGGGTGTGGAGCGCGTTGAGGACGGTGCGGAAGGCCCGGGCCTTGTCGACAATCTCGCGCAAATCGGGGCCGGCCCGCATTTCGCCTGTGTGAAGCTGAAGGGTTGCGCCCTCAAGCCCGCCATCGACCAGATAATCCTCGTGGGCGCGCTCGTCCTTCAGATAGGTCTCAGACTTGCCGCGCACGGCCTTAAACAGCGGCGGCTGCGCAATATAGAGATAGCCGCCCTCGATGATCTCGGGCATCTGCCGGTAGAAGAAGGTGAGAAGCAGCGTGCGAATGTGGGCGCCGTCCACATCGGCGTCAGTCATGATGATGATCTTGTGGTAGCGCAGCTTGGAGATATCGAAATCGTCGCGCCCGATACCGGTGCCAAGCGCCGTAATCAGCGTGCCGATCTCATTCGACGACAGCATCTTGTCGAAGCGGGCGCGTTCCACGTTAAGGATTTTGCCGCGCAAAGGCAGCACTGCCTGGAAGCCGCGCTCACGCCCCTGTTTGGCTGAACCGCCAGCGGAATCGCCCTCGACCAGGAACAGTTCGGATTTGGACGGATCGCGCTCCTGGCAGTCGGCGAGCTTGCCGGGCAGCGACGAGATATCGAGCGCGCCCTTGCGTCGGGTCAGTTCACGGGCCTTCCTGGCTGCTTCACGCGCGGCAGCCGCTTCCACGACCTTCGAGACGATGGTGCGCGCTTCACCCGGATGCTCCTCAAACCATTGATTCAGCGTCTCGTTAACGAGGCTTTCGACCACGGGCCGCACCTCCGATGACACAAGCTTGTCCTTGGTCTGGCTTGAGAATTTGGGATCGGGGACCTTCACCGAGACGATCGCAGTGAGGCCTTCACGGGCGTCATCGCCCGTGAGCGTCACCTTTTCCTTCTTCGCAATGCCCGAAGAATCCGCATACCCGTTTACCTGGCGGGTCAACGCCGCACGGAAGCCCGCCAAATGGGTGCCGCCGTCGCGCTGCGGAATGTTATTCGTGAAGCAGAGCACCGTCTCGTGATAGCTGTCATTCCACCAGAGCGCCGTCTCAAGCTGGATGCCATCGCGCTCGGCGGCAACCACGATCGGCGTTTCAATGAGCGGCTTCTTTGCCCTGTCGAGATAACGCACAAAGGCTTCGAGACCGCCTTCATACTGCAATTCAACCGTCTTCGGCTCGGGATGGCGGGCGTCGGTCAAAGTGATGCGCACGCCGGAATTCAAAAACGCGAGCTCCCGCAGCCGGTGTTCGAGCGTGCCATAGTCGAACTCGGTCATCGTGAAGGTGGCCGAACTCGGCAGAAAGGTCACTTCCGTGCCAGTCGCACC
This sequence comes from Hyphomicrobiales bacterium, assembly GCA_022360615.1. Classification (GTDB taxonomy): domain Bacteria; phylum Pseudomonadota; class Alphaproteobacteria; order Rhizobiales; family JAKSCL01; genus JAKSCL01. The sequence continues at coordinate 11,913 of JAKSCL010000418.1, forward strand.
GCCCGCGTCGCCGACAACGGTTAAGGGCGCATCGGCCACCCCGTCGGTGAACTGCATTTCATGCATCTGGCCGTTTCGCCTGATGCGCAGTTTCAGCATTGTCGAGAGGGCATTGACGACCGAAACCCCAACGCCGTGGAGCCCGCCGGAGACCTTGTAGGAGTTCTGGTCGAACTTTCCGCCGGCGTGGAGCTGGGTCATGATGACCTCGGCCGCGGACACGCCTTCGCCGGCGTGAATCTCGGTGGGAATGCCGCGGCCGTTGTCGCGCACCGTTGCCGAGCCATCCGGATTGAGCACGACGGCAACCTCGTCGGCATGGCCGGCGAGGGCTTCGTCGATGGCGTTGTCGACGACCTCATAGACCATGTGATGAAGGCCGGACCCGTCATCGGTGTCGCCGATATACATGCCGGGGCGTTTGCGGACGGCGTCGAGCCCTTTCAGCACCTTGATCGATTCGGCGCCGTAGTCACCGCCGCCTTCGGCGATAGGCTTGGTTTCGTTCATATTTTTCCGTTCTTGCAAGCCGATCCTGACGTTGCCGGGAGCGGCGGAAGACCACCTCCACGACAACCGTCATCGCAGCGCCATATGCGCCTGGGAATCACTGCGATATATATAGCATCGCGAGAGCGGATTTTCGCCCCTTTGCCAGGAATTTAGACGAATTTTGTGCGCCGCACAAAACCAGGTTCAGGGCGGCACCCCAAAACGGTCATCAGTGCGACGGTTCTCTCGCGTCGAATTCGCCCGGCGCGCCTTACTCGTCGGTCTTGGCTTCGCCTGGAATAACTGCCGTGGCGCTGCCGGCAAAGCGTACACTGGAGGCGAGCGACCAATACAATTTCCAGTCTTCCTGTGTGACCTCGTCCGCGAGTCTCGCCAC
>JAKSCL010000008.1 GCA_022360615.1 Hyphomicrobiales bacterium
TCTGGGCGGCGGCGATCCGGCATCGGCCCACCCGGCCGCCAGCCGCTGCAGATCGCCAAGCGTGGCATCGAGATAGGCGCAGTCGGCGGGGTCGAGGACAGCACTCTGTTCCTGCTTCACCGCCGTCACCGCCAGCCACAGCTTGCCGTGCACGCCGGCCACGGTGCGGGCGGGCAGAGCGAAGGCAGCGGCCAGCGCCGCCTCATAGCGTTCGTAGAGCCGTTCGCAGCGCTCGTCGGCGGCGACGATGCCGGACCGCTCCATCAGTGCGTCCCAGCGCACGCCTTCCGCGGGGTCGCTTGGCATCCCATGCGGGAAGTCCGGGTGACCGCTAAGCGCCCGGCGCAGGTGGAGGCAATGGGCGTCCGCCCGGCAGTAGTCGGCCAGACAGTCGTGCGCCGCTGTGATCCGCCGCAACAGGTCTGCATCGGCACGTCGGCCGCCGAACTGTGGCGGACCTGCCACGGGCAGGGTGTCGGGGGTCGACATCGGTATGGCCATCACGGCGACACCGCCGGCCAGCATGGAACGTCGGGAAACTCTCGTGCTAAGGGTAGGATCAGCCATTGCCGGACTCCGTAGAAGTCTGGTGGTGGTCAGGCGCGGGGCGGGTGTGTCAGCACCCCCTCGCGCCGCTTCGTGCACCATAAAGAACCTTATGGCACCTCTAATGATGCTCAGGGTATTATACTAGCATTCAAAGAGCTTGCAATACCCTGGGTATCATTAATTAGTCCATGAGTCTCACGATAAGACAGCAGTTGCGCGGGGCCAGAGCCATGCTCGGCTGGACGCAACAACAGCTTGCCACACGCGCTGGCATTTCTCTTCCAAGCATCAAGCGGCTTGAAAGAGGCGATGGTGCTTTGGCTATCCGCCTCGATACGCTCCAGAAACTCCAAACAGCCTTTGAAAAGGCTGGCATTGAATTCCTTGATCCCAATGGCGGCGGCCCCGGTGTGCGACTGCGGCATTGATGTCGACAAGGCCGAAATCTCTCAACAGGAGGTTTTCACACCCTATGCAGCTGCGTGCTGACAGAAGGCCGTGCTCTTGGCTGCAGGTTTCTGTCCCGACACGGCGAACGGCGCTTGGTCATCGATACGTCGAGGTCGGCCGTCGATAACATATGGTTCGGGAGGTTTACGGAAAACAGTTCCTGGACAATCCGTTTTGCGATCTGGAGGCGGTAATCGGTTCGTCATGTCGGCCCCAGCCAGAGACCTGAGGAACCCGAACGCGAAAAAACGGCAATCTACGACCCTAAGCCAACTTTGGCCGCATGCCTTTGACTGAGATGGAATGTTCGCTCAAACGGAGTTACAGCAGCTCGATTTCACCCACGTAGTCGATGAGGCCGATGGGGCTGGTTCGAGACCTTGCAAGCTTGCCGCATTTGGGGCGACGGCACAATATCGGCCCTCGGAAGCCGGCCTTCTGGAGAATTCGGCTGAAGTGCGTTCCGGCCCTTCCCGCGTTGCATCGCCTGCGGGAACACGTGTGTTCGGCGCGGAACGAATCGAGGAGCTGCTATGGCCAACGCTGTCGAGCTCGCCAGGATGCTGACGCCACGACAAAGGCAAGCATTGGAAATACTGGCGAACGCGGAACGACCATTACGCAACAAAGATTTCCACGAGAGATTCAAAACCGACGGTCGCCGCACAACCGGTTGGGCAAAAGCACTTGGACCTTGCACCAAAACGCGAAACCATGACCTGGGGAGCCTCTGGGCGCGAGGACTAGTTACCGTAACAAACAACCGCTACTACAAGATAACGCCTAACGGGAGCGAGGTTGCTGCAGTGATGGAGTCCGGGGCGACCCGTCCCACGGTTCGGCATGAACTTCCCTGTGTCGATGGCGCTCCTGCAATCGGCCCCTCTGGTAACTCCAAGGAACCGTGCAAGCTAACACCGCAGGCCGGACGGCCGAATGAGCAATTAAGTGAATTCCGTTCGGAGTTAGCCAAGCTCTTGCCAAGTCCTATTTCGCGGCCCTTTCTCTGTCACGGGTCGCCGCTGAAGTGCCGCATCTTCATTGTCGGGACCAATTCGAGAGTAGAAGTTAAGAAACCATTTTGGAGCTTTTGGTCCGATTCCCGCGGCTTCGAAAAGTTGGAATTTGTTCGGGAGCTGGAACAATTACATCGTGGGCTGAAGGTAACGCGCAAGAATATTGAGAGGGTCGCGTGCGCCGCAGGCCCAACAATTACCTTGGACACAAACGTTTACTTGCCTTCGACTCGAACTAAACGTGAATTACAGAGAGAAGATAAGAAAACGGATGTCATTGAGTACCTGCTGAAAACAATCAGGCCGAAAGTCGTGCTGGCCCACGGTGGTGAAGCGAAGAAGTTTTTCAGAAGACACTGCCGTGATTTTGTTGACGACAGCGTGACTCCCCGACATATCACCTGGGATGCTTGGCAATGGCAATTTCGACTGCTCTGTTCACACCATTTGAGTTTCCAAGGAAAAGAAGTAAGGCACGCTGAGGAAGCTGAAAGAATAGGCGAAGCCTTGGCGGATGCTCTCCGCTAACCGCTCCAACCACGTTATCGAACAAAGTTAAGCCAATGGCGGGTCCTGGCCGATCTCAGCCATGCACCGTGCATGCTGAAGGACGTCTGTCCCTGGACAAAGGTCGAGCGAAGCCTGCTGAAATCTTGGCGCAAGCCTTACACCCCGATGCCGAGCCCGTGCCTGCGGCCGAGGTCCCAGGAGATGCCGTTGCCTCGGACGAGTCCGGAGACCCGCCGGCCCAGCGCCTTCTCGATGACCGGCCGCCAGGGCACCAGAGTGAACTCTCGTGAGCCCTCCACCAGCGCGTATTTGCCACTGACAAGCCGTACCGACTGCCGGTAGATGCCGCCGATGCGCTCGCCGCTCTCAGCCATGCGGAACGGCATGCCGCGTTCCCGAGCCAGCCTCTGGCCCGCTTCCTCCACCTCGCGCCGTGTCAGGATGGCGAGCATGTTGCGCCGGCAGACGAAGGAGGCGCCGGTTTCGCTCGCCAGCCCCTGCGCGATCAGCCATTGCCGGCGGCGGGCGAGGGCGTCGCTCGCCTCTCGGCCGAACCCTGCCTTCCGGAGCGGCGTCGGCGTGCCGGCGGCTAGCTCGCGGTCGAGCCAGGTGGCGGCGTTCGCCGTCACCTGGGCGTCGAGGCTGATGGGTGACAGCATCCGAACACCGAGCCGCTTGCTGCGTCGAATGTCGTACTCCTGCGCGCGGCTCTCGAAGTCCTCGGGGATGCGCCAATGCCCGGCGTCGAGGCGCTCGACGATGCCGGCCCGGCGGAGCGCCTCCAGCCGGCGCACATGGGTCTCGACATAGCCCTCGTGGTTGCCGTCCGGCACGCGCAGCGTGTCACGGGCGATCGACAGATGGATGGCGGGTTCGTAGATGCCGCCGTTGTCGCGGGCCAGTCCGGCGATGTTTCGGTCGGCGGGACGGGGAGGAGTTTTGGCCCGTCCGACCTCGACGATACAGCCGATCCTGATCTCCTCGCCGGCCGCCTCGCTCACTTCGGCGTAGTGGACCCGTCCGTCCGCCCCGTCGACGACCAGGTGCAGCCGGCCGGTCAGCTCGTCGCCCGCCAGCCCCTTGCCGATCACCTTGCCGACGGTCGGCTGCCGCTCGTCCGCGCCCCTGCGGATCACGTAGTCGGTGGCGGCACGCTGGAGGCCGCGATCGGTCAGCGCCCGGTGCATGGTCTTGATGATGTCACCGCGCTCGCCCAGCGCGCGCAGCGTCGTCTCCAGGCGACCGGAGAGCGACCACTGCGCCGGCCCCTCTTCGCGGGCGAGGCCCATGCGTTCCAGCTTCTTGAGACGGCCAATCAGGAGGGTGCAGTTGGCCCGTCCGAGATGCGACGCTTCCTCCCCGATCCGAAGATCGACGACACCATGCTCGTCCGCTTCCCGAAGGATGGTCCGGTCGAGCCGGGTGAAGCGGTCCTGCTCCACCTCCCGGCCCAGCTTCTGCTGCACCTCCCAGTCGCTCTGCATGCCGAGCTCCAGGGTGGCGATCTCGCTTGCCCGGTGGCTGATGCCGTGGGCGATGTAGTCGCCTGCGATGTAGAGGATCTTCCCGTCAGCGGTCACACCGCGGATCACGACATGGCTATGGGGATGGACGGTGTTGTGGTGATCGACCGCGACCCAGTCGAGCCGGGTATTGAGATCGCCCTCCATCTGCCTCATGAGCTGGCGCGTGAAGGGTCGAAGGTCGCCGCGCTCGGCCCCGTCTTCGGGCGCGACGATGAGGCGGAACTGGTGGCGGTCGTCCCGGCCCCGGTCGAGGAACGCCGATCCGTCCGCCTGGTCCAGGTTTGCCGAGTAGAGCCGGCCGCGTTCGCCGTCCAGGGTCATGCCGTCGCGTTGCA
>JAKSCL010000039.1 GCA_022360615.1 Hyphomicrobiales bacterium
CCGACGGTCTGGACAGGCAGAAGCACGGCAAAAGCCTGCCAGATGGTGTCGTAGAGCTTCGTCTTCCGAATCTCGTCGAGATAGATGGCATCCGCCTTACGCAGGATATCGAGCTTTTCCCGCGTGATGCCTCCAGGAATCCTGATCGCCAGCCCCGGCCCCGGAAAGGGATGCCGCCCGACGAAATGATCGGGCAGCCCGAGTTCGCGGCCAAGGGCCCTCACCTCGTCCTTGAAGAGCTCGCGCAAGGGCTCAAGCAGCTTCAGCTTCATGCGCTCCGGCAAGCCGCCCACATTATGATGCGACTTGATGGTCACGGACGGCCCGCCGGTGAACGACACGCTTTCGATGACATCCGGATAGAGCGTGCCTTGGGCCAGGAACGCCGCGCCGCCGACTTTTCCGGCCTCCTCTTCAAACACATCGATGAAGAGCTTGCCGATGGTTTTGCGCTTTTCTTCCGGATCGGTGATGCGATCAAGTGCAGCTAGAAACGTGTCGGATGCATCCACATGGACCAACGGGATATTGTAAGCGCCGCGGAAGAGCGAAACGACTTCATCGGCCTCGTTCTGTCTCAGCAAACCATGGTCGACGAAAATGCAGGTGAGTTTGTCGCCGATCGCCTGATGGGTCAGGACCGCTGTCACGGCGGAATCGACCCCGCCGGAGAGCCCGCAAATGACGCGCTCATCGCCGACCTTTTCGCGTATCGCGGCAATCGCCTGATCCTTAAAGGCCGCCATTGTCCAATCGCTGTTCAGACCAGCGATCTTGTGGACGAAGTTGGATAGAAGCTTCGCGCCGTCGGGCGTATGCACGACCTCCGGATGAAACATCACGCTGTAGAATTTCCGGGCTTCGTCGGCGGCCATCGCAAAGGGTGCGCCATCCGACACCGCGTAGACCGCAAAACCATCGGGCAGAGAAATCACCCGGTCGCCATGGGACATCCAGACCTGATGGCGCTCGCCCACCTCCCAGACGCCATCAAAAAGCGCGCACGGATTCTTCACCTCAACGAAGGCGCGGCCGAATTCACGGTGATCGGGACTTTCCACCTCGCCGCCAAGCTGGGCGATCATCGTCATCTGGCCATAGCAAATGCCGAGCACCGGTATGCCCGCCTTAAAAATGGTATCGGGCGCGCGCGGCGTTCCCGTCTCAACGACGCTTGCCGGGCCGCCGGACAGGATTACGGCTTTCGGTTCAAGACGCTGAAAAGCCGCCTCAGCCGATTGGAACGGCGCAATCTCACAATACACGCCTGCCTCGCGCACGCGCCTTGCGATGAGCTGCGTCACTTGGCTTCCGAAATCGATGATAAGAACTGTGTCGGTCATGGGCAGGTTTCGTCTTCGAACCATATTTACAGATTTACGGGAAGAGATACGCAGTCACACGTAGGGGATTGCCCGATCCGGTTAAGCTCTCATTAGTAAAATCGCCTATAAGTTGCATTCAAGTTTAGTGCACTTTTTAGGCAAATGCCGGATATCAGCATGCTCGACGTCAATCCCCAGAACGATGCCACGGCCGATCTCACCCAGGTGCTTGAACAGGCACTTGATGCAGTTGTCAGCATCGACTCCCAGAACTGCGTAACATTTTTCAATGCCGCAGCAGAACAGCTTTGGGGTTATCCACGACGGGATGTTGTCGGCCAAAATGTGAAAATGCTGGTGCCACAGGAAATGCGGGCCAATCACGACAATTGGGTGAACGCCAACCGCACCACCGGCAATGACAAAATCGTCGGGACAAGCCGTGACATTCAAATCGAACGTGCGGACGGCGGACGGCCATGGTGCAATCTCTCGCTCTCCAAGGTGATCGGAGGCGACGGCTTAATCACCTACACCGCCTTTCTCAAGGATATCAGCGCGGAACGCGAAACCCGCGAGATCATCGATCAGACGCTCGAGCAGGCCATAGACGCGGTTGTGACCATTAATGAGACGAACACCGTCACGGCGTTCAACACAGCAGCCGAAGCCTTATGGGGTTACGCCCGCAACGAAGTCATTGGGCAGAACGTCAAGCTTCTCGTTCCGCCGCAGATGCGCGCGCACCACGATGATTGGGTGAACGCCAACCGTTCAACAGGCGTCGATAAGATCGTCGGAACGAGCCGCGAGGTTGAAATCCACCGAAAGGATGGTTCCGTCATCTGGGGCCAGCTTTCACTCTCCAAAGTGATGCTCGACGGCGGTCGGATCATGTACACCGCCTTTGTCAA
>JAKSCL010000042.1 GCA_022360615.1 Hyphomicrobiales bacterium
ACCGCGAGCCCTACGAACTCGATCCGAAGCTCTTTTCCGGCCGGTTGCCGCAATTCGCCAACAGCAGTTCGGCCAGGGTCGCCGGCGGGCTCGGCACGATCGCCCGGGTGGTCGCCGAATCCCAGGAGATCTATGCCGGCCGGATCTCGATCGAAGACGCCCTGTCGCGCATCCGCCGTCACTACCGGCCCTATCACGACACCCTGCGCCGGCTGCTGGCGAAAACCCACGTCGCCTTCGGCTGTGCCGTCCTCATCGACTGCCATTCGATGCCGACGACGATCCGTGCCATATCCGGCCGGAGCCGGGCCGATATCGTGCTCGGCGACCGGTTCGGCAGCGCCTGCGCGCCGATCATCACGGAAACCGCCGACCGCGCGCTTTCGGCGCTCGGCTACAGGGTGGCGCGCAACAAGCCCTATGCCGACGGCTTCATCACCGAGCATTACGGCCGGCCGGAACGCGGCCTGCACGCGCTGCAGATCGAGATCAATCGCGGGCTCTATCTCGACGAAATCCGCTTCGTCAAGCGGCCGAGCTTCGATACGCTCGCCCGCGATCTCGGCTTCATGGTCGATGCGCTGGCGGCGATCCCGCCGGAAAGCCTGCTGCCGACCCGCGCTGCCGCCGAATAGTCGACCGTGAAAAGAAAAGGGGCCGCACTCGCGAGCGAGGCGGCCCAAGTCTAGGGAGGAAACGCCCAAGGAGGGCTGCAACACAACGCCAACGTCGTGTTACGCCGCATATATTGCACTGCACAGTGAGAGGGTCAAGATGACTCACCCATTTTGCGTGGTTTTTATCAACAAGCCGCCGAAATAACGCCCAGTCTGTTGCATTTTTACCAGGCACGCCCCAAAACCTGCGGTTTTTAAGTATAGTGAGCTTCTCGCAAGTGCGAAATGGTGCCTGCCCAACGATTTTTGCAGCGCTTTGCGAACGCAAAAAAGGACGTTCGCGAACACCATTGCATGGGCCGCATATACACATTTCCGTGATCGCATGCTGTTCGGCGGCCATCACTTTGACGTCGAAAACGCTTGCCCCTCAAGGCATGAAACGGTCAAAAAACCGCTGCCTATGGATTATCGGGAGCCACCATGGCCACATCATCCGACATGGAAGTTTTGCGCGACGCCGCGCTTGAAATGGCGTCCGCGGCCGGTAACGCCATCCTGCCGCACTTCCGGCGCGCACTCGCCATCGAGAACAAGGCCGAGACCGGTTTCGACCCCGTTACCGAGGCCGACCGTGCCGCCGAAGCCGCAATCCGCCATATCATTCGGCATCGTTTTCCGGGAGACGGAATTATCGGCGAGGAGTATGGCGATGAACGCACCGATGCTGAACGCATCTGGGTCCTCGATCCCATAGACGGCACACGTGCATTCGTTCTTGGCTTGCCGGTCTGGGCAACGCTTATCGGTGTTATTGAAGCCGGGCGCCCGCTTTTCGGCCTCATGCATCAACCCTTTGTCGGCGAAACCTTCATGGGATGGGGTGAACACGCCCTTATACGCCGTGGCGGAACGGAAACGGCCTTGCGCGCCCGCCCTTGTGCAGCCCTTTCCGATGCCACGCTGGCAACGACGACGCCAGCCATGTTCTCCGGCGACGAACGGACAGCTTATGACCGGGTGGAAGCAGCGGCGAAAACCGTGCGTTACGGCACGGATTGCTATGCATACGCCCTTCTGGCCGCGGGTCTCAACGACCTGGTAATCGAAAGCGGCCTTCAGCCCTATGACGTGGTGGCGCTTATCCCGATTGTGCGGGGTGCGGGCGGCGAGATCGCATCCTGGGACGGCGGCGCGCCGGATGCCGGAGGCCGCATCGTCGCCGCTGGCGATGCCCGCATCCTCGACGCAGCCCGGACAATCCTTCAAAACAGTGCTTAGAGGATTGGTTCCTCAAAGGGTGAATAGACCCGCGTCCCCGGAACGAAGGCGTCGAAAGCGCCCCAGAACCGGTCTCTGACGCGATCCAAATCCATCATCAGTTCGTGCTTGCCGCCTGGAACAAGCACCAGGCCGCCATTCTTCAAACCGCGGCCCATCAGTTCCGCCGCCTGAACCGACACAACGGTATCGAGCGTTCCTATGGTCAACAAAACCGGCACATGAACCCGCTCCGCGAAATCCGGATCGGAAAGCCTGCGCATGATCCGGGAGGCGGCATGCAGCCATCCGATTGTCGGAGGGCCCGATGTCAGCTCCGGAGCTTTGTCGACAATCGCCAGGTTGCGCTCGATGCGGGCGACATCCGATGATAACCGGTGGCTGCTCGCCACATCCCGCGCCGTGTGCGTATCGAAAAACGAGCCGATCGGAAGGCTGCCCAGACCGAAAAAAGACGCCGCTCCAGCGATCCCGCCAAGAAGCCCCCTCGGCGTTTGTCCGGCATGAAGGGAAATCATCGGCGATGACGCCACGATCCGGTCGAACGGACCGCCGGTCTCACAGGCCGCGTTAATGAGCACCGCAGCGCCCATCGAATGGGCCAACGCATAGTAAGGCGGCGGGCAATCGGGGAGCACCACCTCACGCATGAAAACCCGCATATCGGCGTCATATTCGCGGAAATCATCCACATGGCCGGCTGAGGAGAGCCCGCCCGTGCGCGTCGAACGGCCCTGGCCACGCCAGTCCATCGTGGCAACCGCAAACCCACGCTTGCGCAATTCACCGATCACTTCGAAGTACTTTTCGATGAATTCGTTGCGGCCGTGAAAGAGGCAAACCGTCCCGCGGGCACGCTGCGTCGTCGGCTTCCAGCGCGCATAACGCACCTTCACCTTCGGCCCGCATTCCAGCATTTCGCAGACGGCGCCGCGCGGAATGGGGTTTTTTCGGAGACCGACGAGATCCATAAGACTGCTTGTGACCGCTTTTGGCATTTCCGCCTTTTAGTGGATAGTCCGCCCCCGCCACAAGCAGCGAAACGGGGAGAGCGGTGATTTCCGCCCTCCCGGTTAACGTTCCGGCCCTTGTCAGACCAATCAGTAGGCGATGTAGCGGCGCAGATGATGCGGCGGACGCCAGCCGCGATGGGGGTAGGACAGGACCCGGACCCGCAACAGATGGCCCGAATAGGCGTCGAAGACGAAACGCAGCTCGGCACCCCGCGGACCAACACCGACAACCCTGTAGCGGCCGCGCTTAAAGCGGATCGGCGAAATCTGTTGGACGTGATGGCGGCGCAGCTTTCTGCGGATCACCCCGCGCGGAATCCGGTAGTGATGGGCCGGACCAACATGACCGACACCATAATAGGGACCCTTGCGGCGATAGTGTTTTCC
>JAKSCL010000007.1 GCA_022360615.1 Hyphomicrobiales bacterium
CGCCGCGTTCATGCGTTCGCGCATCGCCCTTTCGCTGTGGCCCGCCGTTGCAAAGGACATGTCCATGGCCACGCGGCCCTGGAGTCTTTCGGCAGGCGTGAAATGGGCGAAATCGGCAAGCTCGATATCTGCGCCGCGCAGATGCCCTTCGATTAGCGGTTCAGCCTGTGTGGGATCGACCCGCAGATTGCCCGTTACGCTGCCTTTGGCGATGCCGAGGAGATCGATTTGCGCGCGCAGAACCCCGCCGCTTGCTTCGATTGCGCCGACAACCGGCTTGAGCGTCATCCCAGCCACACGAACTTCCTCAAGGCTCAATCCGAGCGAGACATCGGCTGCTTCGAGAGCGGAAAAATCGATCTCAACGTCGCTCAGCGTGTCAGCTGACGTTGCAGAACCGGTTTGGGCTATACGCTGCACCGAAGGCTCCACCGGCCCGGTGCCGTTAACGGCATGTATGGTACGCGTTGAGTTGAAGGTCCGGACATTTCCGATGGCTGCGAGAGAATCCAGATCAAGAAGCGGACCGGTGATATCGCCCGAGATGCGCGGTCGTTCGCCATTCAAATCGATTTCCAGATTGCCGCCGATCCGGTTCTCTCCGAGACTGATTTCCGCATCGTCGAAATTGATGAGCTGACCGCTGCGGCGCGGGCTTGCCCGGATTTCAAGCGGCTCGGTCAACAACTGCCCGGCTTCAAGCACAAGGCTGATGGGTGTTGTCCCCGTTTCAAGGAGCGCGCGTGGGCGGTCCACCTGCGCTTCGATGCCATAGGGGTTCCCGCCCAGCTCGGCTGAGGCCCGAAAACTGAGCGCGCTGTCGAGAGAGGGCATGCTGGCGTTGATATCGAGCGTTGTGATCTCGGTGCGCGAATCCTCAAGCATGTTGTGGATGAGGACGGTCCCCCTCTCGATGCGCAGGCTTTCAATCGAGACATCGGAGAGGAAGCCAAGCGGACCGGATTCGGTTTGGGGATCACCGGCGGGCGTAGGTTGAACAGGCGTTGGCGCTGGCCGGCCGGTTCCCGGAACGGGTTGCGCGGGCACCCTTTCGAAGCGGCTTGACGGCAGGTTGACCGGCGTCTCACCCTCCGGCCGGACCGTGTAATTGTTGATGCCGAACGGATCGGTGCGCAAGACGATGTTCGGCTCGATCAGTGCGATTTCCGTGACCTGGGCATTGCCGGACAGGAGGCCGGCAAGCCCAAGGCCAAAACGGGTCTCACCGGCGGTGACAAATTCAGGCCCGTTCGAACCGGGCACGGACACGCCCACATCGCGGGCCGTCAACCGAATGCTTGGGATAAGGCCGATGCTGACATCACCATCGACCCGCAATTGATAACCCGTCGCGGATTCAACCTGTCGGATGACTTGGGCGCGCACGGTTTCCGTTGGAATCATGAACGGAACGATGGCGGCAAGCGCAATCACCAGCGCGGCAACGCTGCCGATGATCCACAACAATAGCCGCATCACCTGATCCTCCTAGTGCGCATCCAGAAACAACGCACCGGTTTTCCATCCGGACACGCGGAGCCTCAAAAATCTAGCCTACCAGCCCTTCATGCCGCTGATTCGGCGGAAACGTCACGTCGCATTGCCACAGAGTCGGTGGAAAAATGGCCGGAATTGGGGCGAACTACCTGTGGTTGAAAGCTCAGGCGCAGTGGCGGCAACGCGGCGCATGCGGAAGAATATCGAGTCTTTTGGGCGAAATGGGCTGACCGCAGTTCACGCAGACCCCATAGCTCCCGTCTTCAATCCGGCCGAGTGCCGCCTGGATCATTTTGATCTCAGCGAGCCCTGCTTTGCCAAGATCTTCCATCACCTCATCGCCTTCGCGTTCGGTGGCGCGCTCCTCCACATCGGCGCTCATGGGCATATCGAGTTCGGCTTCAATGCCCTTAAGCCGCGTCTCGAGTTCGTTCAAGCGGTCGCGTAAGCGGGTCTCAAAAGCCGCAACGTTCACCCTATCGGTCATAAGCGTCACTCCACTACTTTTTGCCGTCCGCCTTTTTGCGACAGATCGGATAATTCATCCCTCTTGGGAGATGTTCGATGGACGCTTATCGTCGGTCACCGCTGAAAAATTGCAAGGTCCGGAATCACCCGGACCTATCGGCTCAGCAATTCTGCTTCCCGGCGCATCCGCACAGCCTCGGCGTTTTCGTCGAGGTCGACGTCGGATTGCGCAACGGGCGCACCGGCGGGGACATCATTTCGAAGCGTGAGCCCGTGGGCAAGCCCGATTGGGAGGGCGCCAGCCGCGATGCTGCGCGCTGAAGGCATCAGCTTGCCGTAAACGGTGTAGCCACCCTCGCCGTCGAGCATTTCACCTGCCTTCAAGTCGCGTTTGGCGACGGCCACGCAATCGCCGCGAAAAGCACGGGTCGAACCTGTCGGCTCGCCCCTCAGGGCTGCGCTCAATACCGAGATGCCGAGTTCAAGGCCGATGAGATGAAAGGGCTTGTACATGGCCGCATAGGGACCCGTTGCACCGCTTGTCAGGCCATATTGCTTGAAGCAGCTCGTGGCATAGTCGTTCGGTGCTTCAAGGACCACATAAACGCCCCATCTGAGATCGCGGAATACGGGGCGGCCATCGCGCTCAAGGCTTGAGACCGCCTCGACCATGCCCTTTCCTTCCAGGACGCCGCCTTCGCCCGCAGGGCGCAGCGTATGGGCGAGGTCGTCGACGCCGCAGGGGGGAAACTTCAGCCCCTCTTCGGGCACGTTGAGATCGCAAGCATTGACGATCGCGGCCATTTCAATGGCCGATTTCGTGCCGTCGAGAAATGAGTTGAACATTTGCGGGTTCATGCCCGCCGCAGCCGCCTCCTCGGGCGTGAGGCCATAATGCGTCCAAACATCGTCGGGTGTGACCTGGTGATAGGCCGGCAGATATTTCGTGCCCTTCCCCGCCGCCTGAACCTTGAAGCCCGCGGCACGCGCCCAATCGACCATTTCGGCAACCAAGGCCGGCTGGTCGCCATAGGCCATGGAATAGACAACGCCTGCGTCCTTCGCCCGTTTCGCAAGCGCCGGACCGGCCAGCACATCGGCTTCCACATTCACCATGACGATATGCTTGCCTGCGGCAAAGGCGGTGAGCGCGTGCCGGATGCCAGCGACGGGGTGGCCGGTCGCTTCGATGACCACATCGATATCGGGCATGGCGCACAGCGCCTCGCCATTGTCGGTGAATGCGGCGCTTCCAATCAGGTCCGCGTCCCAGCCAACCGTCTCGCAGGCGCGTTTCGCCCGGTCAGGATCCAAATCGGCAATCGCGGCGACCGTTAGACCTCGCGTGTGCGGCACTTGCGAGAGGAACATCGAGCCGAACTTGCCCGCCCCAATAAGCCCGGCCCTGACACCGTTTCCTTCTGCGGCGCGGGCCTGCAACAGGCTGAAAAGGTTCATGGTGCCTCCCTCTGTTCCTTGTTTGTGAAGCGCCGCATTTAGCGGGCCTGATTGGGAAAATCAAAATCCGTGATGCTTCTTCAGACCGCTTTGACCGGCTCGCATTCCCCGCTAGGTTGTTCAGATAACAATCAAAAAGCATGGGCATGTCCACCTACTCCGCCTTCTCACTCTTTCGCGAAGCGCTCAGCGGCCATAAGGGCTGGGAACGCGTCTGGCGCGACCCCGAGCCGAAGCCGGAATACGATGTGATTGTCGTCGGCGGCGGCGGACATGGGCTTGCAACGGCCTACTACCTTGCCAAGAACCACGGTATCCACAATGTGGCGGTGCTCGAAAAGGGTTGGCTCGGCGGCGGCAATACGGGCCGCAACACCACAATTATTCGCTCAAACTACATGATTGACGGCAACACGCACTTCTATGAGTGGAGCCTGAAGCTATGGGAGGGGCTCTCCCAAGACCTCAACTTCAACGCCATGGTTTCGCAGCGCGGACAATTGAACCTCGTCTCGACGCCCGCCCAGTGGGACGCGGCAGCCCGGCGCGGCAATGTCATGCGCGCCTGCGGCATCGATGCCGAACTCCTCTCCCGCGAGGAGGTCCGTACAATTGTGCCCTATCTCGACTATTCCGGAAATGCCCGGTTCCCGGTTTTGGGCGCGCTTTGGCAGGCGCGGGCAGGAACCGCGCGGCACGATGCGGTCGCCTGGGGCTTCGCGCGCGCTGCCGACAAACGCGGCGTCGACATCATCCAGAATTGCGAGGTCCTGGGCTTTGCGCGCGATGGCGATGCCGTCACCGGTGTCGCGACGACGCGCGGCGTCATTAAGGCGAAAAAGGTCGGGCTCGCCGTGGCCGGCCACACCGGCCATCTTGCCGAAAAGGCCGGGCTCAGACTGCCCATTGAAAGCCATAAGCTGCAGGCCTTTGTCTCCGAAGGCATTAAGCCCTTTATCGACCATGTGATTGGCTGGGGCGCGCACCATTTCTACATCTCGCAGTCGGACAAGGGCGGGCTTGTCTATGGCGGGGACCTTGACGGCTACAATTCCTACGCCCAGCGCGGCAATCTGCCGATTATCGAGGATGTGGCGCAGGCGGCTTGTGCCCTGATCCCTTCGATCAGGAACCTGCGCATGGTGCGCCATTGGGCGGGCATCATGGACATGACCATGGATGGCAGCCCGATCATCGACAAAACACCCGTTCCCGGGCTCTATCTGAATGGCGGCTGGTGCTATGGCGGCTTCAAGGCGACGCCCGCCTCGGGCTGGTGTTTCGCCCACACCATTGCCCGCGATGAGCCGCATGCCTTCAACGCCAAGCTGCGCTTCGACCGGTTCCGGCGCGGCGTTCACATCGATGAAAAGGGCATGGGGCCAAACCCCGCGCTCCACTAGGCGATTAACGGACCATGCTGATCATCCATTGCCCCCTTTGCGGTCCGCGCGCGGACAAGGAATTCACTTACGGCGGGGACGCAAACCGGACCCGGCCAAGCGACGACGCGGACGAAGCCGCTTGGTACGACTATGTCTTCCTCCGCGACAATCCGAAGGGGTGGCACATCGAATTTTGGCAGCACGCGCAAGGCTGCCGCGCCTGGCTGAAGGTGGAACGCCACACGGTGACGCACGAAATCCGTAAAGTGACGGCCTGCCGCAATGGGAGAAACGGCTGATGGCCGCCTCTCAAAAATTCCGGTTGAAGACCGGCGGACGGATAGCGCGCGATAAACCGCTCATCTTCAGCTTTGACGGGAAGACATTCACCGGGGTCGAGGGCGATACGCTCGCTTCGGCGCTGCTGGCGAATGGCGTTCATCTTATCGGCCGCAGCTTCAAGTATCACAGGCCACGCGGGATCGTAGGTTCGGGCGCGGAGGAGCCGAATGCGCTTCTAACCCTGACGCTTGACGGCGCGCGTATCCCGAACTGCCGGGCGACCATGGTCGAACTCCGGGATGGCCTGAAAACCGAGAGCCAAAACCGTTTCCCCTCGCTCGGCTTCGACCTTCTGAGCGTGAATGATTGGGCCTCGCCGTTTCTCGCCGCAGGCTTTTACTACAAAACCTTCATGGGGAACGCCTCCGATACGCGGTTCTGGATGCTCTGCGAAACGCTCATCCGGCGCGCCGCGGGACTCGGCCGGGCAAGCCACGAGACGCCGCCCCAGCGCTTTGAGAAGACACACGATTTCTGCGATGCGCTCGTTATCGGCGGCGGCGCGGCAGGTTTGGCAGCGGCTCTTGCCGCCTCCCGCGCAGGCGCCCGGGTCATCCTTGTCGATGAAAATGCCGGTCTCGGCGGACGGCTCAACGCGGAACCCGTTTCGGCTGAAGCGCCGGATGCCTGGCGTGCGTCGGTCATCGAGGAGCTTCAGACCAAGCGCAATGTGACGCTCCTTCCCCGCACGACGGCCTTCGGCTGGTATGACAACAATGTGGTGGGCCTCGTTGAGCGACTCCCGGATGCCTATGCCGTTACCGAGGATGGCGCGCTGCGTGAGCGCCTGCGTATCTGTTTCGCCAAGCAGGTGGTGCTGGCCGCCGGCGCAATCGAGCGGCCCATGGTCTTTTGCGACAACGACCGGCCGGGCGTCATGCTGGTATCCGCCGCGCAAACCTTTGCAAGCCATTACGGCGTGGCCGTCGGCGAACGGATCGTGATTGCGGGCAATAACGACACGATTTACGGCACGGCGCTCACCATGGCGAGTTCCGGCGCAAACATTGCCGCCGTCCTCGATGCCCGCGAAGCGGTGCCGCCGGCGCTCACATCTGCGCTTGAGAAAATCGGCGTCGAGACAAAAGCCGGATGGGCTCCGGCGCGCGCCCTTGGCGGGGGCCGGGTGAAAGCCGTCGAGATTGCGCGGACGAATGGCGAGGGCGCGTCAGAGACCCTTTCATGCGACGCGCTGTGCCTCTCATCGGGCTGGTCGCCCGCCGTTCACCTCCACAGCCATACGGGCGTGAAGCCGGTTTATGATCCCAAAACGCTCGCCTTCATGCCCGGCGAGACACGGCCCGGCCAGCATCTGGCGGGGGCCGTTATCGGCGCAGCACTTCCGGCCGAGGCGGTCCGTTCGGGCTACGAAGCAGGCGCGGCCGCGGCATCGGCCTGCGGCTTTCAGGCGCCGAAACGCATGGATTTGCCGCCGCTCGATTACGAAACGCCGGGTTTGGGAGCAATCGAAGCCTTTTGGGAAGGCCCGGACCGCGACGCCCGCCGTAAATTCGTCGACTTCCAGAACGATGTGA
>JAKSCL010000006.1 GCA_022360615.1 Hyphomicrobiales bacterium
ACTGCTGTGGATCATTTGAAGGACGGCCCGGCAGAGCCATGCCGAAGCCCTGCACGGGAGAATGCGGATGTACAGCGCGATCACCAAAGGGATCAAGGTCACCGTAACACCGCAGTTTCTCGAAGAGGAGTCCGACCCCGATCGGGGGTTTTTCTTCTGGGCCTACACGGTGGAAATCCTCAATCTCAGCGCCGAGCAGGTCACTTTGCGAACGCGGCATTGGCGAATCACCGACGCGAACGGCCAGACACAGGAAGTGCATGGCGCAGGCGTGGTTGGCGAGGAGCCGGAATTGGAGCCGGGCGAGGCCTTTGAGTATACCAGCGGCGCGCCCCTGAAAACGCCTTCCGGGATCATGGTGGGCAGCTATGGTGTGGAAACCCAGCGTGGTTCCGCGTTCGATGTGGAAATCCCTGCCTTCTCCCTCGACAGTCCGCACAATCGGCGTGTCGTGAATTAGAGCTTGATGACACGCGCACCATGCTTCTTCACCCCTTGGCCGCGATAGCCGGATAGGCCGCGATGTACCCAAGACCCATCTTTCAAGTGGTCGGGCTGCTTTTAACGACGCTCGGCTGCGCCATGATGCTGCCCGCGCTCGTCGACCTCATGTTGGGTCATGCCGACTGGCTGGCGTTTGCGGCAAGCTCGCTTTTCACGCTTTTTGTCGGCATCGGGCTTTGGGCCACGTCGCGCGGGTCGACGGCGCCGCTCGGCATCCGCCAGGCGTTCCTCCTGACCATCGCCACATGGGTGGCGCTCACCACCTTCGGCGCGTTGCCGTTCCATTGGTCCGAGATGGAAATGTCGTTCACCGACGCCTTTTTCGAATCCATGTCGGGGCTAACGACCACCGGCTCGACCGTCATTGTCGGCCTCGATCTGGCACCGCCCGGCATTTTGTTATGGCGGGGCATCCTGCAATGGCTCGGCGGCCTCGGCATCATCGTCATGGCAATTGCGGTCCTGCCGATGCTGCAGGTCGGGGGTATGCAGCTTTTTAAGGCGGAGGCGTTCGACACATCGGAGAAAATCCTACCGCGCGCGACCCAGATTTCAGGCTCAATGATGCTCATCTACGCAGCGCTCACCGCGCTGTGTGCGCTTGCCTACGACGCCGTCGGGATGAATAGCCTCGATGCCGTCGTCCATGCCATGACGACGATCGCAACCGGCGGGTTCTCATCGCACGACGCTTCCATTGGGTACTATCAGAGTGCTGCGGTCGATTGGATTGCCGTTGTCTTCATGATCGTCGGCAGCCTGCCCTTCCTGCTTTACCTGAAAGCCGTAACAGGCGCGCCCGGCATGTTGATCCGCGACAGCCAGGTGAAAATGTTCTTCCTGGTGCTCGGGCTTTTCGTTGCGATCGCATGGGGCGGGCGGGTGCTTGATGGCGCCGAGCCCATGCTTGCGCTTCAGCATGCCGCGTTCAACATCACCTCGATCATGACCGGCACCGGCTACGCAACGACCGACTATCACGCCTGGGGATCGTTCGCCACCGGGCTGTTTTTTATCGTCATGTTCATCGGCGGGTGCGCCGGCTCCACAAGCTGCGGAATTAAAATCTTCCGTCTTCAGGTCGCGGCTGCCAACATTATTCAGCATCTCAAGCGGATTATCCATCCACACGGCATTTTCCCGAAGCGCTACAACGGCAAACCGCTGCCGGACAGTGTCGTCTCGGCAGTGATGACCTTCGTCTTTCTGTATTTCCTTTGCGTCGCAGTCCTTGCCATCCTGCTGAGTTTTTTCGGGCTTGACCATCTCACGGCCCTTTCGGCGTCCGCCACCGCCATCTCCAATGTGGGACCCGGGCTCGGCGTGACGATCGGGCCATCCGGCACGTTCCAGTCGCTTCCAGACGGCGCGAAGTGGCTGCTGTCTTTCGGCATGCTGCTTGGACGGCTGGAACTCTTGACCGTGCTTGTGATCTTCCTGCCGCGGTTCTGGATCAGATGACAGTGTGTCGAGGAAGACCAGCTCCGAGAGAACCGGGGGGCGCCAAATCCTCTTTTCGCAGGATTCTCACGGGAACCGGTTCAGGGCCAAAGGCCAAGTCCGCGGACCAGCTTTTCAGATCGCACTCATTCAGCTGGTAGCGGGCGCGAAACCGTACCACGGTCCGGCTTGCGCCACAGCGCACGGAAGAAGCGCCCTATGTCCCCGCCAATGGTGATGATCGCCGGCACGAGGAATAGAACGAAAAGGGTTGCAACCGCGAGCCCGAACACGATTGTAATCGCCATCGGCAAAAGAAACTGTGCCTGGAGGCTTTTTTCGAACATCAACGGAAAGAGCCCGCCAATCGTCGTCAGCGAGGTCAGGAGCACAGCCCGCAATCGGTCCTTCGACGCACCGATGGAGGCATCGGCTAGGCTTTCGCCCATGGCGAGGCGCTCATTGATCCGGGCGACAAGAATAATCGAATCGTTCACGAGAATGCCGGTGAGACCTAAAAGACCAAAGAAGCTCAAAATGGTCAGGTCGAAGCCCATGATCATGTGGCCGAGAAAAGCGCCGACAACGCCGAAGGGCACAATCGCCATAACCGCAATCGGCCTGGCGAAATCCGCGAACACCCACGCCAAAATCACATATATGATGCCAAGCGCCAGCAACGCACCGAAGCGCAAATCGGCAAATGATTGCTGACGCTCTTCCTCCCTGCCCGCAAAGTCGAAACCGATATTGTAACGCTGCGCGATTTCCGGCAGCGGTCCTTCGGACAGCGCCCGGACGATTTCAGTGTTGTCTGTCACCTCGAAATCGACATCTGCCGTCACTGATACGGTCGGCACGCCATCCCTGCGCTGGATGATGGAGAAGCCGCGCTTTTCACGGATGCTGACCACCTCCGACAGCGGAACCTGCTCCCCACCCGGTGCAAAGAGCGTCATCTGCGCAAGGGCGGCGCGGCCACT
>JAKSCL010000005.1 GCA_022360615.1 Hyphomicrobiales bacterium
ACATGGTGCGCGATGCGCTGACCTCCCAAGCGGCAAAAGAGCGTGAGCTTTTTCGTCAATCTTATCTTGATACGCTTTTTGCTGACCCGAAGGCGCACATCACACCCTTACGTGGATCGGAGCTCTGGCAGGTTGGGCTCCTGGAAATGTGGCTTCAGTCCCACAACCTTTGAGACCTGTGATTGAAGGATTCAAACACTCATGAGTGAACCGAAACGGGCCCGGGCCGCCTATGGCCACCGTCTGCGCAAATTGCGCGACCGGGGCGGCCCGCCGCTCAGCTATGACGAGGCGGGCCAAAGGCCCGAACCGCAAGCGAACGCGTCCATCAATTGCGGTTGGGGACGGCTTTTGTTCGCCCATACCTTTGACGAGCCGGCCGAGCTTGCCGAGGCCATGCGCGCGGAAGGCCCCGACCGGCGCGACATCGCGTTTTATGTGCATGAGCCACACGTGCTTTTAGCCGCTGCGCCGCAGGAACTCTTTCTTGATCCCTCGCACACCTACCGGCTCGATTTGCCCACCTACCGTGCCGGGAGGCGGCAGCCGCGGGGGTTTTTCGTGCGCCGGTTAAGCACCGAAACAGACGCCGATGGCGTGAACCGGATTTATGCAGCACGCGGCATGGTGCCCGTTCCGCCCTTCTTTTTCTGGTCGAAGCGCGACAGCCGGGCCATCACCTTGTTCGTCGCCGAAGACGAGGCAACGGGAGATATCATCGGCACCGTGACGGGCGTTAACCACGCCCGTGCTTTCGACGACCCTGAAGCGGGTTCGTCGCTCTGGTGCCTGGCAGTCGACCCGCAGGCCCGCCAACCCGGTGTCGGCGAAGCGTTGGTGCGCAGGCTCGCGGAGCACTTTCAGGCGCGAGGATGCAGCTTTCTCGATCTCTCCGTCCTGCATGACAACGCCGATGCCATCCGGCTTTACGAGAAGCTCGGCTTTTCCCGTGTGCCGGTCTATACGGTGAAGCGCAAAAACCCCATCAATGAAAAACTCTTCACCGGCTCCGGCGATGCCTTTGCCGAGTTGAACCCCTATGCGCGCATCATTGCCGATGAAGCCTCCCGGCGCGGCATTCAGGTTGAGGTGACGGATGCGGCGGGCGGTTTCCTGCAGCTTACCTGGGGCGGGCGTTCACTTCGCTGCCGCGAAAGCCTGTCGGAACTGACAAGCGGCGTCGCCGTGTCCATCTGCGACGATAAAGCTGTTACCCGCCGGGTTGTCGAAAAGGCGGATGTCCGCGTTCCAAGCCAGATCGAGGCGGAGGAAGACGGAGCGGTCGCGGCATTTCTGGAGGAGCATGGGTCGGTTGTTGTGAAACCTGCGCGTGGCGAGCAGGGGCGCGGGGTTGCTGTCGGTCTTGACGATATGGACGACGTGAAACGCGCGGTGGAGCGCGCGCGCAGTTTTTCCGACCGTGTTCTCATCGAAGAGCAGGTTCCGGGCGATGATCTGCGCCTTGTCGTGATCGACTACCGGCTTGTGGCGGCCGCCCTGCGCCAGCCGGCAAGGGTGGTGGGCGATGGGCGCTCCACCGTGCGCGCGCTTGTCGAACAGCAAAGCCGGCGCCGGGCGGCCGCCACAAGCGGTGAATCGATGATCCCGCTCGATACCGAAACGGAGCGCTGCATTCAGAAGGCCGGTTTTTCATTGGACAGCACACCCGAAGAAGGTATCGAGATACAGGTGCGGCGCACCGCGAATCTGCATACGGGCGGAACGATCCATGATGTCACGGGAGAGGTTCATCCCCGTCTTGTCGATGCCGCCACGAAAGCCGCAAAGGCCATTGGCATTCCGGTTGTCGGGATCGACTTCATGGTGACGAGCCCGCGTCAGCCCCACTACGCCTTCATCGAAGCGAACGAACGCCCGGGCCTCGCCAACCACGAGCCGCAGCCCACGGCGGAACGGTTCATTGATTTGCTGTTTCCGCTTTCGGTCCCCCAAGCTGTGAGACTTGTGGAGGCAGGTCGGTGATCCGGCTCCACATCGATACCGGTTATCTGATCGCGCAACTGCGCGAACTGCTCTCGATACCGAGCCCGACGGGGTACACCGACACGATCGCGCGTTATGTAACGGCGGAATTGGAACGCCTCGGCCTTTCCGTTGAGTTGACACGGCGAGGAGCCATCAGGGCCGTGCGCAAGGGTTCCAAGGTCCGTCCGGCCCGCGCCATCATCACCCATCTCGACACGCTCGGCGCCCAGGTCAAGCAGCTCAAGGACAATGGCCGTTTGGAGCTTGTACCCATCGGGCATTGGTCTGCGCGGTTTGCGGAAGGCGCGCGGGCCAGCGTCTTTTCCGAGCATGGCACGTATCGCGGCACGATCCTGCCGCTCAAGGCATCCGGTCACACCTTCAATGAGGAGATCGACACACTACCCATCGGCTGGGACCATGTGGAGTTGCGGGTCGACGCCAAGGCGCGGCGCGGTGCAGATCTGAAGCGGCTCGGCATCGATGTGGGCGACATCGTCGCCATCGATCCCATGCCCGAATTCATCGAAAACGGGTTCATCGTCTCCCGGCATCTCGACAACAAGGCGGGTGTCGCCGTCGCGCTCGCCGCCATCGAGGCGCTGCAGCGCGAGAAGAGCAAGACGCCGGTCGACATCCATTTTCTCTTCTCGATTGCCGAAGAGGTTGGCGTGGGTGCATCGGCGCTTCTCACCACCGATGTCGCCGCCATGGTGACGATAGATAATGGCACCACTGCACCGGGCCAGAACTCCGACGAGTTCGGCGTCACCGTCGCAATGGCCGATCAGACCGGCCCCTTCGACTATCATTTAACGACGAAGCTCGTGCAGCTCTGCAGGGACAACGACATTCGCTACCAGAAGGATGTCTTCCGCTATTACCGTTCGGATTCAGCCTCGGCGATCGAAGCGGGCCACGATGTGCGGACGGCTCTTATTACCTTCGGCATCGACGCCTCGCACGGCTATGAGCGCATCCACACACATGCGCTACGCTCTTTAGCTGAGCTTGTGACGTCCTACGTGACGAGCCCCGTCGACATAAGGCGCGACGCCAAGGAGACTTCGGGGATCAAAGGCTTCACCCGCCAGCCCAACGAGGAGGCGGACGAAGCGGGCGTCGTTGCCGGTGACTAACGGCTGCGTCCACACCACGCATCGGTTTTGAGAGGTGCGCCTTGCCCCTGGGGAGCTTCAGTACTATTATTAGTATAATTCTAAACTGAGGCAAAAGGCATGGGTGTCATACCGCTTTGGTGTTGGCGCCGGTGCGTAGTTTCCCATATTAGCATCGAAAGCAGCCGGGAAAATTGGACAAAACCCATGTTTATTCAGACTGAAGCGACTCCCAACCCTGCGACTCTGAAGTTCCTGCCGGGCAGGGTTGTGATGGCAGAGGGTACGCGTGACATGCGCTCTACGGAAGACGCAGCGCAATCGCCCCTCGCCACTGAATTGTTCGGCATCGATGGCATTCACGGCGTCTTCTACGGCTTCGACTTCATCGCCGTCACAAAGGGTGATGGTGAATGGCAGCATTTGAAGCCGGCTATCCTTGGAACCATCATGGAGCATTTCATGTCGGGTGCGCCCCTCTTCGTCGAGGATAGCGCGGGCGCGGAAACCGGCGAAGAAGAGTTCTTTGAGGAAACGGATGCGGACACCGTGGCCACCATCAAGGAACTGCTTGATACGCGCGTCCGCCCGGCCGTGGCGCAAGATGGCGGCGATATCGTCTTTAGGGGCTACCGCGACGGTGTCGTCTATTTGCATATGCAAGGTGCCTGCTCGGGCTGTCCGTCTTCGACCGCCACCCTGAAACACGGCATTGAGAACTTGTTGCGCCATTTCGTGCCCGACGTAACCGGTGTGAGTCCCGTCTGATTCGCAGGCGGTTCGCGCAAATCCCGGAGATTTCGGAAGCTGGCCGGTGATTGTGCGGCGCGTTGGCGTTTCACGATTGAGGGGACTGAAACGGCCTTGCGAGATGGTGCGGCATCACGACGCGGCCGTCTCGGCACAAGGTCGCGCCCGCCAAACGGGAAACAGAATTGACTTCATTTGGCCGGAAAAGGCTCTAATGTCCGCCGCGTCCTCCAGCCCCCCGGAAACGGCGCACCATGAACAACCCGCTGAATGACCAGACGCTTGACCAGATCTTCCGGCAGGCGCGTACACACAGTGCTTGGAATGGCGAAGCGGTAAGCGAAGTGACTCTGCGCGCTTTGGCCGATCTCGTGAAGATGGGGCCGACGAGCGCGAATTGCTTGCCCGCGCGAATCGTCTTCGTGCTGTCGAAAGAGGCGAAGGCTAAGCTCGAGCCGCATTTGATGGGGGAGAATAGGGCGAAGACGATGTCGGCGCCGGCAACCGCCATCATCGGCTATGATCCCGATTTTCATGAGCATCTCCCGCGGCTCTCCCCCCACGCTGATGCCAAGTCGTGGTTTGCCGGAAATGATCGGCTCATCCGCGACACAGCTTTTCGGAATTCCAGCCTGCAAGGGGCTTACCTGATCGTTGCCGCGCGCGCCCTCGGCCTTGATTGCGGACCCATGTCGGGCTTCGACAACGACGGTGTGGACAAGGCGTTCTTTGAAGGCACCAATGTGAAATCGAACTTCCTCTGCAACATCGGTTATGGCGATCCTGCCGGTTTGTTTCCGCGTTCGCCCCGCTTTTCCTTCGAGGAGTTTTGCAGGATCGAATAGGCCATGCCCGCCGGTCCACTAAAAACCCTGCTTGCGCTCGATACCTGCGGCCCGCGATGCGCCGCTGCTGTGTTCGAGGCGCATGGCGATGCGCTGACCGTCCGCGCTGAAGACGCGATACCGATGGAACGTGGCCACGCCGAAGCCGTTGTGCCGATGGCCGACCGTGTCATGGCCGATGCCGGAATCGATTTTCCGGGGCTTGATTGTATCGCCGTCACGGTTGGGCCGGGCAGTTTCACGGGCGTTCGGATTGGGATCGCGGCGGCGCGCGGTTTTGCCCTTGCACACGTAATTCCGATGGTTGGGATTGGCGTGCTTGATGCAATTGCTGAGACGGTTCGAAGCGCTTCGCCGGGTGTCCGGGAGCCGCTCGCGATCGCGCTTGATGCCCGGCGCGGTGAAGTTTACCTGCAAAGCTTCGCAGATGGCGGTGGCGCCCTGGACGAGCCAATTGCGATCATCCCGGGGGACGCTGTCTCCCATATCCCTCAAGGGTGCCGGCGGATCGCAGGATCTGGTGCTGCAATGATCCAGGAAGCGGCGGCACCGTGGGGACGCGCCTTCTCCATCGTTTCCGACGATGCCGCGCCCTCGCTCAGGAGCATTGCCCGTCTTGCGCTTAACCGGTCCGGCGAGCGGGGGCCGCCCTTCCCGGTTTATCTCCGTCCGCCTGATGCAAAGCCGCAAACCCGCGCCGTCAAAGTGATCTGCGATGGGTAAGCCGAGGCTTCTCGAAGTCGGGGATGCTGCGGGCCTAGCCGCACTGCATTGCGAAGCTTTCCAGCCAGGCTGGGCTGCGGACGTCTTTGCAGCCTGGCTTGAAGATGGCCGCTACCGCCTCATTGGGATCGACGCAGATGACCGGTTTGCGGCGATGCTCGTCCTTCGTGTCGTTGCCGGCGAGGCCGAGATCATCACGATTGCCACAAGCGCAAAGAAGCGGCGCAGGGGCCATGCCCGCCGCCTTCTGAACCATGTCATTGCAATGGCTCCAACTGAAGATGTCGCTTCTCTCTGGCTCGAAGTGTCGGAAGACAACGAAGCGGCGCAAGCGCTTTATAAGAGCTCCGGTTTTACGGTTGCCGGGCGGCGCGAGGGTTATTACAGAACGGAGAACAGGTGCCGCGATGCGGTTCTTTACCGTCGCAACCTGTGATAGTAGATGGATCGATTAACATCACTCGACGCTGCGGCGGCTGCTACCGGTTTTGCGACCGCAACTCCATATAAGCGGTCTGAACACATCCCTTTTCCGTGCAGGGACGACACGCGGAATGAATGAAATCAAGAAGGCATGTATCGAACGTGGCTTGAGAATGACCGGGCAACGCGAAGTCGTGGCGCATGTGTTGAGCGAGGCGGACGATCATCCAGATGTCGAGGAGCTTTACCGCCGGGCATCCAAGATTGACGATAAGATTTCGCTTTCGACCGTCTATCGCACGCTTAAGCTTTTGGAAGAGGAAGGGATTATCGAGCGCCATGATTTCGGTGAAGGGCGTGCGCGTTATGAAACGGCGAGCGATGATCACCACGATCATCTTATCGATATCCGCAGTGGGCATGTGATAGAGTTT
Source organism: Hyphomicrobiales bacterium (assembly GCA_022360615.1). Classification (GTDB taxonomy): domain Bacteria; phylum Pseudomonadota; class Alphaproteobacteria; order Rhizobiales; family JAKSCL01; genus JAKSCL01. The sequence goes on from JAKSCL010000005.1 coordinate 6,280, forward strand.
CAAAACCCGGATATCGAAAAACTTCAGGAAAAGATCGCGGAAGAGCTCGGCTACAAGCTGGTGGGGCACCGGCTGGAGCTGTTCTGCGTTCCGCTGGACGATCCAGCGAAAGGAGGCGGGCAATGATGATTCCAGGCACGAGCGACGGTTTGCGCCGGGTCGCAGCGGTGGTGAGCGCGATCAAAGGCGTAGCCGTTTTGGCAATCGTTTTGGTTCTGGTTTTCTTATCGGCAATCGCTCAATCAGTGCTTCTGATAACGAAGTCTTCGTTGTCGGACCGGCTGCCGCACCTTTTTTATCGTGCGTTCGCAAGGCTTTTGGGCATCAGGATCGATGTGACAGGCGATGCCGCGGGGAGCCGTCCGCTCCTCCTCGTTTCGAACCATACCTCATGGATCGATATCATCGTTATCAACGCGCTCATGCCGACAAGCTTCATCGCAAAGCGCGAGGTCGGGGAATGGCCGGTGATTGGTCTTGGTGCGCGATTGATGCGAACCTTTTTCGTCGAGCGCACACGGCGGACCGCTGCCCACGGCGAAGCCCGGGAAATTGCCCGTCGTATGGTGGGACGTCTGCCGCTCGTTCTTTTCGCCGAAGGCACCTCGAATGACGGAAACCGGGTTTTGCCGTTCCGGTCAGCCCTTTTGGGCGCAGCTCAGATGGCCGCTTCAGCGGAACCAAAAACCGGCGCCTGGGTGCAACCCATGAGCGTCGCTTACACCGGCTTCAATGGCATCCCGATGGGCCGCGCGCAGCGTCCGCAAGTGGCTTGGTACGGTGACATGAATCTCGTTCCGCATCTCTGGGGCGTGGTGACGGGCCGTCCGATCGATGTATCGGTCAATTTCGGAAAGCCGGTTTCGGTGACAGCTGAAACCGACCGGAAGGTGCTCGCCGCTGAACTGGAGCAGAGTGTCCGCGACATGTTGCAGGGCGCGCTCCATGGCCGTAAAGGCGAGGAGACCGGTGGGAAGCAGCGCGGAAAACCGCCCGTCGGGGCTGTTCAAACGGCGTAAAAAGCGGTATCGAGCCAAAGGATTTTAGATCGCTACTCCGCGCTTTGACGACGCGCCGATACGGGCGAAGAGATCGGCGTTGGCAACGGGCAAAAGGCATTCATGAACCGAAAGACGAACGCATCGGCGTCTCCGGCGCGCCGGGTCTTCATCAAATCTTACGGCTGCCAAATGAATGTCTACGATTCGGTGCGCATGGCCGACGTGTTGACGGCTGAGGGATTTCAGGAGACCGATAGCCCCAGCGAAGCGGACCTCGTCATCCTCAACACCTGTCACATCCGCGAGAAAGCCGCTGAAAAGGTTTATTCTGAACTGGGCCGTTTGAGGAAGATTAAGGCGGAACGCAAGGCGAATGGGCGTGAGACGCTTGTCGCCGTCGCCGGCTGCGTCGCCCAGGCCGAGGGCGATGAGATTGTCCGCCGCGCACCGGTCGTTGATATGGTCTTCGGGCCGCAATCCTATCACCGCCTGCCGGATTTCGTGTCCCGTGCCGAGGCTGGCGAAAGCGTTGTCGACACCGAGTTTCCGGCAGAAGACAAGTTCGACCACCTGCCGCTTCAAATGCCGAAGGGCGCGCGCGGACAGCGCCGGGCCTCCGCTTTCCTCACGGTTCAGGAAGGGTGCGATAAATTCTGCACCTTCTGTGTCGTGCCGTATACGCGCGGCGCGGAATTCTCACGTCCCGTGACGAAAATCGTCGATGAGGCGAGACGTCTCGTTGCTGGGGGCGTCAGCGAAATCACGCTGCTCGGCCAGAATGTGAATGCCTATCACGGCGAAGGCCCAGATGGCCGCGAATGGTGTCTTGCCCGCCTGATAGAAGCCGTTGCCGGTATCGGGGGGATAAAGCGCTTGCGCTATACGACCAGTCATCCGCGCGATATGGATGACACGCTGATTGCGGCCCATCGCGATATCGAAACGCTGATGCCTTATCTGCATCTACCGGTGCAGTCGGGCTCGGACCGGGTCCTCAAGGCGATGAACCGTGGCCATGGCCGCAACCGCTATTTGGAGATCATCGAAGACGTGCGGGCAGCCCGGCCCGATCTGGCGCTCTCCTCCGATTTCATTGTCGGCTTCCCCGGTGAGAGCGATGAGGATTTCGAGGATACCCTCGATTTGGTGCGTCGGGTTCGGTACGCGCAGGCGTTCTCCTTCAAGTACAGCGCGCGGCCCGGCACCCCGGCGGCAGACGCCGGTGACCAGGTGCCTGAGGCTGTAAAAGCTGAGCGCCTTCAGCGCCTGCAAGTGCTGTTACGTGATCAGCAGGCTGCATTTGCAGACGGTCTGGTTGGACAGACGCTTCCGGTTCTCTTTGAAAAACCAGGCAAATTGACTGGCCAGATTGTCGGCCGTTCGCCTTATCTTCAGCCGGTTCAAGTCATGGCGCCGGAAAACCTGATGGGCGCGATCATGCCTGTGACGATCACGGAAGCCGGACCCAACAGCCTTTTCGGTCATCTGACGGATCCGCCTGACAATACCGTGAAGGCGTTGACCGTGGGCGAAGCCATGGTGAGCGCTTGAGCACCCCGGCCCGTCCCCTGGCCGGGTCGGCGCCCGGCCGTTGCATGCTGTCTTTTGAGGACAACCGGATTGCAAGCGAAGTATTCGGCCAGTTCGACCAGCATTTGGCGCTTCTGGAACAGCGGCTTGGCGTTGAAGCCGTTGCCCATGGCAATCATTTGACCATCTCAGGGGCGCCGGAGGCGACAACGATTGCCGCAAATGTCGTTGCCGAATTGGAGGAGCGCGCCCAGAAAGGCAAAAGCGTTACCCTCGGCGATGTGGATGGCGCCTTGCGCATGGAAACGTCGCGGCTCACGCCGGAACGGCGCGAGCATATAGCACCGGCCGGCGGGTACCGGGAGGTTTCGACACGTAAACGTGCCATTGTCGCGCGCACTCCGGCGCAAAACGACTATATGGCAGCGTTGGAAGAGGCCGATCTGGTGTTCGGAACCGGTCCCGCGGGCACTGGCAAGACGTATCTGGCTGTGGCCCAGGCCGCTTCGCTTTTGGAGCGCGGTCACGTGGACCGGATTGTCCTCTCGCGTCCCGCCGTCGAGGCGGGCGAGCGGCTTGGCTTTCTGCCGGGCGATATGAAGGAAAAGGTCGATCCCTATCTCAGGCCTCTTTACGATGCGCTTTACGACATGATCCCCGGCGATCAGGTGGAGCGGCATCTCCAAAGCGGTACGATTGAGATTGCGCCGCTTGCCTTTATGCGGGGGCGGACCTTGTCGAATGCGGTCGTCATCCTTGACGAGGCGCAAAACACGACGCGCATGCAAATGAAGATGTTTCTGACCCGGCTTGGCGAGAATGGCCGCATGGTTGTGACTGGCGATCCAAGCCAGATCGATTTGCCGCGGGGCGAACAATCGGGCCTCATCGAAGCGCTTGGCCTTTTGAAAGGTGTCGATGGCGTGTCGATTATCGAGTTTTCCGCTGCCGATGTGGTGCGCCATCCATTGGTGCAGCGGATTGTCGACGCTTATGACCGCGCCGCGTCTCAAGCCCAGGCTGGAAAGGCGGAACCGCGTGCCGGGGATGCCTCAAAGCAATGACCGAACATCCGCGTCACGCGCTTGAGATCGACATCCGTATTGCCGATGATGCATGGGAAACCGTTGTCGGTATCGAGCAACGGATTCGCGATACGCTCATGGCCGCTTGGGATGAACTGGCTGACACCCGAAACGAAGATGACGCGACAGCCGAAGTGAGTGTGCTCTTAACCGGGGACGCCGAAATCCAATGTCTGAACGCCGCCTATCGTGGCAAGAACGCGCCAACGAATGTCTTGTCTTTTCCTTTGGGCGACAGGCACGATACCGCAGACTTTGGCGATGGTCTTCTTGGTGACATTGTCATCGCCTATCAAACGGTGAAACGTGAGGCGGATGGTGCCGAGACGGCGGTTGAAGCGCACACACTTCATATGGCTGTTCACGGTTTCCTACATCTTCTGGGCTATGATCACGAAGAGAGCATTCAAGCAGAAGAGATGGAAAGCTTGGAAACCGCGATTTTGAAGCGCCTTGGTCTGCCTTCGCCTTATGCGCGCCCTGTTGCCGCTGAATAGGGCTTGGACCGCGCCTTTTATTGCCGATGACGAGATGAACGACCCCGACCCTTCGAGTACCAACACAGCACCGGGCCGCCAGAACGGCGCGGGCGACAAAAGCCACACAGGTTTCTTGAACCGTTTGAAACGGTTGATCGGGCTGAAGCCCGATACATCGTTGCGCGAGGATTTGGCGGGCGCGCTGTCGCGTACCGAAGAGGAGGCGGACGAGGCCTTCACGCCGGAGGAGCGCGCAATGCTCCGCAACGTGCTCGGGCTTCGCGAACGCCGGGTCGACGATGCCATGGTGCCGCGCGCCGATATCATCGCCGTCGATCAGTCGATCAGCATGGGCGATCTCTTGAATGTCTTCCGCGAGGCCGGCCATTCGCGGTTTCCGGTCTACCGGGATTCGCTCGACGACCCGGTCGGCATGGTCCACATCAAGGATGTGATGAATATGATCACGTCCTCCGCCGCGTTGTCGAAATCGGCTCTCGCCCGCCGCAAGACACCGCTTCCGGGTGCGCTCGAACTCAAGAAGGTGAACCTCTCGCGCAGCCTCGCCTCGACGCGCCTTATCCGGAAGGTTCTTTTCATACCGCCGTCCATGCGGGCAATTGATCTCCTTGCTCAAATGCAGGCCACACGCATCCATATGGGGATCATTATCGACGAATATGGCGGCACGGACGGTCTCGTGACGATCGAGGATCTCATGGAAGAGATTGTTGGGGAAATCGAGGACGAGCACGACACCGAGGCAACCCCGACCATCGAAGCGGATGGTGAGAATGGTTTCATTGCCGATGCCCGCGTCTCCATTGAAGAACTGAGCGAGGCGCTCGCAATCGATCTCACCGGCGATGAGGCGGCTGAAGAAGTGGACACGCTTGGAGGTTTCGTCTTCACGCTTCTAGGCCGTGTGCCGGTGCGAGGCGAGATCATAAGCTATGGCGAGGGTCTCGAATTCGAAGTGCTGGACGCCGATCCGAGAAGGATCAAGGGCGTGCGCATTACACGGCGCAGCGGTGGCGTTTCCCCGGCGCGGCGTGATGCGCAAGAAGCGGCAAAAACAATAAGCGGCAAGAACGGCGTAAATGGAACGGTGGAGCAGTTAGGCTCTGAAGCCGCCCCTGGCGATGAAGGATCGAACGCGGCTAAGACGTCTAAGAAATCCGCCGTTGGAGGCACCGGCGCCACGGAACCCAACGGGCAGACATCCGGCTGGTCCGGCTGATGGATTCGCTTGCCTCCCGCATCATGCTCCTGTGGGGCTGGCGGCGCTTGGCCTGCGCCTTTTTGGCAGGCGCGGCGTCGGCGCTTGCCATGCCGCCCTTCAGTTTTCCACTTGTCCTCTTCATAACCCTGCCGGTTCTGGTCTGGCTGATCGACGGGGCGATCGATTCGGGCAGCAAGCGTCGCCCGAGAAAACTCCGGCCGGCATTCCTCGTCGGTTGGTGGTTTGGTTTCGGCTATTGCCTTGCCGGGTTGTACTGGGTGGGGAACGCCTTTTTGGTTGAGGCGGACCAATTCGGCTGGATGATGCCGATTGCCGTCTTGGTCCTGACCGGTGGAATGGCGCTCTACTACGCCCTTGCCGCGGGGTTCGCCCGCCTCATCTGGCCCGAAGGCCCGGCCCGCATCCTTTCGCTTGCCGGCATGTTCGGGTTGATGGAATGGCTTCGCGGACACCTTTTTTCGGGCTTTCCATGGAACACACTCGGCTATGCGTTGACCGCGGATTTGCGCATGATGCAGGTGGCCTCGCTCCTTAATGTCTACGCACTCACCGTTATTGCCGTTTTCATCTTCGCCTCTCCAGCGGCCTTGGGGCCGGGCAGGCCGCGCTGGCTGTTCCCCTCGCTTTCGGTGCTGCTCTTGGCGGGCGTATTCGGCTTCGGCACATGGCGCCTTCAAAACGCGAGTGATGAAACCGTTCCGGGCCTCGGCATGAGGATCGTCCAGGCGAACATCAAACAGACCGAGAAATGGGTTCCGGAAAACCGGCAGCGTATCTTTGAAGAGTATCTGAGATTAACCGACCAGGCGCGCACGCCGCCGTCTCCCTCTGCCCCGCCGATTACGCATGTGATTTGGACCGAGGCGGCGCCGCCGTTCTTCCTCACCCGCGAACCGATGGCCCTCGCGGCGATCGCAAATGCGCTCCCGGGCGATACCCGGCTGTTGACCGGCTCCAATCGGGTGGACGATTCCAACCCCAAGGAAGGCCCTGTTGTCTTCAACAGTCTTTACGTCATTTCAGGAGATGGCTCGGTTGAGACAGTCTACGACAAAGTGAAACTGGTCCCTTTCGGTGAGTTCGTCCCCTTCGAGCCCTTGCTTGACCAATTGGGGATCACGCGCATTGTTCCGGTGCCGGGCAGTTTCCGCCAAGGCCGCAAGCCCATGGCCATAGCCGCCGGAGCTGCACCGCTCGTGCGCCCGCTTATTTGTTATGAAATCATCTATCCCGCTAACGTGATCGGCGATGGCCAACGCCCTGGCTGGTTTGTGCATGTCACCAACGAAGCTTGGTTTGGCAATTCGCCGGGTCCACGGCAGCATTTCCACAAAGCCCGTGTGCGTGCAATCGAGGAAGGAATACCTGTTATAAGATCTGCGAATACCGGGGTTTCAGCGGTCATCGATGGCTATGGCCGCGTCCTTGAGCAAATTCCGTTAAACGAAGCGGGCGTCATCGATTCGGCATTGCCTGCGGCTTTGGTGGCTCCGCCGGCCGCGCGATTCGGCAACCGCGCCGTATTGGTTCTAATCGTCTTTTCTCTCTTAACGGCAGCTTTAGGGCTCTACTATGAAAATCGCCGAAGAAGTGTATAATACGCGAAATTTCCGCGCGTAGAATCACCTATACGTGTAAATTGAACCCGTTATGGGAGTTATTTGGTCTGTCGGGGGAGATGTAGGGCGAAGCGATGTGGCACCGCCCGGTTTTCGGTCGGCAGCATTTTTCTGGAGGTGGTGTTGAAGAAACGTCCCAACCCAGTCGACATCCACGTGGGGGCTCGCATCCGTCTTCGCCGCATGCTCATTGGCATGAGTCAGGAAAGGCTCGGCGATCAACTCGGGCTGACGTTTCAGCAAGTCCAGAAATATGAAAAGGGCATCAACCGCATCGGGGCGAGCCGGCTGCATCAGATTTCCGGCATACTCGGCGTTCCGGTCACGTATTTCTTCGATGACATGGCGGGCGAAAACGGCGGTTCGCCTAGCGGCATGGATGGGGCGGGTTCACCGACCTACGTACTCGATCTCATTCACTCCTCTGAGGGTTTGCAACTCGTGAAAAACTTTCTGGAAATCGATAATCCTCAGGTGCGGCGGCGTGTGGTCGATCTGGTGAAGGCGCTGGCCGGAACCGA
>JAKSCL010000004.1 GCA_022360615.1 Hyphomicrobiales bacterium
ACCGCAAAGCTGGATTGCGAGTGGCGGCTGCGCGAGGAATCCCGTGATGCTCGCGATGATATCGGATGCGGTCGGAATGAAGATTGATGCAGCATCCGCGATCGGCGCCGACGGGGATTTTGTCGAGGCGCAGGCTTTTGCCTATCTCGCCGTGAGGGCTCTGAAAGACTGGCCGGTCACCTTTCCAGGCACCACAGGTGTGGCCAAGCCTTTGACGGGTGGGGTTTTGCGGGTCCCTTAAGTGGTCTCGGCAATCGCCGCGAGCCGCCGGTCCACATAATCGGCGACGGAAAGGGTCAGCTCTTCCACCTTGTCTTCGAAGAAGTGGTTTGCGTTATCGATCAGTTGCTGTTCGATGACGATGCCGCGCTGCGTTTTCAGCTTTTCGATCAGCGAGCGCACTTCTTCCGGCGGCGATACCCTGTCGCGCGCGCCGTGGATGAAAAGACCCGACGACGGGCAGGGCGCAAGGAACGAGAAATCATAAAGATTGGCCGGCGCGGACGCCGAAATAAACCCTTCGACCTCCGGGCGGCGCATCAGAAGTTGCATGCCGATCCAGGCCCCAAACGAAAAGCCCGCAATCCAGCAGGCCCGTGCATCGGTGTGAAGCGTTTGCACCCAGTCAAGCGCGGCGGCCGCATCGGAGAGTTCGCCGATACCATGGTCGAACTGGCCCTCGCTGCGCCCGACGCTGCGGAAATTGAAGCGTAGGACGGCGAAACCCCTATCCGCGAACAAGTGATAGAGGTGGTAGACCACCGGATTGTTCATCGTGCCTCCGAACTGAGGATGCGGGTGCAGGATGATTGCAATCGGTGCGTTGCGTCGTTTGGGTGGATTGTAACGTCCCTCAAGCCGGCCGGCGGGCCCGGCAAACACCACTTCGGGCATCTATCAGATAATCCTCATATTTTTGTTTGGCGTGTGGCGCCAAATTCCGGGAAAACCCCTTGATCCAGCGGCGAAAACTCGCGCGGGTCCGCATTTTTCGGATAATGAGAAATTGGGATTCTCCGGCTAACTGGTTGACTCTTCGGCTAGAATAATTCTAAAAATACGTAAAAGACCCAATGGCCACGGAGTTATGCTGCATCCCTTTCCTGTAAACCAGCTTTGCGGAGCAATTCAAGCCAAAGTGGCGATGAGTGCATCTCGAATCAAGCTTGGATGCGGGAAGTGCCAAGGTCCGAGGAGCCATCGGATGCCGGTGATGACGGGCTACGATTTAGGAAAGTGCGGTGACACGAACCTATTTGGATCATAATGCGACGACGCCTTTGAACAGCGAGGCCGCGAGCGCTATCGCGGATGCGCTGCCGCTGTTCGGCAATCCGTCCTCGGTCCATGATGAGGGGCGACGCGCCCGCAAGGCCATCGAGACGGCCCGCGACGCCGTTGCCCGAATGGTAGGTGCGAGGCCCGATGCCGTGGTCTTCACAAGCGGGGCGACGGAAGCAAACAACGCGCTCATGACGGCGGCCATGGCGTCCGGTTTACCGCTTTTCGTCTCTGCCGTGGAGCATCTCTCGGTGCTTGAGCCGGTCGAAAGCTACCCGCATCTGGTCGTCCTGCCGGTCGATTTGGAAGGCAGGGTGGATGTGGGCGCTCTGGAAACGCTTTTGCCTGAGCCAGAAGACGAACCGCGCCCCTCCGCACCACGTTTTTTTGCCTCCGTCATGCTCGCAAACAACGAGACCGGTGCGATTCAGCCCGTTTCCGAGATTGCGAAACGCGTGCATGCGCGGGGCGGAATGCTTCATTGCGATGCCGTGCAGGCGGCTGGAAAAGTGCCCGTCGAGATCGAAGCGCTTGGCGCGGACTTTTTGACGTTCTCGGCCCATAAGTTCGGTGGACCGAAAGGCGTTGGCGCGCTCGTCCGCCGTGCGGATACACCGTGGCCGGTCCCGCCGCTGATTGCCGGTGGCGGGCAGGAGCGGCGTGTGCGTGCGGGCACCGAAAACGTGCTGGGGATTATCGGGATGGGGGCCGCGGCTACGGCGATCGGCACACGGCTCACATCGGTTCCGCGCATGAAAGCCATGCGCGACCGGTTGGAAGACGCGGTCTTGAGAGACTGCGAGAATGTGTCTGTTTTTTCCAGGAGCGCTGAAAGGCTCGCCAACACGTCGTGTTTCGCGGTTCCGGGTCTTTCAGCGGAGACGGCGGTCATTGGCTGCGATCTTAAAGGTGTTTCAATCGGCTCCGGTTCGGCCTGTTCCTCAGGCAAAGTCGCCCCATCTCATGTCTTGGAAGCAATGGGTGCAGGCGCCGGGTTTTCGGCAAGCGCCGTGCGCATCAGCCTTGGGCCGGAGACGGCTGAGGCCGATATCGACCGATTCATTGCCGTTTGGCGCGAAGTTTACGAAAGGTTTAATGAGCGGCGCGATTGCGCTGCGTGATGCAACCGGCGGTCTTTGAAACCGTTAGGAGGAGTGAAAATGCCAGCAGTACAAGAGACGATCGACCAGGTCAGTGCGCTTGATGTCGAGAAGTATAAATACGGCTTCGTTACCGATATCGAGGTCGAAAAAGCCCCGAAAGGCCTCAATGAAGACATCGTCCGTTTCATCTCGGCAAAGAAAGGCGAGCCGGAATGGATGACTGAATGGCGGCTCGATGCCTATCGCCGCTGGCTGACCATGAAGCAGCCGGAATGGGCGAATGTCGAGTACCCGCCGATCGACTATCAAGAGCTCTATTACTATGCGGCGCCGAAGAACCAGGATGGCCCGAAAAGCCTCGATGAAGTCGATCCGGAACTGTTGCGCACCTATGAAAAGCTCGGCATTCCGTTGAAAGAGCAGGAAATTCTCGCGGGTGTGCGCAAGCAGGGCGAGCCGAGCATGCTCGACGAAGAAGGCGGCGAGAGGCCTTATGGCAAGGTCGCTATCGATGCGGTGTTCGACTCCGTCTCCGTCGTCACGACGTTCAAGGACGAACTCGCGAAGGCCGGCGTCATCTTCTGTTCGATCTCAGAAGCGCTGCGTGAGCACCCGGAACTCGTCAAAAAATATCTGGGCTCGGTTGTTCCAATCACGGACAATTACTACGCAACGCTCAACTCGGCGGTCTTCTCCGACGGTTCCTTCGTCTATGTGCCCGAAGGCGTGCGCTGCCCGATGGAGCTTTCCACCTATTTCCGCATCAACGAGCAGAACACCGGCCAGTTCGAGCGGACGCTCATCATCGCCGAAAAGGG
>JAKSCL010000003.1 GCA_022360615.1 Hyphomicrobiales bacterium
ACCACCCGGCAGTGCCAAGCGGGCTTGCCGCCGCCGACGCCCCACGGCGGATCGACCTTGCGGTCCATGATGCACGTCATGTGCGCGTCGTGACCGAGGATGGAACATGGGGTCTTGTGCGGGCCTCGTCCAACAAGCCCGAACTCGTCGTCGTGGTCGAAAGCCCGGTGTCCCAGGAACGCATGCATGCCATGTTCAAGGCGGTGGATGACATTCTGCGCCAAAACCCCGAGGTTGGCGCCTACAACCAGACGATTTAAGTCGCCGAAGACCTGAAAATGACCAAGAAAAACGGCCTTTCCCCCCGCTCGATTGCCGCTCAGGCAGGCCGCAGACCGGATGAGGAAAACGGCGCTGTCGTCCCGCCCGTGCATGTCTCGGCCACTTTTCAACGCGACGCGAATTATGAGTTACCGGCAGGGTTCCTTTACGGGCGCTGCGGTAACCCAACGGTTGCAGCCGCCGAAGAGGCGATCGCGCGCCTGGAAGGTGCGCACGCCGCCCGCCTTTTCGGAACAGGCATGGCGGCGATTGCCGCGCTTTTTGAAACCGTCCCGTGTGGCGGCCATGTGGTCCTGCCGCAGGTGATGTATTTCGCCAACCATCCGCTGATCGCGGGACTTGCCGAAAGCCGTGGCTTTGAGATCAGCGTCATCGCCCCGGCCGATCCGGATGCGGGGAAAGCCTCTGTCGTCCCGGGCAAGACCGACATCCTCTGGATCGAAACGCCGGCCAATCCCACCTGGGACATTGTCGATATCGCTCAAGCCGCAGAGATCGCGCACAGCGCCGGGGCGATTCTTGGCGTGGATGGAACGGCCGCGCCACCCTGCACGACGCGGGCGCTCGATTTCGGGGCCGACATCGTTTTCCATTCGGCCACGAAATACCTGAACGGCCACAGCGACCTCACCGGCGGCGTCCTTGCCTTTCGCGAAGGCAATGACCGTTTCGAAGCGGTTGAGACACTGCGCACGCGCTTCGGCTCCATCATGGCGCCGTTCGAGGCCTGGCTTTTGATGCGCGGTATGCGCACGCTTTTTATCCGTTATGAGAAAGCCTCGGAAAACGCGCTCGCCTTTGCTCAGACTTTCGAAGGCCACCGCCGTGTCGAAGAGGTGCTCTATCCCGGGCTTCCCTCACACAAAGGCCATCAGATCGCGGTCAAGCAGATGACCGGAGGGTTCGGCGGGATGCTCTCGCTTATTGTGAAAGGTTCAGGCGAGGAAGCGCGCAAGGTGGCAAGCTCCGTTCAGCTTATGATACCGGCCACGTCGCTCGGCGGTGTCGAAAGCCTGATCGAGCATCGCAAAACCATCGAAGGCGATGACAGCCCCATCCCGGATAACCTCCTGCGGATATCGATAGGAATTGAACATGTGGACGATCTGATCGCCGATATGCGCGGCGCATTGGCGCAGATCGGTTAGAGCACGACCCGAAAAGTGGAAACCGGTTTTCGGATTGAATCGTGCGGCAAAACAAAAGCCTAAAACGAACATCCGGTCCAAACCGAACGGATTTCGTTCTAGGCGGCCCTTTCAATCAGAGGTCCGACGGCCTCCAATGCCCGGTCAAGCACCTCAAGCCCCGCCCCCGGCTTAACGGCATCGGCGGTCATGATGCGGCGGAAGGCACGTGCGCCCGGCATCCCGGCGTAAAGCCCCAGCATATGGCGGGCAATCGCATTGAGCCGCACGCCACCCCCCAGCATTTCGGCGATATAAGGGCGCATGGCCGCCATAACCTCGGCCCTATCGGATATTGGGTCTGTATCACCGAAGAAACGCCGGTCCACGTCAGCGAGGAGCCAGGGATCGCGATAGGCCGCCCGCCCGAGCATGACGCCGTCCACATGTTCGAGATGCGCGTCGGCTTCATCGAGCGTCGCAATGCCGCCATTAATGATAACGGGAATGTCCGGATGCGCCGCCTTCAGCCGATACACAATGCCGTAGTCGAGAGGTGGGATGGTCCGGTTATCCTTGGGGCTGAGGCCCTTCAACCATGCCTTGCGCGCATGGACGGCGAGTGTATCCACCCCTGCCGACACCGCGGCATCTGCAAAGGTGAAGAGCGCCTCTTCGGGGTCTTGGTCGTCAATCCCGATCCGGCATTTAAGAGTGACGGGGACAGAAACTGCCGCTTTCATGGCCGCGACGCAGTCCCCAACAAGTGCGGGCTCGGCCATGAGGCAAGCGCCGAAACGGCCCGACTGCACCCGGTCCGACGGGCAGCCGACATTCATGTTGATTTCATCATAGCCGAAGTCTTCGCCGATCTGCGCGGCCTGAGCCAGAAGCGCCGGATCGGACCCGCCAAGCTGCAGCGCAAGCGGGTGTTCCTCGGCGCTGAAGCCAAGAAGCCGCTCCCTGTCACCATGGATCACGGCCTCCGCCGCAACCATCTCCGTATAAAGCAACGCCCGGCGCGTCATCAGCCGGTGAAAAAAACGGCAGTGACGGTCGGTCCACTCCATCATGGGGGCGACGGATAATTTATCATATTTGTCAATCACTTATACAGTTTTCCTAAACTTCAGCTTGACTGGACCGACTGACACTGCCTGCTTTTGTGATAGATGACCCATTTCGCCCTGTTTTTCAAAGTGTAATAGCCAATGTCGCTCAACATCACCTTCCTGCTTTTGGCACAATATGGCGGCAAGGTCGTCATCCCGCTCAAGGAGGTCCGTCGTGACTTCTTTTCGCACCTGAAAGCTGCAAAAACTTCTTCGCAAGCTCAGCGCGGGCGACATCGCATTTCCACTCATGCACATGGAACACAGCTAGAAATGCGCCAAAGGCGTCCATCTACAGGACTTGGCGGACTATCTCGACAGACACACGGCGCCAGGCAGCCAAGAAAGAACTGTCTCAAATGACCAACTGCAATTGAGGTAGCACCCGGAAGCGGCAGGCCATTTGATCCTTTTGACCCGAGCCGTGAATTTCCTCTGGCTATTGGTAGAGCCTGGGCATCGATTGATGTGCTCCCCAACATGCTCTCGGCCGTTGTCAGAGTTTCCACCCTTCGATCACACACACGGGCTGGCTACGTGCGCCGATTTCATGAACGCGGCTGGGACGTTGTTCCCTATCGCGCCATGTGGCCGTTGCTCATTGTCGTCTCGACGCCAAGCCTCCAACTTTTTGCGCGCATCGGCAAGCGTCAGCAGCCAATGCGTGTTCAGGCACTCCGCCCGGAGCCGGCCATTGAACGCCTCGATAAAGGCGTTGTCGGTCGGCTTTCCCGGCCGGGAGAAGTCGAGCGTGACGCCGCGCTGGCAGGCCCACAGGTCCATGTCGCGCGAGATGAACTCGCTGCCATTGTCTACCATGATCGTCCTCGGATAGCCGACCCTGGCGCATATGCCCTCCACCGATGCGATCATTGCCGCCGTGCGGCGCCTTGTGGGTGCCAACATTTGATCTGGCTGCCCCGCAGCGATTCGAACGGCAGGTTCAGGGCCAGTATGGTGTCAGAACCGACCTTACCGCTGCGCGGTCTGCCAGGCCGGATGCATCCAGGGCTCGGCATTGTCAGGCGGCAGCGGTGCGCGACCCAACACATGGTCCGCCGCCTTTTCGCCGGTCATGATCGACGGCGCGTTGAGATTACCGTTCGTGATCCGCGGAAAAACCGAACTGTCGACGACCCGCAAGCCGTCAACGCCGATGACGCGGCATTCAGGATCAACGACCGCCATCGGATCGTCGGCCTTTCCCATCCGCACCGTGCCGCAGGGATGATAGGCGCTTTCGACGTGCTGGCGGATGAAGTCATCAAGCTCGTCGTCGCTCCGAACGTCCGAGCCCGGCTGGATCTCATGCTTGTAATAGGGCATGAACGCCTCCTGCGCGAAGATCTCGCGAGTCAGGCGAATCCCGGTTCGGAAATCCTGCCAGTCCTTTTCATGCGCCATATAGTTGAAGATGATCCTTGGCGCCTCTTTAGGATCGGCGGAGCGCAGGGTTACCGCACCGCGTGACGGGCTGCGCATCGGGCCGACATGCGCCTGAAACCCGTGCCCCTCGGCCGCCGCTTGCCCGTCATAGCGCACGGCGATCGGCAGGAAGTGATACTGGATGTCGGGGTAGTCGACACCCGCCTGCGACCGTATGAAGGCCGCGCTCTCGAACTGGTTGGAGGCGCCGGGGCCGGTCCGCGTCAGCAGCCAGCGGGCGCCGACATAGACCTTGCCGAACAGGTTCCAGTATTTGAACAGGCTGACCGGCTGTGAGGCGGCCGCCTGGATATAGAGTTCGAGATGATCCTGAAGATTTCGGCCGACGCCCGGCCGGTCGGCCACCATGTCAATGCCGAACTCGGTCAGATGCACGGCCGTGCCGACCCCGGACAACATCAGCAGTTTCGGCGAGTTGATCGACGATGCGGCGAGGATCACCTCGCGCTCCGCACCGACCACCTCAATCGCACCGCCACGCTCGACCTCGACACCGGTCGCCCGCCCGTCTTCGAAGACTATCTTGCGCGCGAAGGCCCGTACCAGATCGCAATTGGCGCGTTTCAGCGCCGGCTTGAGATAGGCATGGGCAGCCGACCAGCGCCGGCCTTTCCAGACCGTCATGTCGAACGGCCCGAAACCCTCCTGCTGATGGCCGTTATAGTCTCCGGTCACCGGATAGCCGGCCTGCCGGCCCGCCTCGACGAACGCGCGTGTCAGCGGATTGTTCCGCTTGCCGCGGGTGATATGGAGCGGCCCGTTTTTGCCACGCCATACCGGATCGCCGCCATGGCCACCATCGTGCCAATTCTCCAACCGCTTGAAATAGGGCAGCACATCCGCATAGCCCCAGCCGGTCGCGCCACTGTCGCACCAATGGTCATAATCGCGAGCATGACCGCGCACATAGATCATGCCGTTGATGGAAGACGACCCGCCGATCACCTTGCCACGCGGCACCGCCAGCCTGCGCCCTCCCAGATGCGGCTCCGGCTCGGTGCGAAAGCCCCAGTCATAGCGCGCCATGTTCATCGGATAGGAGAGCGCGCCCGGCATCTGGATGAACGGCCCCCGGTCGCTACCGCCATGCTCGATGATCAGCACTGATTTGCCGGCTTCGGCGAGACGGTAAGCCATGGCACTGCCGGCGCTGCCGGCGCCGACGATGACATAGTCGGCTCGCATCAACAGGGCGCCTCCACCGCGCCCATGCGCACATAGACTGACTTGAGCTGGCTGTAGTGTTCGATCGCCGCCTTGGCGTTCTCGCGGCCGACACCCGACAGCTTAACGCCGCCAAACGGCGCCTCGACCGGCGCGTCATTGTAGGAATTGATGAAGCAACTGCCGGCAGCGAGCGCCGCGATCACCCGATGCGCGCGAGTCAGATCGCGCGTAAAGACGCCAGCGGACAAGCCATACTCCGTCGCGTTGGCGCGGGCGACGACCTCGTCCTCATCTTCGAAATCGAGCACCGCCATGACCGGCCCGAAAATCTCCTCGCGCGCGATAACCATGCCGTCCTCGACATCGGCGAACACCGTCGGCGCGACAAAGAAACCGTCGCGATCAATGCGCTTGCCGCCGGCGACCAGCCGCCCGCCTTCCGCAATGCCCTTGTCGATATAGGCCAGCGCGATGTCCATCTGGGCCTGGCTCGCCATCGGTCCGAAATTGGTGGCCATATCACGCGGATCGCCGATGACGGCGTTGGCGAGCCGTTCGATCAGCCGGCTCAGGAAACGCTTCTTGATGGCACGATGAACGAAGACGCGCGTCCCGTTCGAACAGACCTGGCCGGACGAATAGAAATTGGCGAGGATCGCGCCGCCAACCGAGTCCTCGATATCCGCATCGTCAAAGATGATCAGCGGGGACTTGCCGCCAAGTTCCATCGTCACATGCTTCATGCCTTCGGCGGCGGCGGCATAGACGCGTTTTCCGGTCGGCACCGAGCCGGTCAGCGACACCTTGGCAACGCGTGGATCGGACACCAGCCGCACGCCGGTCTCCCCCATTCCCTGCACGACGTTGAAAACGCCGTCAGGCAAGCCCGCCTCTTTCAGGATCTCGGCAATCTTGAGCGCACAGAGCGGCGTGATTTCCGACGGCTTGAAGATCATCGCATTGCCGCAGGCCAGCGCCGGCGCCGCCTTCCAGCAGGCGATCTGCGTCGGATAGTTCCAGGCGCCGATTCCGACGCACACGCCGAGCGGCTCGCGGCGCGTGTAAACCCAATCCTCGCCAAGCTGGATATGTTCGCCCGTCAGGCTGCCGGCCAGACCACCGAAATATTCCAGCGCATCGGCGCCGCTCGATGCGTCCGCGACCAGCGTTTCCTGCAACGGCTTGCCGGTGTCCATCGTCTCAAGCAGCGACAGATCGTCATTGCGATCCCGGATGATCTGCGCCGCGCGGATGAGGATTCGGCCACGCTCGCGACCTGGTATCCGTGCCCAGTCTTTTTGGGCATGAACTGCCGCAGAAATCGCCTTATCGACAGTCTCGGCCATCCCCGCGTGAACGGTCGCGATCCGCTCGCCGGTCGCCGGGAAGACGCAGGCGATTTCGGCGCCCGCCGCATCCTCGACATAGGCACCATCGATGAAATGGCTGGCAATCGGCTGTACGGCAAGGGCCATTGGCGTTCCTCACTCTCCCCGCGGATAACGCTGGCGGTCTTCGACCTCGTTCAGGTCCATATGGTTGCGCATGAAGCGGTCGCTGGCCTTCTGCAGCGGCTGATAGTCCCAGGGAAAGTAGGCGCCATTTCGCAGCGCTTCATAGACGACCCAGCGGCGGGCCTGACTCTTGCGCACGTCGCCATCGAAACGATCGAGGTCCCAACGCGCGTCGGCGGCGGCGCGCAAGCTCGACAACGCCTCGGCATGGGCCGGATCGCCAACAAGGTTCAAGCGCTCGTGCGGATCCGCCTCCAGGTCGAACAATTGCTCGGGATCCAGCGCGCAGCGCGCATATTTGTAGCGACCCTCGCGCAGGCCGACGAGCGGCGCATGGGAAGCCTCGGCCGCGTACTCCATCGGCACCGCGCCACGCTCAGCAACCTCCGCCACGACCGGCAGCAGGCTCTTGCCCTCCGTCCACGGCGCCACCTCTTCCATGCTGACCCCGGCAAGGTCGCACAGCGTGGGGCAAACATCGATGGTGGAAACCGGCTGGTCGATCCGCCGCGGTTCCAGCCCCGGCGCCGCCAGCATCATCGGCACGCGCGATGACCCCTCATAGAAGGTCATCTTGAACCACAACCCGCGCTCGCCCAGCATGTCGCCATGGTCGGACACGAACAGGATCGCGGCCTCCTGGTGGGTGGCTTCGAGGATGTCGAGAAACTGGCCGACTTTTTCATCGAGATAGGAAATGTTGGCGAAGTACGCCCGGCGCGCATCGCGGATGTGGTTTTCGGTGATGTCGAAGCTGCGCCAGTCGTTCGCGTCGAAAATCCGCTGCGAATGGGGGTCTTGATCTTCATAGGGGATCGCGCCGACCTCGGGCAGAAGGTGGCCGCAATCCTCGTAAAGATCCCAGAACTTGCGGCGTGCCAGATAGGGATCATGCGGATGGGTGAAGCTGACGGTCAAACACCAGGGGCGCGGGTCCTGGCGGCGCGCCAGATCATACAACTTGCGCGTGGCGCAATGAGCCACCTCGTCGTCATATTCCATCTGGTTGGAGATCTCGGCGATGCCCGCGCCGGTCACCGAGCCCATATTGTGATACCACCAGTCGATCCGCTCGCCGAGCTTGCGATAGTCTGGCGTCCAGCCGAAATCGGCCGGATAGATGTCGGTGGTAAGCCGCTCCTCGAAGCCGTGCATCTGGTCCGGCCCGACAAAATGCATTTTGCCGGACAGGCAGGTGTGATAACCCGCGCGCCGCAGATGATGCGCGTAGGTCGGCAGGTCGGACGGAAACTCGGCGGCATTGTCGTAAACACCGGTCACCGACGGCAACTCGCCCGACATGAAGCTTGCCCGCCCCGGCGCGCAGAGCGGCGAGGCGGTATAGCAATTGGCAAAGCGCACCGAACACGTGGCCAGCCGCTTGAGGTTCGGCGCGTGCAACCAGTCCGCCGGCCCGTTGGGAAACAGCGTTCCGTTGAGCTGATCGACCATCAGGATGAGGATGTTGGGCCGGCTCATGTGCAAAACTCCAGTTCGCGATCCAGCGCGGCCAGAACAT
>JAKSCL010000002.1 GCA_022360615.1 Hyphomicrobiales bacterium
AAGAAACCCTTCACCAGAAGCAGAATGAGAATGAAAAAAAGTGTAACCGCGATTTCCAAACTGCCGATCCCGTTTTCCCGACCGCCCTCTAGACGTTCTGCTTCGGCGGGGCTGCCGCCAGCGTCCCGCTTTTGTCTTCGGAGTTTTCTGCATCCGCACTGCTGGGGTCAGACGCCGTTTCTTCAATCTCTTCCGGCTCGTTTTCTGCACCTTTCCGGGCGATGACGTGGCTTGCCGCAGTGGCTTCGGCTTCGTGCTCGTCTTGCGCCGTTGCAGTCGAAATCCGGGCTCTCTTGATGAGATGTCCGTCCATTTCAAGAACGGCGAAGGTGAGGCCCTCGATCACCACTTTCTCACCTTCAGTCGGCAGACGGTCGAGGTGGCGGAAGACATAACCGCCGACGGTGGTCATGTGATCGTCGTCCAGATTGTAGCGGGTGAGCGCGTTGAAATCGTCGAGCTTCAAGAGGCCGGAAACCGCATATACGCCGCTTTCTTCGCGCTCGAAATATTCCTCCGCCGGCTGGTGGCCGGTGAGATCCTCAAACAGGAAGCCGAGGATGTCCTTTATGGTGATGAAGCCGTCGACGCCGCCAAATTCGTTGATGACGGCAGCCGCCGCCGTCCGGTGTTCCTTGAAGAAATCGAACATCTCGTCGACCTTCTTCGTCGGCGGCACGATCACCGGCGGGTGAACCAGGTCTTCGACAGTCATCGCCGAAAGATCCGTTCTTTCCTGGATGTGGTGAACCATGTCCTCGGCGTGTAGAAAGCCGATGATCGTATCCCGGTGGCCGCGGTAAACCGGCACGCGGGTCTGCCGCAACGCCCTGAATTGCTGAAAGATGGTTTCCACGGGCTCGTCCGCGCTGACGAATTTGATGCGCGGACGCGGCACCATCACGTCCTCGATCTTGGTCTGGCTGGCCTCGACGAGGTTTTCGATCAGGCGGCGCTCGGAATGCTTGATGACGCCTTCTTTCTCGACATTGCTTAGAAGCGAGCGGAATTCGTCCACGCCCAGGATATTGTCTTTGGCGCGTTGCTCGCCGACGATGAGGGTCGTGACCTTTTCAGCGGCAATCCGCACCGCGTAGCGCAGCGGTGCGACGAGTGAGACCCAGCTTGTCATCGGCGCGGCGACGACTTTTGTCGAGATTTTGATGGGATCGCTGACGGCAATCGTCTTCGGCGTAATTTCCCCAAGGACGAGAAGCAGCGGAAACATGACGAGCACATTGAAGAGTGCCGCTTTGCCCGGGTCGCCATAGAGCGCCAGCAAAATGCCGGCCAGATTGACCGATGCGGCTATGTTGATCAATTCGTTGCCGCAAAGAATGGAAACAATAAGCTGGCGCGGTTCGTCGAGGAGGCGGCGGATGCGCCCGACCTGCGGGTTCTTCTCGCGCCTCAGGCGCTGCAAGTCGGCCTGACTGAGTGAGAAAAGCGCGGTTTCCGATGATGAGAAGAAGGCCGAGCCGGCGAAAAGAAGGGCCTGCAGAATCAGCCGGGCGATGATGTCCGGATCGCTCAGGCGCGCGGTATCGAAGGCGAGGAACGAGATAATCGCGCCGAGCACGCCTGCGGCTTCCCCCTCCATGTGCACCCGCCCTTCCCCGGCTTCGTATGCGCGATGCGCGCAAGGAAATTCTGCGCTCAATGTCACAAGAATATGACAGGTGGCAGAAGGGGCTTACAGCACATAACGTTCAAGCACATTTCTATGGTTTGCCTTTGCCGCTAGGACAGCTATGAGTGCAGCGCTTGGCGTTTTCAGCAATTTAAACGGTGAGGATCGCGGAATTCCCATGGCATTGGGCGAGGAGACGGCATCGCGACACGATTTACGCACGCCTTTCGGGCGTCTTAAGGCGTACTTCCTCCTTTTATTCGCAGATCACGGCATCTTGCGGCTGTTCTATAACCTTCCTACGCCGATCACGCCGCAAATGTATCGCTCAAGCCAGCCAGCGCCGAGGCAAATCCGCAAACTCGCGAAACAACGCGGTTTCAAGACGATCATCAATCTGCGCGGAACCTCCGACACCTCCTATCATGCGCTCGAAAAAGCGGCGTGCGAGAAGCATGGCGTCACGCTTGTCGATTTTCAGGTGCGTTCGCGCGATGTACCGTCGAAGGCGCAACTGCATGCGGCGCGGGAGTTGTTCGAGCAGATCGAATACCCTGCGCTGATGCATTGTAAGTCCGGCGCGGACCGGGCCGGGCTGATGAGCGCGCTTTACGTCCTGATCAAGGAGAAGCGGCCCGTTGAGGAGGCACTCCAACAGCTCAGCTGGCGCTATGGCCATTGGCGTCAGGCAAAGACCGGCGTGCTGGATTACTTTCTTGAGCAGTATCGTGATTATAACGCCAAGACGCCCATCGATTTCTTCGATTGGGTCGACAATGTCTACGACCCGGTGAAAGTGAAGTCGGAGTTCATGGCCGGTTTTCTGCCGAGTCTGATCGTCGACAGAATTCTCAGGCGCGAGTGATCGAAGGGCTACTGCGCTGCCTGGGGTTTGGTCTCCTCCCCGGCGTCTTCGGACATGTCCGGCACATCGCGGAACTGAAGCCGCGCAAGCTTGGCATAAAGGCCGCCGCGCGCGATGAGATCCGCATGCTTGCCTTCTTCCTGCAGTTCGCCGTCTTCGAAGACATAAATCCGGTCCGCGTTCTGCACGGTTGCGAGCCTATGGGCAATGACAAGGGTGGTGCGTCCGGTTTTCAGACGGGCTAGCGCTTCTTGGACGATGCGCTCCGATTCCGCGTCGAGCGCGCTTGTCGCTTCGTCCAGAAGGAGGATCGGCGCGTCGCGCAGGATCGCGCGGGCAATTGCCACACGCTGGCGCTCGCCGCCCGAAAGCGTCTGGCCGCGCTCGCCCACATGCGTGTCATAACCGTTGGGAAGCGCCATGATGAATTCATGGGCGGCCGCCGATTTTGCGGCCTCGATGATCTCTTCGCGGCTTGCTCCGAGCCGGCCGAAGGCGATGTTGGCGGCAACCGAATCATCGAACAGGACAATATCCTGCGAGACGAGCGCCATATTGCGGCGCAGGCTTTCGAGCGTGACGGAGCGGACATCCTGCCCGTCTATGAGAACAGTGCCGTCCGCGACATCGAAAAGCCGGGGGATAAGGTTGATGACGGTTGATTTGCCGGCGCCGCTGGGTCCGACAAGGGCGGCCGTCTCACCCGGTTCGACCTTAAGCGAAACGTTTGAAAGCGCCTGGCGTTCGCCGTCATAGGAAAACGAAACACCCTCAAGCGCGATCCGGCCTCTGCTCACCTCAATGGGTTTGGCATCGGGCGCATCGACGATGCGGGGTTCTTCGTCAAGCAGGGTGTAAAAGCGCAGGGCGCCCGCGAGCCCTTCCTGCACGGCGGCGTTCAGCTTGCCGATGGCGCGCACGGGCTGGGCCATCATCAACAGCGCCGAGACGAAGCCCGTCAGCTGGCCGATCGACCCGACCTCGGAGACGATCCGATAGCCGGCGACCAGAACCACGCCACCGAATGCCAGCCCCCCCAGAACCTCCAGCATCGGATCGAGCCGGGCGGATGTTTTGGTCCGTTTCATGGTCAGATCGTAAAGGTGATTGAAGGTCTCGTCCGCGCGGGTCTCTTCGTGTTTTTCAAGCTGGTAGGTTTTGACGATGCGGGTACCGGACAGACTCTCACTTAAAAATGCGGTCAAGTCGCCGATATGGACCTGGGTCGATTTCGCGACCTTTCTCAACCGGTTGCCGATGCGGATGATCGGATAGATCGCGATCGGATAGATGAAGAGGATGATGACCGTCAAAAACCAGTCGAGATAGAGCATCGCGCAGAACAGCGCGAGGATCGTCAGCGCATCGCGCGCCGCATTGGTGATGGTGCGGGTCATCGCCGTGCCCATCACCTCAATGTCGATTGTAAAGCGTGATATCAGCGTGCCCGGCGGCTGCCGGGTGACCTGCGCCAGATCGGCTTTCAGCAGATGGCCAAACATGGCGGCCCGCATCCGCGTCATGGCGCCAACCACTATGGATTGCGTCATCACGGTCTGAACGTAAAAAGCGCCGCCCTTGATCATTGTCACGGCGAGCCCGAGAACCGGTATGAGCATGATCCAGAACGTGTCACGCTCCTCAAACGCATTGAAGGTGCGTTCAATCAGGAGCGGATAGGCGGCCGTCATGAGCGCGACCATGGCCATCAATCCGGCGGCCATCGCAAGACGCCGCCAATCCTTGAAAAGCCAGTCGCGCCAGATGCGTTTTATCAGCGCAAGAGAGCGCTTATCGAGCGGCAGTCCAGGCTTTTTGGTCTTTTGGGGCGCCGTGTCTTGGCCGTTTCCGGCTTTTTCTTTTGTTTCGCTCACGCGTCAGGGTCCACGTCCCGAACAAGATTGGCTTCGCGCATAACATTTCATGGAGGTGGTGGCCACTCCCGCGAACTGAAGAGGGGGCGTCTGCCGGGATTCCTAAATCTTCGGGGGCGGCCGAAATCCGGCTTTTTCCATCATGGTTTTTAGCAGTCAGGAGAACATATCCTTCGCCATCGCCATGGCCGGTTTCCGTTCATGAAAACACCGGTTCCCGAGCTTGAGTGCTGCGATCATCCGCGCGCGAAAGCAAGGAGAACAGCGTTCGAAAAGACAGAGCGTCATGGCCGCTCCACGCGAGTTGATGGAACAGGCATCAAGGCTGCCAGTCAAATGCATCGACCGGCCCGCCAATGGCGCGCCTTGCCAGCATATGGCCCTTGGGCTGGTTGACGGTATCGACGGCGATCAGCCGGCCATTCTTTGAGTAAACGATGCCGAAGGCTTTGGCCTCCGTGCTGCCGCGCATCTCGGCGCGGTCGTGGCCTTGGCTGAGGCCCGCAATCTGCAGTTTCACGTCATATTGGTCGGACCAGAACCACGGCGTCGGATTGTATGCCGAGCCGTCCTTCATCATCGCCCGGGCTGCGGCCCTTGCCTGATCGATGGCGTTCTGGACGCTTTCGAGCCGGATGACCTTGTCGAAAAGCGGTGAATGGAAGGACGCGCAATCGCCCGCTGCGTAGACGCTGTCGGCAGAGGTTCTGCAGGCGGCATCAACCCAAATGCCGTTCTCCACCTTCAGCCCAGCGGCCTCGGCCAGGGTGGTTTCGGGTACTGCGCCGACGGCGATGAGGACCAGGCCGGCGGGGAAAACCTCCCCCCTCGAGGTTCGCACGCCCGTGCAGCGACCGTTACCCTCGATCGCTTCGATGGTCTCGTTCAGACGTATGGCAACGCCGTTTCGTGTATGGAGGTCATGAAAGAAGGCTGAGGTTTCAGGTGCGGCGACCCGCTGCATGACCCGATCGCCCGCCTCAAAGATCGTGACCTCAAAACCAAGCGAGCGCGTGACGGCGGCAACCTCAAGCCCGATATAGCCACCGCCGACAATGGCCACCTGTCCGCCCGAACCGAGATAGGGCCGCATGCGCTCCACATCATTGATGGTGCGCAAGGTCAAGACGCCTTCCTGGCCGTGTCCCGGTAGCGAAAGCAAGCGCGGGCGTGTGCCTGTGGCCAAAAGCACGTTCGAGAAACCGAGTGTTTCGCCGGTGGAGAGTTCTATGGTCTTACGGCCCGGATCGAGGGCTTCGGCGCGGACGCTCAGCCTAAGGTCGACATCAAACTCATCGAAGAAAGCGCTTGGCTTTAGAAGCAGCCGGTCCGCCGTCATCTCGCCGGTCAGATACTTCTTCGACAAGGGCGGACGCTGATAGGGGAGATGGTCCTCTTCGCCGATAAGGCTGAGTGCACCGTCATATCCGCTTTGGCGCAGGCTCAAGGCAGCCTGAAGTCCGGCTTGTCCGGCACCGATGATAACAATCCTGTCACCGGACATTGCGCGTCATTTACCCGCGACGGCATCGGCGAGCGCGGCGGCGGCCGCCAAGGTCCGCTTGTCGCCCAGGGCCGGACCGATCACCTGGACGCCAAGCGGAAGTCCATTCGGCCCATGGCCGCAGGGCAGATTCACGCAAGGGACCCCCATCGCGGTCCAAAGCCGGTTGAAGGCGGAGTTTCCGGTAAAGCCGATACCCTTCGGCGCTTCGCCCGTGACGGATGGTGCGATCAAGATATCCACGTCGCGCCAAAGCTTCGTGAGCGCGAGCCTGGCCTGTTTCAGGGTCTGGCGTGCTTCGTCATATTGATAAGCGCTGTAGGTCGCGCCGTTTTCAAGCGCAGCAATCAAAATCGAACTCAGTTTGTCTGCGTGATGCAACCTTTCATGGCTGAGCGAAAAGTAGCCTTCGCGGTCATTGATAACCCGGTGGATTTCATGCGCCTTTTCGAAAATCTCCGGGAGCACCATGTCCGTCACCGTGAACCCGGCGTGGACGAGCCTCTCGCGCATCTGCGGGAAGGCCTCGCGCATGGAGGGCTCGGCGTCCGGCCACATGGGCGTTTCGCAATAGCCGACGCGTGGGTTTCCCTCTTCGCCCGAGGGCATCAAGTCCCGGCCTGTGATTGCAGCGGTGAGAAATGCGGCATCGGCAACGGACTGGGCAAAGATGCCAACGGTGTCGAGCGACCAGGCGAAGGCTTTAAGCCCGATTGTCGGGATCAGGTCGAAGGTCGGCTTATAGCCGACGACACCGCAGAATGCTGCCGGCCTGATGACCGAACCGCCGGTTTGGGTGCCCGTTGCGAAAGGCACAATGCCCGCCGCCACGGCTGCTGCCGAGCCGGAGGACGATCCGCCTGGCGTGTGGCCCTGATTGTGCGGATTGGTGGTCGGCCCCGGCGTGAAGTAAGCGAATTCGGTCGTCACCGTCTTGCCGGCAATGACGCCGCCCGCGGCCCTGATGCAGGCAACCGAAACGGCATCGGAGGCGGGCTGGTGATCCTCGTAAATGGGGGAACCATAGGCGGTCGGAAGATCGTAGGTATCGAAAACGTCCTTGATGCCCACGGGAAGACCCGCGAGCGGCCCGGATGCGTCAGCGGCGGTGAAACGCGCCCTGCGTGCTTCCACATTCTCGGTAAAGCTGAGTGACTTGACAGTCGGCTCGTGCTTTTCTAGCGCCGATTCGAAATCGTCCCAGACTTTATCCTGTCTTACCCTGCCCGAGGCAATTTCGCCCGCAAGCCAAACCGCACTCTTTCGATCGGCAATCGCCTTTTCCATTTCCATCATCCGGCATGTTTCCAGTTGATCATGCCGAGTAGAGCGGCTCGAAGGCCGTTGCAAGCAAAACCGCTTGGCGGGTGGGTCTGGGGTAAGCTGTTCATGGACAATCGAATTCGAGGCATACTTGTCTTCCGCCCCGAAATGCGCTTCTCGAGAGCGAGGGTTCGGTAAACGGTGTGCCAAGCTTTAAGAGAGATAACCGGCGATTTCGTCGAGAAGCTTCAAGCGCTTTTTCTTCATGTCCTCAAGGCAGACGTCGGAAGCCGGGCTGCCGCGTTCCTCAAGATCGACGATCTCCGCATTGAGTGTCGTGTAATCGTCTGTGATCTCTGCGAAATGGGGGTCGGATAGCCGCAAAAGATGCAGCTTCTCCACCTGATCGGAGAATTCGCGGGTCAAAGCATGGGGCATGTCGGTATTGACATTCAATTCCATTGACTGGCCATCCAAAGTTTATCCACACGCCGGCGGGTCGCGTTAACGAACAATAAAACATGATACGGATTGGGTGGGAGTGGTCTTTGCGCAGCGTCAAAAAGGATGGTCAGCCGTGCGGCTTGAGCGCTGCTTTTTTAGGCGGTTCGTTGGATACGAGGTTACGCGTGTGGTGCGCGATCATCGCTTCCTCATCGGTGGAAAGGCGATAAACCGCGATCTTTGAGCCTGGCGTGGAAATGAGGTCATTGTTTGCGGCGTTTGCTGTTTCATCGAACGCAATGCCGAGCCACTGAAAGCCCGCCGACACCTCGTGCCGGATACGGCGTGAGTTCTCGCCAATCCCGCCGGTGAAGACGATGGCATCGAGACCGCCAAGGACAGCGGCCATGGCGCCCATTTCACGCTTGATGCGGAAAACGAAATAATCGATGGCCTCTTTCGCGGCAGGCGCATCGCTTGCCTCAAGGGTGCGCATGTCGTGGCTGATGCCGGAAAGCCCCAGAAGCCCGGACTCCTTATAAAGGAGGTTCGTGATCTCCTTCGGCCCCATTCCCCGCTGGTCCATCAGATAAAGGAGGACGCCTGGGTCGATCTGACCGCAGCGCGTGCCCATGGGCAAGCCGTCGAGCGCTGAAAAGCCCATGGTCGAACCCATTGATTGTCCGCCTTTGATCGCGCACATCGAAGCGCCGTTGCCGAGATGGGCAACGATGACACGCGTCTCAGGCTCGGCGATGCCCATGTCCGCAAGCTTTCCGGCGATGAATTCATAAGAGAGACCGTGAAAGCCGTAACGCCGCACACCGTCTTCAAAATAACTGCGCGGAAGCGCAAAGACATCGTTCACAAACGGATGCTTGCGGTGAAAGGCCGTGTCGAAGCAGGCAATTTGCGGGGTTCCCGGGAAGGCTGCGCGGGAACCCTCAATACCCGCGAGGTTATGCGGTTGATGGAGCGGCGCCAGCGGTTCGAGCGCTTTCAGCTTTTCAAAGACGATGTCATCAACCAGAACCGGGGCGGCGAAATCGATGCCGCCATGGACGACGCGGTGACCCACGGCTTCGACCTCGATCTCCGGATAGGTCTTTTTTAGCCATGCCAAGAGGACGGCAAGCGCGTCACCCGCATGCTTTGGTCCCCGGCCTTCTCCCCAGTTTTCCTCGTGGCTTTTTTCGCCCGTGCCGTTTTTGGCGACAAAGCGGGGCGCGGTACCCAGACTCTCCAGCTGTCCGCCGGCAATCGCTGTCCCGTTCCCGAAAGGAAAGAGCGAGAATTTCAGGCTGGAGGAGCCTGCGTTCAGCGTGAGGATCGCCGGCTGACCGGCGCCGGTCACTCGGCAGCCTCCTTCAGGTCGGGGTTTTTAACCAGGGATTCGCCGGTACGGCGCCAGTGGTCGTACAGGATGGCAAGGGCGCAGGAAACGAGACGGGCTTTCGCGTTGTCGGCGCGGCTTGTCAGGATCACTGGCACTCTCGCACCGACGACGAGACCGGCCGCCTCGGCATGGGCGATGAAAGTCAGTTCCTTCGCCAGCATGTTGCCCGCTTCAAGGTTCGGAACGATAAGGACTTCGGCATGGCCCGCAACGAGCGAGGTGATACCTTTCGTCCGGGCAGCCTCCACATCCATGGCGTTGTCCATGGCGAGTGGTCCATCGACGATGCCGCCGGTGATTTGACCGCGTTCGGCCATTTTCGAAAGCACGGCTGCATCGAGTGTCGATGGGATCTTCGGATTGACCGTCTCGACGGCCGACAGGATGCCGACGCGGGGGGCCGCCATGCCGATCGCCTGGCCGAGATTGATCGCATTCTGGACGATATCGACCTTCGTTTCGAGATCCGGCGCGATGTTGATGGCAGCGTCGGAGACCATCAGCATCTGGTCTTGACCCGGTACATCCATGACGAAAACGTGGGTAATGCGGCGTCCGGTCCGCAAGCCGCCGTCACGTTTCATGACGTGGCGCAACAGGTCATCGGTGTGGAGATGGCCTTTCATCAGGGCACGCGCCTTGCCCTGATGAACGAGTTCCACCGTCTTCGCAGCGGCTTCCGGCTCGTCTTCGATATCGATCAACGGCAGATGGGAGATGTCCTTGCCGATTTCGTTGGCGGCATCGGCAATCCGTGAGCGGCATCCGACGATCACCGGCGCGATCAGATTGTGCTCGACCGCCAAGACGACGCCACCCAGCGAATTCGGATCGTCGGGGCAGGCGACGGCCACCTCAAGCGGCGGCAGGCCCTCGCATGCCTCAAGAAGCCGGTCGAAATGCTTGTGCTGCTCAACGAGGATTTCCGGCAGCTCAAGATCGGTCGTCAGCTTGGCGGTCGGGGCGCTGACCTCCGCTTCCCCTCTGAGCACCGGCATGCCGTCGTTGCGGTCGACCCATGTTTCGAATGTGACAGCGTTGTCCTCGCCCTTTTGCGTGACGCGGACCCCAACTGACAGCGTGTCGCCAACATGCGCACGGTTCAGAAACCGCATATCCTGGCGGCGGTAAAGAGTGCCTGGTCCCGGGAGTATGTTGCCAAGAACGGCTGAGATCAGCGAGGCCACCCACATCGACGGGGCGACGGCGTCCGACACGCCGTCATTGTCGATGTCGAAGCTCGGATTGTGCAGCGGGTTCAAATTGCCCGAGGCATGGGCGAAAATGTAAAGGTCCTTGGACGCGCAGACGCGGTTGACGATTGCCTCGTCCCCCACTTCGATCTCATCATAGGTTTTGTTTTCGCCCATGGGTAAAGGTTCTCTCCTTACTCGGTCTATTCGGCGGCGTCCGCTGTTTCGGCGACACGGGCCTTAGCCTGCTCGATCCAACCCTCGCGGGCAATCCTGCCATTGAGCTTCAGCTCACGGTCGACCCATGCCGCTTCCTCGAGCGTCCAGCTGGCGATCTGCGAGAGGTGGTAGATGCCGGTACGGTTCATTTTCTCGCTTAGCTTTTCGCCGAGGCCGCGCAGACAGGTGAGATTGTCCGCCACACCTTGAGGCGCGGTAAACAGCTTGGGTTTGACAAGTGCGAGACCATCGCTGCCCTTGGGGCTGGTTGCTTCCGCCAGCGGATCATACTTTACGGTCTTTGCTGTCAATTCGGGCAGACCGAGCATCTTGCGGAAGGTCTGAAGCGCGTGGATCGTATGCGGTTCCATCTCATCAAGCGGGCCTGCTATGTATTCCACGACGCCGACTGCTTTTTCGCGCTCTTCCATGTCGTCGAGGAGGCCGGGCAGCGTTTCCACGGCTTTATCATGTTCGAACTGAACGATGATTTTCTGTTCGTGGATCAGTTTTGCACGCAGTTCCGCGCCAAGCGATTTGAAAGGTTCATCATGGGTCAGCACATGGGCGGACCGCTCAAGCCGGGAGCGCCGCACGGAGCCGCGCGCTTCCGCCAGCACAAGCAGCATGCGGATGACGGCTTCTTCGAAACCGCCCTTGGTGATGTTCATCAGGGCGAGTTGAGCCTCGGGCAGATGACGCAGTTCATCGGCATCCTTGCGGGTGCGTTGGAAAGCGTGTGTGCGTCCAAGCCAAGTCATCAGCGGGGACGAGTAAATCCCTTGAAAGGCCATCTCATACCAAGCGTCGCGCATGTCCCGCCAAAAATCGAGTGACTGTTCGATCAAGGTGGCCGTCAGTTGCTCGGTCCGCAGGAACGGATTGGCGCCGTTGATGGCGCGGCGGTCGCCGGCGATCTGCTCGGCGAGCACCGGCAGAAGGCGCATACCCGGGTTCTGATCCGACAGCAGGGAGCGCTGCATGCGCATGGGATGGAACTGCCTCAGCATCTCCGCCGATTGCGGGGTTACGGCCCCTTGAACCACCGGCCGGACAAAAAGATCGTAGAATTCGGCTC
This sequence comes from Hyphomicrobiales bacterium, assembly GCA_022360615.1. GTDB lineage: Bacteria > Pseudomonadota > Alphaproteobacteria > Rhizobiales > JAKSCL01 > JAKSCL01. The sequence continues at coordinate 11,467 of JAKSCL010000002.1, forward strand.
CGAGTTCTGAGAGCCGGGCAACCGCGGCGAAGGCGCGCTCATCCTCGCGGCTGTCGTCCAGCTCCAGGATATCCGCCATCGTGCGTTCCTGAAAACTCACGACGAAGCGGGTGTCGAGGCCCTCGCCGATCACGTCCTCAAGCACCATTTCATAGAGCCCAGGAGCAAGCGCCTCGATGGTTTTCATGGTCGAGGCCATTTCGGCGTGTTCTTTCTTCGCGATCGAAGAGGAGACGAAAATGCCAAGGTGGCCGACCTGCTCGTGCACCATATAAATGATGCGCTGGCCCCTGATCTTTATTTCGCTTTCGTCGGCATAGGTGTCGACAATCCAGTTAAGAGCTTGCTGAGGCGGCGTGATGTTGTCGCCATGGCTGGCAAAGACGATGATGGGGGAACGGATTTGCTTTGGGTCGACCTGGCGGCCGCGCTCAAGCCGCGCTTCGCCCCGCGCAAGCCGATTGCCGACGAATAGCTGCTCGACAATCCAACGGATCTCGGCCTCGTTCATGAGATAGAAGCCACTCCACCATTTCTCGAACTCAAGGAACCGCTCGCGGCCTTTGTCCACATCGGCGTATAGGTCGTAGTATTTCCGGAACTGCGTGCGGCCAGGATTAAGGTGCTCGAAATTCATCACCAGGTTGGCGCCGTCGAAAACGCCATTGCCGAGATCGGACATGAAAAGCGCGGGCAGGGCGCCGCCCAAAAGTCCGCCATTGTAGCGCATCGGATTGGAACCGACCGTGCCCGACCAAGTTGCGACGGGAGCGCCGTTCAGAACAACGGGACCGGTTAGATCGGGGTTGGTCGCGGCAAGAAGAAGCGTTGCCCAGCCGCCCTGGCAGTTGCCCACGACAATGGGTTTCGGCGCCTCGGGATGGCGTTTTGCAATTTCTTTGACGAAAGCGGCCTCGGAACGGGTCACGTCGGCAATCGTCTGGCCGGGTTCGGGCTCCGGATGAAAGGCGACGAAGTAGACGGGGTGCCCGTCACGCAATGCCACACCGACCTGGCTGTCCATCTTAAACCCGCCGATGCCCGGGCCGTGGCCGGCACGCGGATCGATGATCATGTAAGGCCGCTTCCAGTCGTAGACGGTGGTGCCTTTGGGAGGCAGGATCCGGAGCAGCATGTAGTTGGTCGGGCGCTTGAGGTCCTTGCCGTCGATCACGACTTCATAATCATAAATGAGAACCGGCGGATGACCTTGGGCAGCGTGTTCGTGGTAGATATTGCCGCGCTCGCGAAGGGTGTCGAGGGTGAGAACCGCGCGCTGCCAGGCATCGACGGCATAGGCGATGAGCGCGCTATTCAGATCGGTACGGTTGGTTTCGTCCGTCACATCGCCGGCGATCTCGGTCATCGTCTTGGCTGCATTGCGAAGCCGCGGTCCGTGGGTTTCGGCGATCCGTCCGAGATGCTTTGAAAGCGTGTCCGTCAGCACCTGGCTCTGCTCCGAAAGAACGACCGACGATTCCGATAAGGTGTTCAGCCTTTCATTGATCCCGAAAACCGGACCGCTGATCATCGCGCTGTTTCCTTTCCCGCTGCTGGTGTCCTAGCCAACGATGTTGTAACCGCCGTCGATGTAGTGAATGCCGCCGGTGACGTTGGAGGCTTCCCGGCTTGCCAGGAATGCGGCGTAAGCGCCCACGTCGTCGATGGTCGCAAGCTGGTGGGTTGGCGCTTCGGCGGCAGCTTCTGCAAGCATCTTGTCGAAATGGTCGATGCCGGAGGCTGCCCTGGTTGCAAGCGGCCCCGGTGACAATGCGTGCACGCTCACGCCCTTCGGTCCCAATTCGGCCGCCGCGTAACGCACGGTCGCCTCAAGCGCGGCCTTTACCGGACCCATGATGTTGTAGTTGTCGACGACCTTTTCCGATCCGTAGAAGGTTACCGTCATGCAGGTGCCGCCGCCCGGCATGAGCGGCTCAGCCGCCCTAATCATGCGCAAGAAGGAGTGGCACGACACGTCCATCGCGGTGAGAAAGCCGTCGCGCGAGGCATCGACGACCCGGCCGTGCAGGTCATCCTTCGGGCAAAAGGCGATGGAGTGAAGAACGAAGTCGAGCTTGCCCCATGTCGCGGTTAATTCGTCAAAAAGCGCCCTTTCCTCATCGGGGTTTTGCACATCGAGAGGCATGATGATATCGGCGCCCAGCCCCTCCGCCAGCGGGCGAACGAAAGGTTCCGCCTTCCCGTTGAGGTATGTCACCGCAAGCGAAGCGCCTTGCGCCTTGAAAGCCTTGGCGCAGCCATAAGCAATCGAGTGCTCGTTGGCGATGCCGACGACGAGGCCGACCTTACCTTGAAGCGAAAACACAAGGGCCTCCTGTAAAGATTCCCGGCAAACCATTTGCCTGGTTTTCTAACGGTCACGTGTGACAGTTTTGTGCATTGCAAAATCGGCGGCGAAATACGGCAAAATAAGGCTTTGAGATGAAAAAAAGCGATGATGGATTGCTTTTTGACGCAAGTTTGCCGAACAAGAGGCATAAAATCGCCCAGAAAAGCCGATCATCAGCGCGTGCAATCGCTGCGGGTCTCGATTATGTGTCTTGTGGCGGTACCCACTTCCACGTATCCCGCCATTCCGAATTGGGAGGAGTTCATGAAGAGACTGCTACTTGCCGCCGCGGCGGCAGCCGTTCTTGCAACCCCAGCCACAGCTGAGGATCGCACGGGCTGGCCGACAAACTTCACGGTCGGCACCGCCAGTCAGGGCGGCACTTATTTCACTTACGGTTCCGGTTGGGCCAATCTCGTTGCCGAGGAACTGGGCGTCACTGGCGGCGGCGAAGTGACCTCGGGTCCGTTCGCCAACATGGCGAATGTGCACACCGGCGAGAACCTGTTCGGCATGACCACCATGGGTCCCGCGCGGGAATCGCTTGAGGGCAACAGCCCATTGGCGCCAGGCGTGAAATTCGACAAAGCCTGCGCCATGTTCCCCATGTATGAGACGCCGTTCTCGATTACGACGCTGACATCCTCAGGCATCAGCTCGATTGCCGAAATCCCCGATGGCGCCCGGATCGGCTTCGGCCCGGCGGGTTCCACATCGGACACTTATTTCCCGCGGATGCTGGAAACGCTTGGAGTGGATTTCGACAAGCGCAACGGCTCATGGTCGGACCTTGCCGGTCAGTTGCAGGACGGCCTTCTCGACGTGATCGCTTTTGCCGCCGGTATTCCCGTGCCGGCGATCAGCCAGCTTGAAGTGCAGGCCGACATCAACGTCGTTCAGTTCTCGGATGAGGAAAAAACAAAGGTGCTCGAGGCCTTTCCGGTTTCGTCCTTTACCATCCCGGCTGGCACATACACCTCGCTCGACGGCGATGCCGCTGCTGTGTCCATGTGGAACTTCGCGATCGTGAACTGCGATCTGCCGGAAAGCTTCGTCTATGCTGCGACCAAAGCGGTGCTGGATAACCACGACCGCATGATGGAAATCCATAAGGCGGCGCGCGCCACCTTGCCGGAAAATTGGGAGAAGAACACTTTCATGCCTTTTCATCCCGGTGCTGTAAGGTACTATGAGGAAAAAGGTTTCGATATCCCGGACAACCTGACATACGGCGGCTAGTCGCTCCGTATCCCGACACAACCGGGTGCCGGCCTTGTCGGTCGGCGCCCCCTGTCTCCGCAGGTCGCCCATGAGCGAAAACAAAAAGGCCGGCATCACGGCTGACGATCCCGCAACAGGCGCCGTGAACAGCGGTAGTGTCGATGATACGGGGGCTGTCGAAATCGAAAACCGTGCTTCAGAAGACAAACAGGCTGACGACGACGATCCCCATCTGATCGCGCATGGGGTCGACGAGGATGTCAAGCCCGTCAATCAGCGAAGCTTTCCGAAGCTCGCCGCCCGTATCGTTGCGGTGTTTGCGATCTTCTACTCCGCTTTCCATCTTTACACCCTCAATGTGGCGCCCATGGAGACCTGGGCCTTCCGCATGCTTCACGTTGCGGGCGCGCTGCTTCTGGGCTTTGTCCTGTTTTCAGCGGGCAATCTGCGTGACACTGCATCCTCCGGTTTCCGGATGGGTCAGTATCTGGCGGTCGTGCTGATGCTGCCGGCGCTTTATGCGTTGCTTCAGGTCGTTCTCATGCAGCGCGGTATCTCGGCCGGCACGCCGCTTGGCGATCCCGCCTATGAGACCTATCATTTCGGCATCCCGCTCGTGGTTGCCACAATCGGCGCTATCGTCGGCTCATGGTTCCTGCGCGAGGGCGTGCGCCGCTTCGACCTTTTCGACGGCGTTCTCCTTATCGCGGTGCTGGCCAGTTCGGGATATCTTCTCGTCAATCTGGACGGTGCGGCTCTCCGCGTTCGGGCGGGCACACCCTTCGCCGCGCCTGGGAACGCCTTTGCCGCTTTTGTCGGCGTGCTTTTGATCCTCGAACTCACGCGCCGCGTCACTGGGCTTGCGCTTGTCACAATCGCTACGCTTTTCATCGCCTACGCCTTCGCCGGGCCAGAGCTTCCGGGCTTCCTTCAGCATCAAGGCTTCGATGCGAAGCGCTTCTTCTCCTACGTCTACACCGATTCCGGCATCCTCGGTCCGACGACGGCGGTGTCTTCGACCTACATCATTCTTTTCATCATCTTCGCCGCTTTCCTGCAGGCTTCGAAGGTCGGCGATTATTTCGTGAACTTTGCCTTCGCCGCAGCAGGCCGGGCACGCGGTGGTCCGGCCAAGGTGGCTATTTTCGCCTCCGGGCTGATGGGCATGATCAACGGCACGAGCGCCGGCAATGTGGTGGCAACCGGGTCCTTGACGATCCCGCTCATGAAACGGATAGGCTATCCGCCGCGCTCCGCAGGTGCTGTCGAGGCGGCAGCGTCGACCGGCGGGCAGATCATGCCGCCGATCATGGGCGCGGGCGCTTTCATCATGGCGGAGATCACCGGCATTCCCTATACGGAGATCGCCGTTGCGGCGCTGATCCCGGCTGTCCTTTACTTTGTCTCCGTCTATTTCATGGTGGATTTCGAGGCGGCCCGGCTCGGTATGCGCGGCATGCGCGATGACGAATTGCCTGTCCTTTCGAAGATGATCCGGCAGGTCTATCTGTTCATCCCGATCATCATCCTCATCAGCGCGCTCTTCATGGGCTATTCGGTTATCCGGGCAGGCACGCTTGCAACCGTCTCGGCGGCGATGGTCAGTTGGCTTACTCCGCACAAGATGGGACCGCGCGGGATTTTAAAGGCCCTTAATCTTGCGTCCGTCATGAGCGTCCAGATCATCGCCGTGTGCGCCTGCGCGGGCATCATTGTCGGGGTTATCGCACTCACCGGCGTCGGCGCGCGCTTCTCGAACCTGCTTCTTGATATTGCCGAGAACAGCCAGCTTCTCGCCATGGTTTTCGCCATGCTGATTGCCATTCTGTTGGGCATGGGCATGCCGACGACGGCTGCCTATGCGGTCGCGGCGTCGGTCGTTGCGCCTGGCCTCATCCAATTGGGGATCGAGCCGCTGGTTGCGCATTTCTTCGTGTTTTACTTCGCCGTGGTGTCGGCCATCACGCCGCCCGTGGCGCTGGCCTCTTACGCCGCGGCGGGAATATCTGGCGCAAACCCAATGGAAACCTCGGTTGCAAGCTTCAAGATCGGGCTTGCCGCTTTCATCGTGCCTTTCATGTTCTTCTACAATTCGGCACTCCTTATGGAGGGCGAGTGGCTGGAGATCGGACGTGCCTTCGTGACGGCGATTGTCGGGGTCTTCATTCTCTCAAGCGCCGTCCAGGGCTGGTTCATGGGACAGCGTGTGGGTCTTATCCTGCGGGTCGGCCTTCTGGCGGCCGCGCTCTTCATGATCGAAGGCGGCGTTCTGACCGACCTGGCTGGTGCGGGTCTCGCGGTTGCGATCTACTTCGCCAACCGGTTCATCGGGATCGGCCGGCCCGGCGGGCCTTCGGGCATGATCCCTGCCCGGGGCGCGGACTAGGTTTGCATGACACCACCTTGCTGAACCCGGTGCGCTCTGCCACAGGGTGGCGATGCTCTGGGTTCCCATTACGCTTGCCGCGGCTTTTCTCCAAAACCTGCGTTCGGCACTCCAAAAGAAACTAACTGCTGACCTATCGACGGGCGGTGCGGCCTTTTCGCGTTTCGCTTTTGCCGCGCCCGTTGCCATCCTTTACGCGCTCACGATCACTGCGCTTGCTGGAACGCCTTTGACAATGCCGGGCGGTCCGTTTTGGGTCTATGCGGCAATAGGCGGGCTTGCTCAGATTCTTGGCACGGTCTTTCTTCTCAAAAGCTTCTCCTACGGCTCCTTCGCTTTAGGGACGGCCTTTTCCAAAACGGAATCGCTTCAGGCGGCGGTCTTCGGCCTCCTGGTGCTTGGCGAGGCCGTCGGCGCGCTCGGCGGTGCCGGGCTTGTGATCGGCTTTTTCGGTGTTCTTGTCCTCATCAGCAATAGCGGCGCGGTGTCAGGCTGGTCCGCGCCGAAATCGGCTCTGCTCGGCGTGCTCAGCGGGGCGGGTTTCGCGGTGGCGGCGGTCTGCTACCGGGCTGCCGCCTTGTCGCTCGATGCGGGCTCGGCCTTCGAGCGGGCCGGGATCACACTTGCCGCGGTGACTATGCTGCAGACCTTGGCCATGGCATTCTGGCTCCAATGGCGCGAGCCGGGCGAGGTTGCGCGCGTTTTCCGCGCTTGGCAGCTGACGGGCCCAACCGCTCTTGCGGGCGTTGCGGCGTCGGGCTGCTGGTTCACCGCGGTGACCCTTCAACAGGTTGCTTATGTGCGGGCGCTTGGCCAGGTGGAACTGGTGTTCTCCACGCTGTCTTCGGCGCTGTTCTTTAAGGAACGGGTGAGTGCGCGCGAAATTGTCGGGATCGCGCTTATCGGCGTTTCGATCGTGCTGGTGCTTCTGGCGGCGGCGCGGGCCTGACGTCTCTATTCGTTTTCAGCGGTGATCGTTGAAAAGCTGAACAATTCCGGGATGCTTGCGTCCACCTCCACAATCACCGCGCCCCTGTGGGGCGGGCCGAAGACTTCGAGCCGTGTCAGATGGGGCACTGGTTCGAAGGGCCGGTCGATGCGGAAGGTGTGCGTGTCGCCGTGAAAGATCAGGATTGGCCCTTCGAAGCGGTTTGCTTCTTCGGCAAGAGTAGCGCGGAAGCGGTCGAAGCCCGTTGGAGCCCATGGCTGTGCATCCCATTGCGGGTTGCCGTGGATGAAGAGCGCCATGCCTGCCGCATCCGTCTCGCCCGCTGTCTGGAAGGTCTCGCGCAGCCAGGCGAGATTGTTATTGCTACGGTCAAAGTGTTCCGCGACCGCCTCGCGGTCCTGGCGGAAATTGTTGTTCGAACCTGTGACGTGGAAGGTGGCGAACACCACGTCCGCCGCTGTCCAGCGGGCGTTTTCGCGCTGCCCATCCTGCTGCTGCAAGGGCATCGCCGTCCGGCCGATGCTTTCGCCGTCCGCCGTGAAGAGCGCGATGACTGCTTCTTTTCGCTCAGTCGGATCGACGGCCCCCATTCTCTCCTGCCAGCAATCGGTCCACTCATTGTCGCCGGGCGTGTAGATGAGAGGGCTTCGATGGGTGTCGAAGATTGCCCGCATCTCGGAATTAAGCGCATCGGTGCACAAGCCGCCGCCCTTAATATCCCCGATGAAGACGGAAAAGGCC
>JAKSCL010000001.1 GCA_022360615.1 Hyphomicrobiales bacterium
GAAGCGGACGGAAGGATCAACGAAACTCGTAATTGCCGCATAAGGTACGGCCACCTGTTCCTGTACGTTATTGAAGCTCAACGTTACCTCGAATGACTCGTCCGCCATCGCCATCCAGACGACGGTCGGCGGGAACCTGCGTGAGATTTTGGAAGGCTTGGCCGAAGTCATTCGCCAGCGCATCAAACTGCGCCGTAAGGTGAAATCGATCTCCGCGGAAGGCCGCATGTCGGCCATCATCCTGTCGAGCCTGCCGCTTTTCGTCGTTGTCGCCGTCAATCTGATGTCGCCGGACTACTACGCCGGCGTCTTGGGCGAACCGGCGTTTTTGTACGGCGTCGCCGGTATCCTGTTCTGGTATGGGGCGGGCATGGCGATGATTTTCAAGATGGTGAACTTCAAGATCTGAGTGTTGGAGGACGCGAAGGCCGTGGAATTCGATCTGACGACACTGATTGTCTCCGGTGCGCTTCTTGCTTTCGGCGCGGTGCTTGCCATGCTGGGTGCATCGCTCTGGTCGGCGCATGTCAACCGCAAGGTAACGCGCAAGCGGCTCGTCCTGGATCATCCGGCGGAACGCGAAGCCAAGAAGGCAATGGCGGCGGCGGAGGAAACAACCGCGATCAGGCGGCGGAACGCCGCCTTCGTCGATCAGGCGTCATCATTGGTGAAGGCGGGCGATGGCACGAAGACGAAGATGCTTCGCCAGCGCTTGATTCAGGCCGGTTACATCGAGAAAAGTGCCGTCGGCCTGTTCCTCCTAGCGCGGCTTTGCGCCCTTGGTGCCATGGTGCTTGTGCCGGTGCTGACCACGCTTTTCGCGCCCGGCATTTTGAACGGGACGCCGTTCCTTATCGCCGTCCTGGTGTGCGCCTTCATCGGCTATAAGCTACCTGATTGCGTCGTGAAGAGGCGGATTGCGGCCCGGGTCGAGGAGGCACGCGTGGGCTTTCCCGATTTTCTCGACTTGATGACGATTTGTTCGAATGCCGGATTGAGCATGGAAGCGGCCCTTGACCGGGTTGCCCAGGATTTGGAACCGGTTTATCCGAACCTTTCCGCAAATTTGCGCGTGGTCTGTTCGGAGATGCGTGCCGGGCTTGGTCTTGAAGATGCGCTGGTCAATCTGAGCCAGCGTGTGCCCCTTGAAGATATCCGGCCTTTCGCAAGCCTTTTGCGGCAATCGAAGGAACTGGGCACAAGCTTGTCGGAGGGGTTGCGCGTCTACTCCGAAGACATGCGGCATAAGCGGCTATCCGCTGCGGAAGCAAAGGCGCACGCGCTTCCGGCCAAAATGTCCATTCCCGTGACCGCCTGCATTTTGCCCGTCGTCATCTTCGTTGCAATCCTGCCCACTGTCATTCGCGTCTTTATGCTCGAATAGATTTTGGACGAACCGGGTTAAGCGTTTTTACACTCTGAATACTATTGGTTTTCACCGCTTAAGCCAGCCGTAAGACCTGCTTCGCATCATGCGACCCGTGTGCAAGGGGGCTCAAATGAACCATAAAACTTGGCGCGCCGTCTCTCGTCCGGCAGTACTTCTAACGGTGGCCCTGTTGCTCTCCGCTTGCGCCGCCAACAATGGGAGTGGCGGCGTCGATGGTTTCGCCAATGGTTGGCTCGCGGCAGCGCCGGAGGACCTTCATCGTGATGCGGAGAGGGCCTTTCACCGCGGGAATTATGGTGTGGCGGAAACGCACTACCGTACGATCGTCGCCCGCGATGAAGGCGATGTGGATGCCTGGGTGGGGCTGGGCGCGAGCTATGACATGCTGGGCCGTTTCGACCTAGCCGATCAAGCATATCAAAAGGCGCTCGCAACCGGTAAGAAGCGTGCTGCGGTCCTGAACAATATGGGTTATTCGCACTATTTACGCGGCGATCGGAAAAAAGCGCTCGACGCCCTTTACGAGGCGAAGAATCTCGAACCCGGCAACCGCAGGATCCAGGGGAATATCGAACTCGTCACGAACGGTGGTTGATGTGGGAATGGTGGGCGCGACTGGGATTGAACCAGTGACCCCTTCGGTGTGAACGAAGTGCTCTCCCGCTGAGCTACGCGCCCTTCTTTTTGAGAAGACCCGTCGTATAGGGAGGAGGGGCGCTTGCGTCAAGCAAGGCTTCGCGAAAACGTCAGGTGGATTCAGCAAAGGCCGCCCGCACGAGCGGCACGATCTCATCGTAATGCGAGACGATATGGTCCGGCTTGAATTTCGAGACCGGTTCGGGCGTATAGCCGAAATCGACGGCGATCACCGGAATACCGGCCGCTTGGGCGGCGAGGATATCGTTCTTGGAATCGCCGATCATGACGGCACGGGCGGCGTGGCCGCCGGCGGCCTCAAGGGTCTTCAGGATGTGCTGTGGATCCGGCTTTTGGACGTGAAATGTGTCGGGCCCAGCAATCGCGGCGAAAAAGCTCGATATATCAAGGGTATCGAGGAGTTTCTTCGACAAGTTTTCGCGTTTGTTGGTGCACACGGCGAGCCGGTATCCGTCTGACTGAAATCGCTCAAGGGCGGCAACCACGCCGTCAAATGGGCGGCTGTCGACGGCGATGTTCGCCTCATAATGCTCGAGAAATTCAACCAGCATCCCTTTCAACTGCGCGTCCCCGACGCCGACAAGCGCCTCGCGCAGTCCCTTTTCCTCGCGCAGTCCCTTTTCGATGAGGGCTGCGGCGCCGTGGCCGATAAGAGGGCGCACGAAGTCGAGGGTTACCGGCGGTATGCGGTGGCGCGTCAAAACGACGTTGAGCGTTGCCGCCAGATCGGGTGCCGTGTCGACCAGCGTTCCATCAAGATCGAAGACAATAGTCGGGGAGGGAAGTGCGATCATATCCTTGCAGGCCTTTCCCAGCTTCCATACATCCGTTCCGAGCAAGGAAAAAGCACAGAGAACACGTCAACGGAAAGTGGGAACGAGAATGTTGAATTCAAAGGGGTTGATCGATCAGATTTTGGGCGGGCTGGGCAACGTCTCTCAGGGCGGGCCGGTTCAGCCACATGGCCAGAACGCACCGTCGGGTACCGAGTCCCAGGCGGGCGCCGCGGGGCCCGGGCAGGGCTTGAACTCCATGCTTGGCGGTCTTTCCGGCGGCGGAGGCGGGATCGGGCGTTCCTTTCCCGGCGGCATAGGCGGTGCGGCGGCGGCAGGCGGCCTTGCGGGATTGCTCCTGGGATCGAAGAAGGGCCGGAAATTTGCTGGGAAGGCCGCGAAATATGGTGGCATGGCGGTTCTTGGAGCGCTGGCCTATAACGCCTGGCAGAAGCATCAAGCTGGTCAGGCGGGCGCAGGTGGTGCGGTAGGGCGGCCGGGCATGCCGGGTGAGCCGGCCGCACCTGCGGGCGCGCAGCCCATGCCGCGCACATCCGTTCCCCAAACATCCACCGCGCAGCATGGCGATGATTTTGCCGTTCCCGATGATGCGCGCTTTCTTCCAGCGCCTGAATCCGAGGCCGGTGAGCATCTTGCGCTTGCGCTGCTGCAGGCCATGATCGGTGCCGCGAAGGCCGATGGCCACATTGACGATGCCGAGCGCGCCCGCATCTATGATGCGATTGCGGCAGCCGATTTCGACGCGGACGACAAGGCGTTTCTGTTCGACGAGTTGAAAAAGCCTCTCGATGTCGACGCGATCGCGGCGCTCTCGAAGTCCCCGGAAATGGCAACGGAGATCTATACAGCCTCCGCCGTCGTTGTCGGTGACCCCAACACGGAAGAGCGCCGCTATCTCGACCGGCTCGCTGGCCGGCTCGGACTCGACGCGGCCCTTCAGGACGAGATCGAAAAGCAGATCGCGGACTTCGAAGAGAGCGAATAGCAGCTTTACCAGGCACGGCCTTTTCCCGTTCGCATCCGCCGTGATAAAGAGGCGGAAAAATCAGCGTGGAATGAATGCGGGAGGCGACGATGCAGTTGAACGAACCAAGGCTTTTCAAGACTCAATGCCTGATTGACGGCGCGTGGGTGGGTGAAGGAGCCGATGCCGTCACCAACCCGGCCAGCGGCGCGGAGCTTGGGCGGGTGCCCCATCTCGGCGCTGAGGAAGCCCGCCGGGCTATCGAGGCGGCGGCCGCCGCCTTCAAGTCTTGGTCGAAGGAAACCGCCGCCAATCGCGCCAAGGTTCTGCGGCGCTGGTTCGAGTTGATGCATCGGCATGCAGATGACCTTGCGCTTATCATGACGAGCGAGCAGGGCAAACCGCTTGCCGAGGCCAGGGGCGAGGTCGTCTACGCGGCATCCTTCCTTGAGTTCTACGCCGAGGAAGCGAGGCGGATTTATGGCGAGACGATTCCCACCCACCGGGCCGACAGCCGTATCTTCGTGATCAAGCAGCCCGTGGGGGTGGTCGCCGCCATCACGCCCTGGAATTTCCCGGCCGCCATGATCACCCGTAAGGTCGCCCCGGCGCTGGCTGCGGGCTGCACCTGTGTCGTCAAACCGGCCCCGGAAACGCCGCTTACCGCGCTCGCGCTCGGCGAACTGGCGGTCGAGGCGGGCTTCCCGCCAGGGGTCGTGAATATCCTCACCGGCGACGCCCCGGCGATTGGCGGCGAGATGACGTCCAACCCGCTTGTGCGCGTGGTCGGATTCACGGGCTCGACGGAGGTCGGCAAACTCCTCATGCGGCAATCGGCGTCGACGGTTAAGAGGGTCGCGCTTGAGCTTGGGGGCAACGCGCCCTTCATCGTGTTCGACGATGCGGACGTCGATGCCGCGGTCGACGGGGCGATGGTCTCGAAATTCCGGAATATGGGTCAAACCTGCGTCTGCGCGAACCGGATCTATGTGCAATCGGGCATTTATGATGCCTTTGCCGAGAAGCTCGCATCGGAAGTCGCAAAACTGAAGGTCGGCGACGGCACCGAAGTCGGCGTTGCGCAGGGCCCGCTCATTAACGACCAGGCGATTGAAAAGGTCGAGGCTCACATCAAGGACGCGGTCGGTCTTGGCGCCGAGGTGGTCGTCGGCGGCAAACGTCATACGCTTGGCGGCACCTTTTTCGAGCCCACTGTCCTGAAAAACGTGACAACGAAGATGCTCATCAAGCGCGAGGAAACCTTTGGGCCCGTCGCGCCGCTCTTTAAGTTCGACAACGACGACGAGGTCGTCGAATTGGCCAACGATACCCAATACGGTCTTGCGGCTTATTTCTACGCCCGCGATGTTGGCCGCGTCTGGCGTGTTGCCGAAGAACTCGAATATGGCATGGTGGCGGTCAACACCGGCATTCTCTCAACCGAGATTGCGCCCTTTGGCGGTGTGAAGGAATCGGGCCTTGGCCGCGAAGGGTCTCACCACGGAGTCGAGGAGTTCGTCGAGATGAAGTATATTCTTCTTTCTGGACTGGACCGCTAAAACACTCTGGAGACGTTTGTCATGCTCCGCCGTTTCGGCTTTATCGCCGCACTCATATGCGCGGTTGCCGCCTCTGGTGCCGAGGCCGATGACGGCCAAAAAGACGGCTTGAGCACCACGGTTTTTGCGGGTGGATGCTTCTGGTGCGTCGAATCCGATTTCGACAAGCTTGACGGGGTTGTCGACACCTTGTCTGGATATACGGGCGGTCGCACCGACAACCCGACCTATAGGGACGTAACCTCCGGCGGCACCGGCCATTACGAGGCCGTGCGCATTACCTACGACCCGGCAAAGGTGAGTTACGAGACACTCGTCACCTACTTCTTCCGGCATGTGGACCCGACAGACCCGGACGGCCAGTTCTGCGACCGGGGCCCTGGCTACCGGACGGCCATTTTCGCAGCGAACGCGGAGGAACGGGAAATCGCTGAACGCTTGAAGGCGGAGGCGGCGGCTGAACTCAGCGCCGAGGTGGTGACACCCGTTCTCGATACCGGCCCATTCTACCCGGCGGAGGACTATCACCAGGACTATTATGTGAAGAACCCGGTCCGCTATAAATACTATCGCTTCGCCTGTGGCAGGGACCGCCGCGTCCAATCGTTGTGGGGCGACGGCGCGAAGACACCCCGTTCATGACATCGGCCGACCAAAAGAAGAAAAGTGCCGCGCAAGCGGCGCTGAAGCTTGTTTTCCCGGGTATGCGGCTAGGCCTCGGTACTGGCTCGACCGCATCCGCCTTTGTGACGCTTCTTGGAGAAAAGGTCCGTGAGGGACTGGATATCATCGCCGTGCCGACCTCTGAGGATACGCGTCGCCTGGCTGAAGCGCGGGGCATTAGACTGACGACGCTCGACGAAACGCCCACGCTTGATCTCTGTGTCGACGGGGCGGACGAGGTGGACCCTGTGCTCAATCTCATCAAGGGTGGCGGCGGTGCGCTGCTGCGTGAGAAAATCGTCGCCCAAGCCTCAGCCCGCATGGTCGTCATCGTCGACGATACGAAGCTTTCAGACAATCTTGGCGGTTTTCCGTTGCCTGTCGAAGTTGTGCCTTTCGGCGCGCGTGCGACCGTGATGTCTATTGACGAAGCAACGCGCAGGCATGGCATCGGCGGCGCGATTGTGCGCCGGGAAATCGGCGGCGCCCCATTCGTCACAGACAACAACATGCATATCTACGATTGTCATTATCGCAACATCCCAGATCCGGCTCTGCTCGCTGCGGATATTGCATCGATTGCGGGCGTGGCGGAGCACGGCCTGTTCGCCGGCATCGCGTCAACGGTGGTTGTTGGAACGGATGACGGCGTTGAAATTATGGGGCAGCCGATCTAGGTTACGCCGCTTCTTCGGAGATGAGACATGGCCGGAAAGCCGAACTTTCGGGGTGGCCGCAACATTGCGATGAAGCTTCCTGCGGATCGCTTTGAAAGCGTTGTGTCCTTCTACCGCGACACCTTGTCGATGCCGGTCACCGAACATGAAAGCGGCAGTTTCTCCGTCGATTTCGGCCCGGTGAATCTGTGGCTCGACCGTGTACCCGCCGTCAGCCAGGCGGAACTGTGGCTTGAGATCGTAAGCGATGACACCGCCGCCGCCGCGGCGCATTTAGGGCAGATGGGCGTTGTCCGTTGTGATGACATCGAGCCCCTTCCTAAGAGCTTTAAGGGCTTCTGGGTAAAAAACCCGGCCGATATCGTGCACCTGGTAGCTGAGTCCGGGGAAGACTGAAGGATTTGCACGTGGCGGATTTCGACTACGATCTTTTTGTTATCGGCGGCGGTTCGGGCGGTGTGAGGGCGGCAAGGATCGCGGCCCAGTATGGCGCCCGGGTCGCGATCGCTGAGGAATACCGCTATGGCGGAACCTGTGTCATCCGCGGTTGCGTGCCCAAGAAGCTTCTCGTTTATGCCGGCCGTTTCGCGCATGAATTCGACGAAGCGGCGAGTTTTGGCTGGACACTGGGTGAGCGCAGGTTCGACTGGAATCGGCTGATCGCGAACAAGGACTCCGAAATCGACCGCCTTGAAGGCGTCTACCGCGCCAATCTAGCAAAGGCGGGTGTTGAAGTATTCGATACCCGCGCGGTGCTGGATGACCGGCACACGGTTCGGCTTGTCAGTGAGGACCGCACGGTGCGTGCCGAGACGATACTGGTCGCAACTGGGGGGGCGCCGAACCTCGATCCGGCATTGCCGGGGGGCGAGCATGTCATCACCTCGAACGAGGCGTTTCATCTCAACGAGCTTCCGAAACGCGTGATTGTCGCGGGAGGCGGCTATGTGGCGGCGGAATTCGCCTGTATCTTCAACCATTTGGGCGCAGACACGACGTTAATCTACCGCGGTCCGCAGATTTTGCGCGGCTTCGACGGCGATTTGCGCGCTGCGGTCTCGGAAGGTATGGCGCGGCAGGGCGTGAAGTTCGTCCTCGCCAATGTCTTCACAAAGATCGAGAAGACGCAGGACGGCCTGCGCGGCACGGTCACGGATGGACGGGTGCTCGAAGCGGATCAGATCATGTTCGCGATCGGCCGTTCGCCTAACACTGCAGATATGGGGCTGGAGGGGGCCGGCGTAAGGACCGATAAGTCCGGCGCCATTGTCGTCGACGAGTATTCCCAATCGAGCGTACCGAACATCTTCGCGGTGGGCGATGTTACGAACCGGGTCAATCTCACACCGGTCGCGATCCGCGAGGGGCATGCTTTCGCGGACACCGTGTTCGGCGGTCAGCCGGTGAAGGCCGATCATGAGAATATCGCAACCGCGGTGTTCACCACGCCGGAGGTGGGAACGGTAGGTCTCACCGAACATGAGGCGCGTGAGCGCTTTCCAATGCTTGATATCTACAAGACCTCTTTTCGCGCGATGAAGTCGACGCTCTCGAAATCCGAAAACCGGGTGATGATGAAAGTCATTGTCGATGCGGATACCGACAGGGTGGTCGGTGTTCATATTGCGGGCGAGGGGGCGGGTGAGATGATCCAGTGCCTTGGGATCGCTGTGAAGATGGGGGTAACAAAGGCTGATTTCGACCGTACGGTGGCCGTGCACCCAACCGCGGCGGAAGAGCTTGTCACCATGCGCACGCCCACCGAGCGCATTTACCGCGACGCCGCCGAGTAGGCTGAAGTAAATCCAGGAAAAATGGAAACGGTTTTCCGCCCGGACTTGCGGCAGCCTGAGAACTTTGAGCAATTGAGCGATGCAAAGAAAAGCGCAATTGCTCAAAGACTAGGTTCGCCTTGCGGTCGCGCGGATGTTGAGCTTCACGACATTCGCGTAGAGCGGCACGCCGATGCCCATATTGAAAAGGCCGCGCTGGAAAACGCCCTGAACCGCGAATTCCGCGGTTAGCCCCCTTCCTTGTCCCCGTGCCTGCACAAGCGAGACGAAGAACGTTACGGGCTTCGAAATGCCCTTCAGGGTGAGCGTGCCCTCGACGCGGGCGGTCATGTCGCTGATTTGGCGGACGGATGTGGAACGGAACCGTCCTTCGGGATGGCGCGCCACATTGAAGATCGAACGCCCCTTGATGAAGTCATCCTGGGCGGCGTCGCCCGTCGTCATGTCGCCCGTTCGGATGGTCACATCAACCACGCTTTTTGTGATGTCATCGCCGTTCAGGGTGATCGTGCCGCTGAAATCGTTGAACTGGCCGTCAATGCCGGGTCCGCCCACCTGATCGACCCGGAACGAGGCCGATGTCCGCGAGGGGACGATCTGGTAGGTGCCCGCCATCCGCTCAAGCAGCGTCTCCGCCTCGGCCGAAACGGATACGGAGGCAATCAGAAAGGGAACGGCAAAAACGGCGATCGCGACCGCGCGCGCGACGCACCCGATGTGATGCGGCATCTCTCATCCTCAGTTTTGGCCCCGCACAACTATACGGCGAACCGCCACGGAGAGTTCAGTCGCTTTTTCTCACAAACCCGCGAGGCTTTCCTCGGCAATGCCGTCGACAACGGCTATCAGAGCTTCATCTTCCGTTGCGCCGTCTGATTTAGCGGCCGCATAGCGGGCAAGTTGCCGGTCAGCCGAAGTTCCCTCCGATGTAATCAGGCGCAGATGCTCGATCGCTGCCTGGCAATTGAAGAAATCCGCGTCCTCGCGCACAAGGGTAATGATCTCATCGACAAGGTCGGCATAGGGCACACAGGCTCTGCGTCCAAGGTCGATAAGACGGCCTTCCGTTCCGTGCCGCTGGGCAAGCCAGCGGTTCTCCTCGATCAGCATGCGCGGATATTGCCGCCAGCGCTGATTATTCAGTCTGAGACGGAAGAGCATGCGCAAGATGCAGCGGAAAAGAGCAGCGACCGCAATAGCGTCTTCGAGCCGGGTGCAAACATCGCAGATGCGCAGTTCAAGCGTCGGAAAACGGGCCGAGGGGCGTAAATCCCACCAGATCTTGGTTGCATCCTCGATCATGCCGCAATCGATAAGAACGGCGACCGTGCGTTCGAACTCGCCAGGGCTTTCAAAAGGAGCTGGAAGGCCGGTGCGCGGCATCTCGTCGAAGGCCGCAAGCCGGTAGGACTTGAGCCCGGCAGGCTTCCCCCTCCAGAAGGGCGAGGACGTCGTCAGCGCCAGAAGATGAGGCAGGAAATAGCGGGCCTGATTGAAGAGATCGATGCGCAGGTCGTCATCCTCGATCGCCACATGCACATGCATGCCGCAGATCATCAGCCGCTGGATGACCATCTGCAGGTCGTCCGCCAGTTGCCGGTAGCGCGTCTTGTCGGTGTGAGCGAGGCGGCGCCAATCCGCCGAAGGGTGGGTCGAAACCGCCAAAGGGCGCAGCCCATGCGCCAAGGCCGTTTTGCCGATGGTGCCGCGCATATGGATGAGTTCCTTGCGCGCTTGATCGATGGTTTCGCAGACGGGGGTGCCGATTTCGACCTGGCAACGCAGGAACTCCGCAGTGACATGGTTTCCGAGCGCGTGCTCGCAATCCGTCATGAAGGCGGGTGGCGGGTCGGCGGCAAGCTCGCGGCTTTCGGCATCGATCAGGAGGTACTCTTCCTCAATGCCGACAGTAAAGGATGGTTCCGGCAACATTTTTGGAAGATGAGCGCGAAAACCGTGATGCTGCAAGCGTCTATTTTATTCAGTTTGGCCTTGCAGCCTCTGTTTTCAAAGGAGAGTGTTCAAAAGATCGCCGATGAAATAGGCAACGGCTGCTGCGCCAAGCCCGATGCCTAGGGTTTCGAGACCTGAGGCCCACCATGCGGCTTGCGACCAGCGGCTCTTTGTGATGCCGATGGTGAAGAATGCAGCGGCGGTCAGGACAACGGCAACCGGTGCGGCGTTGTCGCCGAGGCCGAGAACAAAAGGCAGCAGGGGCACGAGTCCGCAGATCAGGAAGCCGAAAAAAGTGGCGAATGCAGCTTTCATCGGAGAACGGCGGGCGGACGCCAGTCCATATTCCTCGGTGATCATCGTGTCGATCCAGAGCTGCTTGTCCGACGTTATCACATCGACGACGCGGTCCAGATCGGCGCCCTTGAAGCCTTTGGATGCGAAAATCTGACGGATTTCCTCCCGTTCTCCCTTGGGTGCAATGCGGATGTGACGTTCTTCAACGGCACGAAGCCGTTTCTCGTCATCGTTCTCCGCTTTTGTACCGGTGAAATTGGCGGCTGCCATCGAGAGCCCGTCTGCGAGGATATTTGCGGCGCCGAGAATGAGAATGATCCGGTTTGACAGATCGGCACCAAGGCTTCCGGCGACAATGGCGAAGGTGGTAATGGCGCCGTCGATGCCGCCATAAACCCAATCGGACAGGTAATTGACCGCATGCCCGCGTTTCAGCCGCTCGGCAATCGCGACCGGTTCGTGCGAGTGTTCTGGCGTGTCATGATCGGGCATTTTACCAGGTAACGCATCGGAGATTCTGACACCAACTCTGGCAAATGCTTCAGGGTTTGGCTATAACACCCGAATTACCGGCATGGATAAGCATTCCATTCCCACTTTTCTCGGCTGCTGCCGGGCGCCGATGGGAGGGGCGTAGGATGCAAAGAGGAAAGAACAATACGGACCCCGTGCCGACGTGAGGAGTAATCCCGTGACAGTGCATTCAAAGCCCTGGTCACCGGCCAGTTGGCGTGACAAGCCGGTTGTCCAGGTGCCGGACTATCCCGATGCCCAAGCCCTTGAGGCGGTCGAAAACCAGCTGTCGACCTTTCCGCCGCTCGTTTTTGCAGGCGAGGCGCGGCGGTTGAAGGCCAAACTGGCGCGCGTGGCTGAAGGTGAGGCCTTCCTGCTTCAAGGCGGCGATTGCGCCGAAAGCTTTGCCGAGCACGGTGCCGACCCGATCCGTGATTTCTTCCGCGTGTTCCTGCAGATGGCGGCAATCCTCACCTATGCGGCGCAGTCGCCGGTAGTGAAGGTCGGCCGGATCGCGGGCCAGTTCGCCAAGCCCCGCTCATCGCCCACTGAAAAGGACGGCGACATTGAACTGCCGATCTATCGCGGCGATATCATCAATGGCACCGAGTTCAACGCCGAATCGCGTATCCCTGATCCGGCGCGGATGTTGAAGGCCTACCGGCAGTCGGCGGCGACCTTGAATCTGCTGCGCGCTTTTGCGACAGGCGGCTACGCGAATCTCGAGCATGTCCACCAGTGGACACTCGATTTCGTGGACGGCTCGCCGCAAAGCGAGCGCTACCAGGCGCTCGCTGACCGGATCACCGAAACGCTCGCCTTCATGCGCGCCTGCGGCATCGATGCCGAGCACACCGACGCGCTGCGCTCGACGGAATTCTACACGAGCCACGAGGCCCTTCTTCTTGGCTATGAACAGGCGTTTGCGCGTGTCGATTCAACCACCGGCGGCTGGTACGCCACCTCGGGCCACATGATCTGGATCGGCGACCGCACCCGCCAGCCCGACCATGCGCATATCGAGTTCTGCCGCGGTGTCCAAAACCCGATCGGTCTCAAATGCGGCCCGTCACTCGAGCCGGATGGCCTTTTGCGTCTGATCGATATTCTGAACCCGCAGAACGAACCAGGCCGGCTCACACTGATCGCCCGCTTCGGCGCGGGCAAGGTTGGCGATCATTTGCCGGGCCTTGTGCGGGCCGTTGCGCGCGAGGGGCGGTCTGTCGTCTGGTCCTGCGATCCGATGCATGGCAATACGATCAAGGCGGCGAACGGCTATAAGACGCGGCCCTTCGACGACATTCTCACCGAGGTCGAAGGCTTTTTCGATGTGCACCAGGCCGAAGGCACGCATGCCGGCGGTATACACATCGAGATGACAGGCAAGAACGTGACGGAATGCACGGGCGGGGCGCGGGCGATCACCGATGACGATCTCTCAAGCCGCTATCACACCCATTGCGATCCGCGCCTTAACGCCGATCAGTCGCTGGAACTGGCTTTCCTTGTCGCCGAACGCCTCAACAAGGAGCGCGCGGGCCGTGGCCGCACATTCCAGCCGGCCGCCTCTGTCGCGAGCCTTTAGACGGAAATAGGCGCTATGCGGTTGTGAAAGATTGCCGGCCCGCAAGGGCCGCGCTATCCATCATGTCATGACGGCAAACCTTTCAAGCGAACTGATCATCGCGGCCGCGCAGATCAATCCCATCGTCGGCGATGTGGAGGGAAATATCGCGCGGGTGCGCGACGTCCGTGCTGAAGCGGCTGGGAAGGGCACGCATCTGATCGCATTCCCCGAACTCTTCATTGCCGGCTATCCGCCCGAAGACCTGGTTCTCAAACCGGCCTTTCAGACGGCCTGCCGCGACGCGGTTGAGGCATTCGCCAAGGAAACGGCTGATGGCGGACCGGGTGTCCTCATTGGCACACCCTGGCTGGAAGACGACCGTCTGTACAATTCCTACGCGCTTCTCGATGGCGGCGAACGCAAAGCCGTACGTCACAAGGTGGAACTGCCCAATTACGGGCCGTTCGACGAAAAGCGGGTGTTCGAGCCGGGCCCCTTGCCTGGGCCGGTGAATTTCCGGGGCATCCGCCTCGGCATTCCGATCTGCGAGGATATCTGGACCGATGAGGTTCCCGAGTGCTTGATGGAAACGGGTGCTGAAATTCTGATCGTGCCGAACGGTTCGCCCTATTGGCGCGGCAAGTGGGATGAACGCCTGAATGTGGTCGTCGCCCGTGTCACCGAGACCGATCTGCCCATTCTCTATGTCAACCAGATGTGCGGCCAGGACGAGTTGGTTTTCGAAGGCGCTTCCTTTGCGTTGAACGGCGACCGTTCGCTGGCCATGCAGTGTCCGGCATTTGAGGAAATGCTCGCCATCACCACCTGGCAGCGTCAGGCGGACGAAACATGGCGCTGCGTGGATGCGCCCATCCACGCGCTGACCGCGGATGTGGATGAAACCGACTATTGCGCGTGCATGCTGGGCCTGCGCGATTATGTGAACAAAAACGGCTTCAAGAGCGTGGTGCTTGGCCTGTCCGGCGGTATCGATTCCGCCATCTGTGCGGCGATTGCCGTCGATGCGCTGGGTTCGGAGCGCGTGCGCACCATCATGATGCCCTATGAATATACCTCAAGCGCTTCTCTCAGGGATGCCGAAGCCTGTGCGGCGGCTCTCGGCGTTCGATATGAGACCGTGCCCGTCCACGCGCCTGTCGAGGGCTTCATGGACGCCCTGAAGCCGCTTTTTAACGGCGCCGAGCCGGACATCACCGAAGAGAACATCCAATCGCGCGTACGCGGTACGCTGTTGATGGCGGTCTCCAACAAGTTCGGTCCCATGGTGGTGACGACCGGAAACAAGTCGGAGAATTCCGTCGGCTACGCCACGCTCTATGGTGACATGAATGGCGGCTTCAATCCGATCAAGGATGTCTACAAGACGGAAGTCTACCGGCTTGCCCGCTGGCGGAACCAAAATGTGCCGAAGGGCGCGCTAGGACCAGGGGGCGAGGTCATTCCGGCTTCGATCATCCAAAAAGCGCCGTCGGCCGAACTGCGCCCCGACCAGACCGACCAGGATTCGCTGCCCGATTACGATGTCCTCGACGACATTCTTTTTTGCCTTGTCGAAAACGAAATGCCGGCGTCCGAGATCGTCGCGCGGGGCCACGACGTGGAGACCGTCAAAAAAGTGGAGCGGATGCTCTACATCGCCGAGTACAAGCGCCGCCAGGCGGCGCCCGGCGTCAAGATCTCAAAGAAGAATTTCGGCCGCGACCGGCGTTACCCGATCACCAACAAATTCCGCGACCCGGCTGCTTAGGTCCGAGGGATAGACCAGAGAAATCATGAAACCCGTCACCCGTTTCGCCCCGTCGCCGACGGGCAAAATCCATATCGGCAATGTCCGCACCGCACTCTTCAACTGGCTGTTTGCGAAGGCCGGCGGCGGTGATTTTATCCTGCGGTTCGACGACACGGATCTAACCCGTTCCAAGCCCGAATTCGTGGAAGCCATTGAGCGCGATCTGCGCTGGCTCGGGATCGGTCCCGACCGCGTTGAGTTCCAATCGAAGCGCTTTGATGCCTATCAGGCCGCCGTCGATACGCTGATCGCTGCTGGCCGGCTCTATCCGGCCTATGAGACGCCCGATGAGCTGGACCGCCGCCGCAAGCGCCAGCGTACAAGGGGGCTTCCCCCTGTCTATGACCGCGCGGCCTTAAAGCTCACCGGTGAAGAAAAAACGGAACTCGAAGCCGAGGGCCGCAAGCCCCATTGGCGTTTTCTCCTCGACAACCACGGCGGCGATCCGTTTCAGCCCCGCCCGACACCTGTGATCTGGAACGACCTGTGCCGGGGCGAGCAGACGATTGATCTTTCCGCCGTTTCCGATCCGGTGCTCGTGCGCGAGGACGGCACCTATCTCTACACGCTGCCCTCCGTCGTCGATGACCGCGATATGAGCGTGACCCACGTCATCCGCGGCGAGGACCATGTGACGAACACCGCCGTTCAGCTCGATCTCTTCAAGGCGCTCGGCGCGGACGCCCCGGTTTTCGCCCATCACAATTTGTTGACGCTGCCTTCGGGCGAGGGGCTGTCCAAACGCATGGGGCACCTCTCGATTGAATCTCTGCGCGAGGAGAGCGGGCTCGAGCCGATGACGATTGCCGTTGCCGCCGTCCTGATCGGCACGTCCGAGGCCGTTGCACCCTATGCCTCGCTTTCCGAATTGGAGACGCATTTCGACCTCGCAAAAGTCTCGCGCGCGCCCGCGAAGTTCGACCCGGAAGACCTTTCGCGGCTGAACGGCCGCGTTCTGCAGGAGTTGACTTATGCGGATGTGGCCGAACGGCTCGAAGCCGTCGGCGCGGATGGCGGCGAGATGCTTTGGAACGCCATCCGCGGCAATCTGGTGCGGTTCGCCGACGCCAAGGACTGGTTCGATGTGGTGAATGGCGAGGTGGAAGCGGAAGTCGAAGCCGGTGATGCGCCTGTC
This sequence comes from Hyphomicrobiales bacterium, assembly GCA_022360615.1. Classification (GTDB taxonomy): domain Bacteria; phylum Pseudomonadota; class Alphaproteobacteria; order Rhizobiales; family JAKSCL01; genus JAKSCL01. The sequence continues at coordinate 15,773 of JAKSCL010000001.1, forward strand.
ATTGCCGCTGCCGTCGATGCGCTTCCTGCCGAGCCCTGGGATGACGCGACCTTCAAGACGCTCGCCAACGCTGTGAAAAACTTAACCGGCGCGAAGGGAAAGGCGCTTTTCATGCCGCTTCGAAAAGCGATCACCGGGCGCGCGTCGGGGCCCGAGATGGGGCCGCTTTTGCCGCTGATTGGGCGTGAAAAAGTTATATCGCGCCTTCGCGCGTCGGCTCAGTAGCTGTGGCCGTGACCGGGCGTCTTGGCGGCAGCGGCGGGTAGCGGTTGCGCTGCGCCGAAGCGCTTGTGGCGAGTTCGCCCGAGGTCACGAACGGCTGCTTGAAGACATCGCGGAAGCCGGTTTTGGCCAAGGGTAGGGAGGAAGTGTCCTCCTCCTGTGGAGCCGGGCTCTGAGGCCACGCAGCCGTTTCGACCCCGCCTGTCTCATCGCCGGTGTTGGCGGGTTCCCGTGCGTCTTCAGTTGATGTGTCTGTCGTTTCTTGAAGACCGGCCGCAATCGCGTCGGCATCCAACAGATCCGGCAGGATAGCGCTTGTGATATCGGTATCCGGGCCTGCGAGGGACGCGACCAGCGTTTCAGATTGCTGCGTTGCGCCGTCCGCGACGAGGGGTTCGTCGGTTTTGTCCGGATCGACATATTCGCGTTTAAAGCGCAAGGCGTTTTCAAGGCTCATATAAGGACGGTTGCCGCTGATCGAGACGGCATCCTCAAGCGTCTGATCCGGCAAGGTGAAAACGAAAAGCTCGCTTGAGTGCTCGGGCCATTTTTCTTGGCACCGGGCGGCATCCGTTTCGAAGAATTGAGGTGTGGTGGCGAAGCTGATCGGAACGAAGAAGCCGTCATAATGGCGTACACACACGGTTCGGAAAGCCATGCCGTAATTGTCGTACATGCCCCGCCGGTCGCCGCCGCCAAAGAGCCAGCCGAAAAAACCGCGCGGCCGGTCTTCGGTCGGATAACCCGCATGGCGGAAGCCGCGGTCGCAGCGCAGGCGCGCCATTTGGCTCTCGATCCGCGCCCGTTCCCGCGGATCCTCAACCATCTCCACATGCCGTCCGCGTTCGTTCTTAAGCTGTTCGAGATTGCGCCTCATCTGGCGCTTGGCACGCGTGAGCCCACGGCATATCCCGCGCGCACCGCCGCGCTCGAAAACCCCTCCAGAGCATTGCGCTTGGTGGTATTGCGCATCGACCTCGCGCAAGTTCTGTTCCTGTTCGAGGATAGCCCGCTCATAGCGGCGCGCCTCGCGCGGGTTCACGACACGGGGCTGGGCGAGATTGGCAAGCTGTGCCTCCAATTGGCGGCACATCGCGGGATTGGCCTGAGCTTCCGGAACTGGCTCTGCGGCAACAAGAAAAGCGCCAAAGCCGAGAACAAAAGCCCCTTTGCCCGCAAGGCGCATCAGTCCCGGACAATTCGAGGAGTTAAGCGTTTGGCTCCGAACCTTCACGCCGCCGCCGCCTCCCGTGTCAAACGCCGCCCGCACCCCGCCGTTGGCCGGAGTATGCTGCTTGGTCGGTTCCACGTCAAACGCCGCTCCAGGCCCCGTACGGTTGTTTCGCCTGGGCGCATGGTTTCTCTGCCCGTATTTCCGGATAAGGACAAGTCCTGTTGAAGGGGTGGAGCCGATATGGTTTGTGGTGATCAGGCGGGAGGTTCTCAACATACAGGATAAGGCGGCATGACGATCCGGCGTTTGCGGTTCAGAGTTCTGATGCTTCTGGCGGTGCTCGTGACGATGGCGGCGCTGCCGCCCGTTGTTTTGGCGCAGGAGCCCGATTTGATCTTCCGCCGTTCGACAGTCTGGAAGTTTCTGACCCCCGACCACAAGCTTGCCACCTACGGTATCGACGACCCGGTCATTAATGGTGTCGCCTGCCATTTCACGGTACCGGAAAAGGGTGGCGTCGAGGGTCTTCTGGGCGTGGCTGAGGAGGTTTCCGACATCTCTCTCGCCTGCCGCCAGGTTGGCCCGATTGCATTTAAGGAAAAGTTCGAGCAGGGCGAAGAGATGTTCCGCCAGCGCCGCTCGTTGTTTTTCAAGCGCATGCGCATCGTGCGCGGCTGCGATGTGGAGCGCAACGTTCTCGTTTATCTGGTTTATTCGGACAAGCTGATTGAGGGCAGCCCGAAGAACTCCACTTCGACGGTGCCCATCATGCCCTGGGGCAGCGAGGCTGCGCCACGCTGCGCGGATTGGTTGTCCGAATAGTCTCATCGCCTGCAATCGATGATGCAGCCGTGCGGTTCGAACACCAAGGGGTGATTGCGCACGCTATCCGGGTTGCCGGCGATCGCCAGCATCAGCATCGTGATTGCAATGCCAAACAGAATGGCGAAAGAACAGGCGTAACGGGCCATCTTGGATACTCCCCAACTCATGAAAACCCACCTCTCCATGATCCCGGGTGGGATGATGCGGTTATGATGATTGAGAGGGGCTTAATGGGGCCTGAGAGAGCCGTGCAGGCGGCGTTCAAGGTCATTAATCCAGGTTAATCAATCAGCTGGACCACGGGCATTTGCATCACGGCCATGACGCGATTGACGGCTGGTTCGCCGGCGGCCGCCATCATGTTTTCGGCCGGTGAACTGCTTGGCTCCCGTCAATCCCGGTTCAGTGTCTTGATCTCGATTCAGTTTCTTCGGAAAGAAGAATAAGAGACTGAAATAATTGAAGTTATTCCATTTGGCATTTCAATGAGGTGCGTTTGTGCCGGAGCCCTCAAGAAATCGCGCATGCTTGAGCCGGGCGCTGTCATAGGCTGGCTTCGACGCATGAATTCTCACCATGTCTAAAATGCTCCAGCCATCCATGGGTCGGGGGGGCGTAAGACCCGCCGGTCTCCTCTTTTCTTGACGGGCGTGTGCCTTTGTGGCTTTAAATTCTTTATGAAAACGGCGACGCATTCACGCGCTCTTTGCATTTGCGGGATCATTATTAGCGGCTAGCACAATGCTGGCGCGCGGCCGTTTCGTTTGTCCCTGACATCTGTTGCTCATGAAACGCCCCGGCCAGCCGGAAGGGGAACGGTTGTTTGATGTCGGGTTTTAAGGGCTTGCAGCTCTACAACACGCTGACAAAGACGAAGGAAGACTTCATCCCGGAGGATGAAACGAATGTCCGCATGTATGTCTGCGGACCGACGGTTTACGACTTTGCTCATATCGGCAATGCGCGGCCCGTCATCGTTTTCGACGTGCTCTTCCGGCTGTTGCGCCATCTCTATGGCGAGGAGCACGTCGCTTATGCGCGCAACATCACCGACGTCGACGACAAGATCAATAAGCGTGCCGCCGAGGAGGGGATATCGATCCGCGAGTTGACGGAGACAACGGCCAGACAGTTCCATGAGGATGTCGCCGCACTCGGCTGCCTCGAGCCGACGGTCGAGCCGCGCGCGACCGAGCACATTCCTGAAATGATCGCCATGATGAAGGTGCTCATTGAAAAGGGGCACGCCTATGCGGCGGAAGGCCATGTGCTCTTCCATACGCCCTCGATGCCCGATTACGGCAAGCTTGCCCGGCGCTCCCTCGATGAGATGAAGGCCGGCGCCCGCGTCGAGGTCGCGCCTTACAAGAAAGACCCCACCGATTTCGTGCTCTGGAAGCCCTCAACCGGCGACGAGCCCGGCTGGGAAAGCCCTTGGGGGCATGGCCGGCCCGGCTGGCACCTTGAGTGCTCGGCCATGTCTGAAAAGCACCTGGGAAAGACCTTCGACATCCATGGCGGCGGCATCGACCTCGTGTTTCCGCACCATGAGAACGAGGTTGCCCAGTCCCGCTGCGCCCACGGCACGGACGTGATGGCGCGCTACTGGATGCACAACGGCTTTTTGATGGTCGAGGGCGAGAAGATGTCGAAATCGCTCGGCAACTTCATCACCATCCACGATTTGCTGACGACGGAGACGTTCGGCGATTACGCCTGGCCAGGTCAGGTCATTCGATATGCCATGCTTATGACCCATTATCGGCAGCCGATCGACTGGACAGTCTCGAAGCTGGAAGAGGCCAGTACCGATCTGAATCATTTCAAGACTTTCGCCGATCCAGATGAAGAAGACGATACGCCGACTCCTGAATTCTTGGCCGCCCTATGCGGCGACTTGAATACACCGGCTGCAATCGCCGAACTCCGAACCTTGCTTGCTGCAGCAAGGGGTGAAGCACACTCAGTTGCCGAAAAAGCTGCACGGCCAGGGGGGTACACTTTAGATTTCGATGCTCCGTCAGCGTCAAAGTCGTTGGCACGAAATCTCCGGTTTCTCGGCGTCAAACTTGAAAAGCACGATGTTAACTGGGTGCAGAAACAGGCGCGTGCGCGAAGGCAGATTGACGAAAGTAGCATCAAACGGCTAGCCGACGCCCGCCTCGAAGCCCGGAAACAGAAGAACTGGGCCGAGGCCGATCGCATCCGCGACGAATTGGCCGGGAAGGGTAGCCTCCTGAAGGACGTGAAAGACCCTGAGACGGGCGAACTGCGCACCGAATGGGAGGTGGCGCGATGACGGCCGGTCCGGCGAAGCGAGACAAGGCCGAACGGCCGCGCGCCGGCCAGGCGACCCCCGCGGAGGGCCGATCGCGCAGCGATCGAACGCCCGTGAGCGAAAAGAACCTGAGTGGGCGCGAAGAGCGGTCAACACAGCCGCCATCCGTCATCCTCCGGCTTGACCGGAGGATCCAGGAGCCGCGCCCAGACCCTTTGCGTCTGGATCGCTCCGTCAAGCTGGGCAATGACAGATCGAAACAGGATGGCCCTGAAATGACCAAATCGACATCCCTTCGCACCGACACCTGGACGCCGTGCCCCGCGCATCCCCTAGAGGTTTGAGGACCGCCATGACCGAAATGCCTGAAGAAAGACAAAAAAGCTGGCTCGACACGCTGCCCTTTCCGAAGCGCTGGCTGGTTTACATCGCGATCAAGTTCGGCGTGCTCGCACTCGCGGTGCTGTTCGCGCTCAATTATTATGGAATGCTGTGATGGTCGAAAAAGAACGCCTCCACCTGTTTGACACGACCCTGCGTGACGGAGCGCAAACACCCGGGATCGACTTTTCCGTGGACGACAAGCTTAAGGTTATCGGCCTTTTGGAGCGTCTGGGGATCGACTATGTGGAGGGTGGTTTTCCGGGCGCCAACCCGACCGATACCGTACTCTTTGAAAAGCGGCGCACTACCGGAAACGCGAAGTTCACCGCCTTCGGCATGACCAAAAGGGCGGGGCGGTCGATCGCCAATGATCCGGGCTTCAACGCGCTGTTGTCGGGCGCGGCGGATGCTGTATGCCTTGTGGCGAAGAGCTGGGATTTCCATGTGCGCGTCGCGCTTGGCATCACCGAAGACGAAAACCTTGCCGCCATCCGTCAGTCTGTCGAAGCGATTGCCGCGTCGGGTCGTGAGGCGATCATCGACTGCGAGCACTTCTTCGACGGCTACAAGGCGAACCCGGCCTACGCCTTGAGCTGTGCGAAGACGGCTTACGAGGCGGGTGCCCGCTGGGCCGTCCTTTGCGATACGAATGGCGGCACCCTCCCGCATGAAGTCAGCGAGATTGTCGAAGCGGTGAAGGAGGCGGTGCCTGGAGACTGTCTCGGCATTCACACCCATGACGACACGGGACATGCCGTGGCCAACACGCTTGCAGCCGTCGATGCGGGCGTACGCCAGATCCAGGGCACGCTGAACGGCGTCGGTGAGCGCTGCGGCAACGCCAATCTGATCGCGCTCATTCCGACCTTGAAGCTCAAGCCGCATTATGCCGAGCGCTTCGAGACGGGCGTCAGCGACACGGCGCTTGCCGGCATCCGCCAGGTCGCGCACGAGTTTGACGAAATCCTGAACCGTGCGCCCGATCCGCAGGCCGCCTATGTGGGCGATGCCGCATTCGCGACAAAGGCGGGCATCCATGCCTCCGCCATAAGGAAGGACCCGGCGACCTACGAGCATGTGCCGCCCGAAGCGGTCGGCAACACACGCCAGCTCCATGTATCCGACCAGGGTGGGCAGTCGAATGTGCTGGCGGCCCTTGGGCGCATCGGCATCTCCTTTGAAAAGGACGATCCGTGCGTCTTACGCCTTTTGGAAGAGGTGAAGCGCCGCGAGGCGGAGGGCTACGCCTATGACGGTGCCGAGGCATCTTTCGCCATCCTGGCGAGGAAAACGCTCGGTCAAGTGCCGCGGTTCTATGATGTCGAGCGTTTTCGCGTCACCGTCGAGCATCGCCACAACGCCCTTGGCCAACTTGTCACGGTGACCGAGGCGACGGTGAAAGTGAATGTGGACGGCAAGGCTATCCTCTCGGTGGGCGAGGGGAACGGACCGGTGCACGCGCTCGATACCGCGCTCAGGAAAGACCTTGGCCGCTATTCGGTGCAATTGGCCGATTTGGAGCTAGTCGACTACAAGGTCCGCATTCTGAATGGCGGCACGGACGCCGTCACCCGCGTGGTGATTGAGAGCCGGGATGCATCGGGCGAACGCTGGAAAACCGTCGGCGTATCGGCGAACATCATCGATGCGTCGTTTCAGGCTCTTTCCGATTCGATCCTCTACAAATTGCTCAAGGAGGGAGCTTCGCCTTCGGTGTCCGCGGCGGCGTGAGACTTCTCGACTTCTGCGGTGCGAAATGTCGCGGCCATCGTCTCGAGCTTCGGGAAGATCTTTTCAATCGTCGGCGAGACGCCATAGGCCACTTCAAGTCCCGGACGAATGAACGCGTCCTCGGTCATATGCTCAAGAAGGGCAATGAGCGGGTCCCAGAAGTTCTCGATATTGGCGAGCACGATGGGCTTATGATGCTGGCCCAACTGAAACCAGGTCATGATCTCCGAGGTTTCCTCAAGCGTGCCGAGGCCGCCAGGCAGAACCACAAAACCGTCTGAACGTTCAAACATCGTGCGCTTGCGCGTGTGCATATTGTCGGTGACGATCAGCTCATCGAGATCGCTGATGATGCCTTCGCGCTTGACGAGGAACTCCGGAATAATACCTGTGACTTTTCCGCCTGCATCCGTTGCCGATCGTGCGACGATCCCCATCAGCCCGACGCTGCCGCCGCCGTAGACAATCCGGATTCCCGCATCCGCCGCCACGCGCCCCAAGAGGGCTGCAGCCTCGGCATAGGCGGGGTTGTTGCCTTTTCCCGAACCGCAATAGACGCAGATGGACTGAACGTGGCGCATGAGCCGCATCTGCCTGCAAATAACTCTAACGTCAACCCACTCTCGGTGTTTCGCTTGCATCCTCCGAATGGGGGATGGTAGGTCATAGGGGAGGTCGCTCGAAGGTTTGATGCGCGCGCGATTCGTCCGGGCGATGCGGAAGGGAACAAGGGCGCGCTTCCTCCAACCGGGTTTTCAGTCCATGAGTTCAGAGCAGAAACTCGCTGCTTTCATTTTTGGGCTTTTGACGCTGCTGCTGGTCGGGCTGGCGGGCAATGAGCTTTTCAATCAGCGTCAAGCCAATGTGGAAGACGCCAACGACGTTCAATCCGCTGCGGTTGCCGACAACGGCTCGGAAACCGTGGCCGGGAATGGAGACGCCGCGCCGGCTAGCGATCAAGAGCCCGCGGTTTCTCAGGAAGAAACGCCGGCCGAGACGGCAGGCCTCGGGCCGAGCCCGCGCATTCCCGATTACGATGTGATACGGGTCGAGCCCAATGGAGAGGCTGTCTTCGCAGGCACCGGAGAGCCAGGTTGGCGCATTGAGCTGCGTGTCGAAGGTGAGGCCATTGGTGCTGCGGTTGTCGATGCCGGCGGCGAATGGGTGATCGTCACCGACAAGCCGCTTACGGGGGGGCCAAGCGATGTGACCTTGCACGCGGTTTCGCCCGAAGGTGCGATGACCGTGAACGCACCGAACACCGTTACCGTTGCAATTGATGAGCGCAAGGAAGAAACCCCGCTCGTCATGTTGACGGATCCGGACGCACCGTCGGACGTGATCCAGCAGCCGCTGGCCGAACAGGAAACCGCGCCGGCGGCGGCACCTGATGGGCAAACGCAGGATGTCGCCGCAGCACCGCAAGCCACGGCTCCGCAAACGGATGACAATGCGGCCGCGGCGGCGGAAGAGGGCGGGGAGCCCGTGTCCCGCACACCGCAAGACACTGCAGCGGGAACGGCTGAAACGGCGGTGGTGATCGAAGGCGACGGTCCAACGCCCGACCAGACGGTCGCCATTGAAACGGTTGAAGCCGACAGCAAAGGTCAGCTCTTCGTGACTGGCAAAGGCGAGCCTGGCAGTACCGTTCGCGTTTATGCAGGCAACGAACCCGTAGGAGAGGTTGTTGTCGACAATAACGGCGAATGGAAGCTTTCCGCCGAAAAATCGCTTGCAGAAGGCTCGCATGCGATCCGCGCCGACGATCTTGGCGGTGAGACAGCCGAGCGTCCTGTCGCCCGCGCCGAAGTCATCTTCGAGCGTCCGGACCCGAACCTTCCCGTGGTGGCATTTGCGGAGTTGCCGGCGGAGCGGGCGCGCCCGGGCGAAGCGACAGAGCACCGGCTGGTTGTCCGCAAAGGCGATAATCTCTGGAATATCGCACGTGAGGTCTATGGGCGCGGTGTGAGGTTTAGTGTCATCTATGAAGCGAATACCGGCCAGATACGCGATCCCGACCTGATCTATCCGGGACAGGTTTTTGCCGTGCCGCGTAATCCGCGCCTTCTGGAGACTGAGCCTCTCAGCAACTAGGGACGCTACCTCCGTCGGACCGGACGTGCCGGATGTTCAATGCCGGCATGCGCCGTACCCCCTTGCGGCGTAATCATCGAGGCCTATCTGCCGGAATTCGCGGGGCGGTCTCGCAATGCGCATCCGCTGCCACTGCCCGTATCCGGGCTTTGCCGTAAGCGAAATCCGTCTGCCACTGGAAAACGATACGGATCGAACCACCTCTCCATGACCGCCGTGCACGCAACAGACGCACAAGAGAAGGCTGCCGCAGCGCGCGATTATGATAAGATGGCCGATGCATCGCGGCCGCTTGCAACGCACGAAACCGATGCATCGGAGCGGCCCGTTCGCGAAACCGTGGCGCAGCTTTGGCCCTATATCTGGCCCGCGCATCGCCTCGACCTGAAGATACGGGTGATGTGGGCGCTTGCCGCTCTGGTGATCGCCAAGGTGATCACCGTTTTCGTGCCTTATACCTATAAGTGGACGGTCGATAATCTAAACGAGCCCGGCAGCGTCGGCGCCGCTCTCCCGCCCTATGCGGCGTTCCTGGCCGTGCCGCTTTTTCTGGTCATCGCTTACGCGTTTGGCCGGATCATGATGATGGTGTTCATGCAGTTGCGCGACGCCATTTTCGCGCGCGTCAGCCAGCATGCCGTCCGATCCCTTGCGCTTGAGACGTTCAACCATTTGCATCAGCTCTCGCTGCGCTTTCACTTGGAACGCCGCACTGGCGGTCTTTCGCGGGTCATCGAGCGTGGTGTGAAGGGGATCGAGACGATCGTCCGCTTCGCCGTTTTGAACACAATCCCGACGGTTCTCGAATTCATACTGATGGCGGTCATTCTGGGTGTCCAGTTCGATTGGCGTTACAGCGCGGTGCTGACAGCCACGGTCGCGGGTTATGTCTGGTTCACGGTCGCGATCTCGAACTGGCGGATTGGCATTCGCCGGATCATGAACGAGTCGGATACCGAAGCGAACTCAAAGGCCATCGACAGCCTGCTGAATTACGAGACCGTCAAGTATTTCGGCAATGAGCGCATGGAGGCGCGCCGTTTCGATAAGTCGATGGAGCGCTATGAAGGCGCAACGGTAAAGATGTGGACATCACTTGCCTGGCTGAACATTGGCCAGACTGTGATCTACACCGTGGGCATGGCGGCGTGCATGGTGATGGCTGCGATGGGGGTTGCAAGCGGTGAGATCACCGTTGGCGGTTTCGTGCTGATCAACGCGCTGCTTTTGCAGCTCTACATACCCTTGAATTTCATTGGTTTCGTCTATCGCGAGATTCGCCAGGGGCTGGTCGATATCGAGGCAATGTTCATCATGCTCGCCCAGAATCCCGAAATAGAGGACACTCCCGGTGCAAGGCCGATCGACATTGCAACCGGAGCGCTCCGCTTTGAGAATGTGGAATTCTGCTACGAGCCCGACCGGCCGATCCTGAAAGGCATAAGCTTCGACGTTCCTGCGGGAAAGACGGTGGCCATCGTCGGGCCGTCAGGTGCGGGGAAATCGACGATATCGCGCATCCTGTTCCGTTTTTACGACGTAACGCGCGGACAGGTGATCATCGATGGGCAGGATATCAGCAAAGTCACGCAGGACAGCCTGCGCCACAGCATTGGCATGGTGCCGCAGGACACCGTCCTTTTTAATGATACGATCCGCTATAACATTGCCTATGGCGACCCGGACGCGGAGACCGACGCTATTGAGGATGCAGCCCGGCTCGCCCAGATCGACGGTTTCATCCGTTCCTTGCCGCAGGGCTATGACACGATGGTGGGCGAGCGGGGGTTGAAGCTTTCCGGCGGGGAAAAGCAGCGCGTCGCGATTGCCCGCACGATTCTCAAGAATCCGCCGATCCTGATGCTCGATGAAGCCACCTCGGCGCTCGACAGCTACACGGAAAAGGAAATCCAGGACGCGCTCGAAATCGTCTCGAAGGACCGTACCACGCTCGTGATCGCGCACCGGCTGTCAACCGTTGTGAATGCGGACAAGATCATCGTGCTCGAAGCGGGTGAGATCATCGAGGAGGGGACGCATCCTGAGCTTCTCGAAAAAGGCGGTCTATACGCCGGGATGTGGAACCGTCAGCGCGAGGCCGATGAAGCGCGGGAGCGCCTTGCCCGCACGGTCAACGCCGACACGGAAGGGTTTCTCGTCAAGAACCGGCCCTTGGCCCCGGAAGACGTTTAGGCCGGCTCTCCCATCTCACTCCGCCGCCACCTGCCGCGGGCCGTGCGGCAGGGAAACGAAGCCGTCGTTTTCAGGCGGCAGCGGAGGAGCAACCGTCACGGCGATTTCGGCGTAGTTCGAACGGCAGCAGTAGTCCGACAGTTCGATGACGAGACGTCCGATTTCGTCGGCCGGCGCGTCATCGATGCCCGACAAACCGTTGCTGCCGACACCTCCGGTGGTGCTGATGATGTTGTCGATCCCCGCGATCTGCGTTCCTCGCGCTCGCCAGAAAGGCGGGCTTCAAGCACGGTCGGCAGCGCTTCGATCTCGTCCTGGAGCGTGCGGGCATGCAAATGGAGCGTACGTTCTGGAACTTGGCCGGAAAGCGTGACGCAAAGGGTCGGGACGAGGCTATAGTTCGTTTCCGCGATGATCGGCTCGTCGGCTTCCTGGAGAAACTCCGGTTGTGCCTCGTCGATCTTCAAGCGCAGGTCGGCAAGCGCCTCATCCGCGTCCACATTCACGTCGAACTCAACGGTGGTGGAGACATGACCCTCGGACGAAATCGCCGTGATTTCCTTCATGCCGTCGAGGCCGCGCAGCTTCGATTCGAACGGGCGTGCGATCAGCCGGGCACCGTCTTCTGGCGAAAGACCGTTTTGGGTCGCGGAGACGTAGAAGATGGGAACGTCGATGTTCGGATTGGCTTCGCGGGGCACGCTTGCATAGGTGTAAAACCTATAATCGGGATTGTTGCGGAAGCTTATCGGCGCACATGCACCATGTGCGCCTTCGGGATGGGCTGACGGCCGCCGCTAGGCGTTTTCGTCGTGGTCGTCCCATGTGGTTTCGACAGCGGGCGCAGCATCGGTGAGCGGCGCGATGCGCGTGCCGATTTTCTTCTTAATGGCTTCCGGCCTCTCGCCGAACGGCACGACGCCATCGGCGCTTCGTTCATGGGAGCGGGCAAAAGCGACAAGGTCGGCCGCGTTCTGCTCGGCATCGAGGCCGAAAAAAACGTAGGTCATCTTGCCGTCTGCTGCGATTTGCGCGGCGCAGGCTTTGTCGCAACACGCCATGCACCGCATGGCGCGAAGGTGCACGCCATTTGCGTCCGGATCCGCCGCTATCTCATCCTCGACCCGTTTTAGAAACCGCATGCCATCGCGCACCGGCGCATCGCAGGTTCGATCATAGCGGCAAGTGCGGCAGATTGTGATGGTGGTCGGCATAAAGACGCTCAAAGAGGGATTTTGTCAGAAATGCCCACGCAAATATGCGAATTCAAGCGCCATGAAGCGTATTTCGGCTCAATTTCGAAGAAAAATCGCATCGGCATCGATCAAACCATCGGCCCGCGGTTCGATGCGCAGCGTATCGCGCATCGCCCATGCCGTACGCACATGGACGAGAGGCAGAACGGCCATGTCTTCAAGGGCCAGCTGCATGGCTTGCTGCGTAAAGGCGAAGCGCTGTTCCGGGTCGCTTGCCGCAAGAGCTTGCCCGATCAACGCATCGCGCTCCGTGTTGCTGTAATGGCCGCGATTGGCCATGCCGAGACCGGTATCGGGATCGGGCGTATGAACCAGGGCGCGCAGCATGAACAAAGGATCGCCCGGCTGGACGTGCCAATGGGCCAATCCGGCGTTGGGCTCCTGGCCGGTCTGTGAAGCGGGCGGCTGTTTCGAGATAGGTGGAAGCGTGCCAACGCTTTCCAATTCGGCTTGCACGCGGATTTCGGAAAGCATTGAAACGAGCATCTCGCCGAGACGCTGGACCGGTGCCCCGGCGGCGTCTGCGACAACGAACCGTAACGTGAAACCGCTGCCGTGCCCCGCATCGTTGAGCAGAAAAAGCGCCGCATCGCTATCCTGCCGTGTCGGCGAAATCTCGTTGAGGGCGCCGGGGAAATCGGGCGATAGAAACTGTGCAGCCGGGCTGGCCCGGCCCTCGGACCAGAGGGCGGAAAGTGCGGTCCGGTCAATAACGAGGGAAATCGCTGCCCTGATGCGGATATCGGCCAGAGGATTGCCTCCGCCCTCCTGCGCCTGCCCGAGATAAAGATAATGGAGAACCGAAGCCGGCCCGAAACTGACGGTCACGCCTTCTTCGTCTTGAAGGCGCTGAATATCCGCTTCGGGCGGGGCGTCGATAAGATCGGCTTCGGCTTCAATGAGTGCCTTAACGCGCTCAGGTCCTGCGGGAAGGTGCCGGAATGTGACACGCTCCCAGCGCGGCGCACCCGACCAATGCGAGCCAAGGCCTTCAAGGACGACAGCGGAGCTTTCGTCCTCTCCCCCGTCCACCTGCAAGGGCCGGTATGGGCCCGAGCCGATGGGCAGACCATCGCTGTGTGTTTCGGAAGGGGCCGGACCACCTGTATCCTTTTTGACGATGGCGATACGGGCGAGGTCCTCAAGCATGTCCGGATAAGGCTCAGGGGTCTGCACTTGGACGGTGCGGCTGTCGGGTGCTGAGAAACTCTTTCCGCGCAAGAAAATCGAAAATCCGAAGGCGGCTTCCGTCTCCGTCGCCGCACGTTCCATGGAGTAAAGGACGTCTTCGGCGGTCACTGGCGAGCCGTCGTGGAAAACCGCATCGTCGCGGAGGTGGAAACGCCAGACATCCGGTGCGTCATAGCCCCAGCTCTCGGCAAGACCTGGGGTGATCTGCATCCGGTTGTCGATCTCCACAAGCCGGTCGTAGAGATGAAGGGCAAGCGTGCGGTCGGCGCGGGTATGCTGATAATGCGGGTCGAGGGACTGCGGCGCATTCGTCATCCCGATCACCAATTCGGCCGCCATTGCTTTTGGTGGAACGAAGCCATGCAAACCGGCTATGATGACGGCTGCGGCAGCCAGGGTTGGCCGCAAAGCGCCAATCCCACTACCTTTGAAAATGCGCCCACCAAAGCCACAGGCCCACTGAAGGGGCTGCGCCGCAAACGCCATGACCGGTTTGGAAGGGGAAAAGGTGAGCACGGCCAAACAGCTTCTCAAAACACTTGTTGCCTTTGACACAACCAGCCGCAACTCGAATCTTGAACTGATCGGCTGGGTCGAAGCCTATCTGAGCGAACATGGGATCGCCAGCGAGCGCGTTTATGACGACACTGGAAAAAAGGCCAATCTGTGGGCAACCATCGGTCCGAGGGATGTGCCGGGTTATGTGCTTTCCGGCCACACCGATGTTGTGCCCGTCGACGGGCAGGACTGGTCGACCGATCCATTCGATTTGACCGAAAAAGACGGCCGTCTTTTCGGGCGCGGCGCTTGCGACATGAAAGGTTTCCTCGCCTGCGTACTGGCGAAAGCACCGGACATGGCGGCTGCACCGCTCTCAGCGCCCATCCATCTCGCCTTTTCCTACGATGAGGAGGTGGGTTGTATCGGTGTGCGCGGCTTGTTGCGGGAGCTGAAGAAAGCGTCTGTGAAGCCAAAGGCGTGCTTTGTCGGTGAACCGACCCTGAACCAGGTTGTGATCGGTCATAAGGGGAAGATTTCGCTCAATGCCAAGGTGACCGGCAAGGCCGCGCACTCATCGCTGGCGCCGGAGGGGGTGAACGCTGTCGACTATGGTGCGCGCCTGGTCCTGAAAGTCCGCGAAATCGCCGACCGGCTGGCGGAAAGGGGTGCGCGCGACGCGCTTTACGACGTGCCGTTCTCAACGGGCCACACAGGCATCATGCAAGGCGGCACCGCTTTGAACATCGTACCCGACCACTGCGATGTCGCCTATGAATTCCGCACCATCAAGGGGGACGACGGAGAGGCGCTTGCCAAGGAAGTCGAGGATTTCGCGCGCACCGAACTTGAACCGGCGATGAAAGCGGTTGCGCTTGAAACCGGCATTGTGATCGAGCTCAACTCGCACTTTGCGGGCCTCGACACGCCCGAGGACACCGAGGTCACGACGCTGGCCAAGCGTTTTGCCGGACGCAACGATGTCGCCAAGGTCGCCTATGGCACCGAGGCCGGGCTGTTTGTGGAAATGGCGGGCGTTCCGACCGTGGTCTGCGGTCCGGGGTCCATCGAACAGGCCCACAAGCCCGACGAATTCATCGCGGTCTCGGAGTTGGACAAGTGTTGCGCTTTCATCGGCCGGCTGATTGCCCACGCGGCTGCTTAATGCGCGCCACCTAACGGTGAAACTCCGCCGTCGGATCGATCCGCCATTTATAGATGAGCGGCGGCAGCGTGACCGCGATAATGATGCGCGCGATGTGGTGGGCGGCGACGAACGGCACCGACATCTGAAGCGAGAGCGCAATCAGGCTCATTTCCGCAAGACCGCCCGGCGCATAGGCGAGAATGATCCCGGCCATGGTCTCCGGTACGAACGGCCAGACAACGAGCCCGATCGCGATCCCGATCGTCATCATTGCGGCGACGCCAAGCGCGGCGGCTTTGAGACCGACAAAAACGCGGGAAACGGGAAAACCTGAAAAACGCGCCCCGAGAGCGGAGCCAAGCACGATCTGCGCGGCGATCACGAGAAGGGCAGGAGGGTGCGCCTCCGTGAACCCAAGGCCATGGACGAGCGCGCTCAGGATCATTGGCCCGGAGATCGCCGCCCCTGGCAGTTTCGTCAGGCGCCCGAGGTAAAAGCCAAGCACGCCCGCTCCAATCAAAAGGACGGCATCGCTTAGCGAAATGGCCGTTTTGAATGCGTCGGCCCCCACCGCCGCGCTGCCGACCGGTCCGAAAATCAAGCGGAAAGCAAGGGGGATTGTGAGAACCGCGATCAGGATGCGGCAAAAGTGAATGAGGCTGATCGTACGTTGGTCGCCGCCCGCCATCTCACCGAGGATAGCGGATTCGATCACTCCTCCCGGAATAGCCGCGAAGTAAGCGGTCGGACGGTCCAGATCGAAAAGGCGCCGGTAGAGCGTATAGACCGTGATGACGGAGAGGCCTACGAACAAGAAAAGTCCAACCACACTGGGCCACCATGCGATCATCTGGCGCGCCACCTCCGGCGTGAAACCGGAACCGAGCATCACCCCGATGACCGGAACCATGAACGTGCGTAAGGTCAACGGTAGCATCACCCCATGCCCGGCAATGCGGACATCGGCAATGGCGACGATGGTGTTGGCCAGCATCGCCCCGATCATCCAGGGCAGAGGGACGCCGATGAGCGAGGCGAGATAGCCGCCCGACGCCCCAATCAGAAGCGTTGCAACCGCCTGAAGAATGCGGGTCTGCGGTGTGGCTTTGACGGCGGGAGGCGGGGCGTCCGCGCCGTCAGCCATGGATGAATGTGGAGAATAACGCCATGGCCCCGATTACCGCGTCGCCCGCTGCCCATCAATATCGCTGGAACATAGGTCCAAAGCGCTCAGCACATGGGCAGCTTTTGTGCGGTGGTGCCGACAATCGCTGCTTTACCGGTGGGCGTACTGTTGGCACACTCACAATAACTCGACGCGCGAGGACGGTATTTCGATAAGGTGACCGCATGATCAGGACCGGTGACGACTACCGCCAATCGATAAAGGATGGCCGCGAAGTCTATATCGATGGCGAGCGCGTCACGGATGTCACGACGCATCCGGCCTTCAAACCGCTTGTCGATATCCGCGCCCGTATCTACGACATGCAGCATGAGCCGGACTTCCGGGATGTGATGACGGTCGCGCAGGAGGGTGAGGTCAACGCCGTCGGCAACGCGCTGCCCTTCACCCAGGACGACTGGTGGGCCAAACGCCGCGCAACGGACACCGTGCTTGAAGAAATCGGCGGCATCGC
>JAKSCL010000031.1 GCA_022360615.1 Hyphomicrobiales bacterium
GCCGATGGACTGCCGCGCGAACTTATGTTTCCGCTTCGAGCCTCCGCCCCTAGTCCTTTTCGCGCACCAGCCGCTTGAGCGTTTTCGGCCCGAAGCCGCCGTTTGAACGGCGGCGATCGACGCCCCGCGATACGCAAAACGGAACATACCCGCCGTTGCTCAAACGAACAGCCGTCAGAAGGGGGAACGCGGGACAAACAGGACATTGGAACACACTGCGAAGCGCTGCGGCTCACACGGTTCCCCCCATGCCAGCGACATGTTTCCCGCGCCCCTCTCCGTTACTAAGTCGACCTATCCACCTCGTGCCCGAGCAGGAATGCAGAGACCTCCTCCGAGAACGAACGGCGCGCACCGCCGACAGTGACATACTCGGGATGTTCGGGATCCCGCACAGCAAACGGCATGCCGTGCTCGACAAGGGCTTCGGCACACCCCACCCAATCCCCGTCCTCGACCGGCGCGTTGATCGAAGCCCAGCTGAGCGTGCCGCAAACATTGTCTCCGTATCCGTGTTTTTCGGTCCAGGAAGCGCCGCGCGCAAGCAAATGCCGGGCAAGCGCGGCGTCGCCGCGGAACACCGCCTGATTGAGGGCGCTGGCGCTCCAATCGCCACCGCGTATGTCGACCGGCCAGCCAAGGTCGGCCATCAGCATGGCCGGCCCGGTGCAGCCCGCCGCGGCCAACTCCGGAAGCATGCGCAGCCGGGTCTCGCCGAGTGCGGCGGGGAGATCGGGCCGCCGTTCCTTGATATGCCGTGCGGCGTCGGCGTCGTTGCGCGCGCAGGCGGCCACGAACAGATCCTCGTCGCCGAGCTTCGCCGCCGCGCCTTCCCTGTCCAGCATGGCGGCGGCCTCCGGCAGACCATAGCGCAGAGCCTGGACATAGGCGCTGACGCCGTCTTTCGTCCGGGTCGCGGGGTCGGCGCCCGCCTCCAGCAATGCCTCGATATGAGCGGGCGAGCGCCGCCGCCGGATCGCCCAAAGGAGCAGCCGGTCCTCTTGCAGATCCGCGGCCTCGCCAGCGTGCGACAGGAGCAGCCTAAACGTCTCGACGTCATCGAAATCGAGGCACCGGAACAGCGCGTTCGTTCCGCCAATGACGGCGCCGGCTTGAAGCAGCAGCGGCGTGCAGACCGGATTGTCGAGCGAATGATAGAGAGATTCGCCGTCATTGGGATCGGCGCCAGCCGCAAGCAGCCGCTGCGTGAGGTCCGGATCGAAGTTCACGCCAGCCGCGCCATGGAGAGCCGACACCCGCCATTCCTCCTGAGGCGCTTCGCCGGAGGCCGACCAAAGCTTGGTCACGGTCCGGTTTGGATCGGCGCCCCTGTCGAGCAGGAGGTCGACCGTGCGGTGAATGCGATCGCGATAGTCCGGTATCGACAGCAAGCTCGAATGGGCGGCGGCGATAAGCGGCGTCAGTTCGAGCGGACCGCCGGGCCGGTCGATCCACGCTGCGTCCGCCTCGATCTGGCGGCGGACCGTCCCGGCGTCGCCGGCCGCGCAGGCGATCCAGGGGTCCTGCTGCGGCAGTTGCGGATTGTCCTCCAGCAGACGCGCTGCGGTTTTCGGCCGGGCGCGATGACCGCCGCCGGCGATGTCGCCGGAATAGACGAACCTTAGGAAGGCTGAGGGCAGCGCGGCGGGATCGCTCTCCCGCATCCGGCTGACCTCGATGAAGGCCTTGATATCGGCCCAGGACGCAAAGCCGTATTCGCGCGCGATGCATGACTGCGCGTCGTGCAGGCGCAATTCAAGCGCCACGATCGCGTCGTGATCGGCGCCCGCCGCCGCAGGCAGGGCATCGCGGAAGCGTTCGACGGCCTCAGGCGCACCGCGCCTGTATGCGGCCAGGAGTTCTTTCGCCTGACGTTTCAGTTGATCGATATCGGGCCGGCTGGGAAGTGACTTCATGGAAACCTCCGTGCATCTGACGCCGACGACCCGCAATTCGGCTGCACAAAGGCTGGAAAAGATCAGTTTTCAAACTGCAAGTGGGCTCTGCCCTTCCCGCGGGTCCGGATGCGGCCTGTACCGCGATTGCGACCGTATTGGTATGAGCGGATCATGTCAAACGGTTGGAAAACGCCGGCATTGCGAGGCTTTCGCCGTTTCTGAGCATCAATCCACGGAACTCAAGACCCCGCGGAATTGTTCAATATCGAGGTTCCGGCCGATGAGCACGATTCTTGTTTGCGTGTCGTCGTCCGGCCAACGCTCCAGTGTCTCCACCTCGTGAACGAGGTGTTGCACGCCGTGAACGACAACGGGCCTTTCCGGCTCGTCCCTCAGCGCAACGAGACCCTTGAGCCGAAGGAGATCCGTTCCCGCGTTCGCCTTGAGGGTCTCCAGAAACGTTTTGAATGCCGACCGGCTCACGGGAGCGTCGAGGGCGATGACATGGCTGGAAATATCGTCTCCGTGCCGGTTGCGGTCGTGATGCGCATGATCATGGGCATGGCCGTGGTGGTGTGCATGATCGTGTCCGTGGTCATGCCGGTGATCGCCTAAAACCTCCTCGGCTCTCAGCCATTCGCGTGCGTCATCGCCCTTGCCGCGCAGATCGTAGGTGGCGTCCTTCAGTATAAGTTCGGAGATTTTGGGCCAATCGGCATGACGGTCCAGGATCGTTGCGCCTGGATTGATGGCGGCAATCCGATGTTTGTCCTCCGCAATATCGAGACGCGTGGCGGGATCGCCGGCCAGGTCCGTCTTCGTGAACACCACGATGTCGGCAAGCCCCACTTGCTTGAGAGCCTCGCGATGATGATCGAGCGTGACGGGGCCGTTGACGATGTCGAACAGGGCGACAACGCGTGAGAGCGCGAACTGCTGGCTGACAATGCGATCGATCAGTCCGGCAGAAGGAGGCGCCAGCAGCGAGTTGATCACCGGCACCGGGTCCATCAGGCCGGTTGTTTCGACGATGACCCGCTTATACGGGCCGATGGAGCGGTCCTTGCGTTTCTTCCATAGGTCAAAAAGCGACTGCTTGATATCGCTGGACGCGGTGCAGCACAGGCAGCCCGTTGTCGTCATGACCAACTCGTCGGTGAACTCCGCAACCAGGTCGTGGTCGATTTGGACATCGCCGAACTCGTTGATGAGCACAGCCGTTTGCGCAAATGCCGGATCGCGCAGGAGAGCGTTTAAAAGGGTCGTTTTTCCCGCACCGAGAAAGCCCGTGACCATGGTGACCAGAATGGGTGCCATCACCGGTTGTTCCTAGAATGATTGGACGGGATGCATCGGGGCGGATGCGTGCATGAACGCCGATCCCGTCTGCGGTTCGACCATCTGCATAAACCACTTCGTCCGCCCGGCCAACGTTAGTGCATCGCGCCGCGAACGTCCGCTTCCTGCCCGCCCGACGGCACACAGTCTTTGATGAGCGCTTTGGGGATCAGGCAGGCCTTTGCCGCCGCAGGCCAGCGAACGGCCCTTCTCCCCTTCCCCTTCTCGCGCATGAGCCGGGCCCATTCGCGCTGTGCATCGTGACGGTAGCCGCTGGAACGTGTCCAGGAAAAATGGACACCGGTTTTCCGTCCTGACACGCGAAAAACAAAGACTGAAAGCAGTTGAGCGATTCAAAGAAACGCGCAAATGCTCTAATTTTGCCAACGCATCGATGGAGGACGGACATGGAATGGACCGGGGGATGTTTATGCGGTGCGGTCCGCTACCGGGCGAGCCAAGCCCCGGACTATGCGCGCTATTGCCATTGCGGGATGTGCCGCAAAGTCTCCGGCGCGCCGTTTACGGGCTACGCCGAATTCCCTGAGGGTGTGTTTGAATGGGTTGAAGGCGAGCCCAGCCAATACCGATCGTCCGAAGGGGTGATACGGCGCTTTTGCAGCATGTGCGGCAGTTCGCTGACATGAGAGCACGATCCGAAAAGCATGCCCCAAAATGCTTAGGGGGACTTGATCCGAGGGTGGGAACCCTTGGATTACTGCTGCTCGAAGCGATGCCGCAGCAGTGCCAAGTTCGGATAAATCGTGCGGCAAGACAAAAGCGTAGAGCGACCATCCGATTCAAACCGAACGGATGTTCGCTCTAGGGGCGGATGGGATTCTCTTTGTGTTGCTGGGGAGCTTGGACGTGCCCGAACACGTAGCCGTCAAATGCCACACCTACACCAAGGCCCAACTCCCCGGGATCAAGCTGGCCGATGGACTGCCGTCCTTTACGGGACCCGCTGGCGGCAAGGGCGGCCGCCCGGTCGAGTGACATCTTGTTTCCGATAGGGGCGTAACGCGGATAGTCGCTAGGGGTTACCCGATTCCCGATGAGCGGCGCGTATGCGGGCGAAACTGCGAGAGCCCTTTCATCCAGAATGAGCGGAGAGCTGCCGTTTGCAGCGTTTGCAACTAGGTTCCGCCTCGCGGACGAAGCTGCGGCTTGGCAGATCTGTATCAATGAACGCACGCAACCTAAGGTCGCTCATGGGGCGGCGAAGGTTAGAAGAAGGTTGTTCGCCGGCATCGCGTCGGTTGCGATCGGGGTGAGGCCGGTCGCAAGGGCTACGTCGGAAACGGCCTCCACCGATTTGTAGCCGATCGCCGGATCGCGGTCACGCAATGAGGCATCAAACGCGCGATCGCCGTCTGAGGCATACGAGGACCCGCGCAAAAACGGGCCATAGACGATCATTCGACCCCTGTCACTCAGCGCCGCGCGCGCCTCTTCAAAGAGCCGCAAAACGAACGGCTCCGGGATGAGATGGAGAAGATTGATTGTTAGAACCACCTGCGCACGCCCACGCGCGACTGGCCACGGGGCCGCGATGTCAATGGCCAACGGCTCGGCGAAGTTCTTCAAGCCGCTCTCCCGCCGCCACGCCGCAATACTGTCCCGCTGGCAAGGGTCGACGTCTGAAGGTATCCAATCCAGCGCTGGAAACGCCGCTGCGAACGCTGCGGCATGCTGGCCTGTGCCACTTGCCACTTCCAAAATGCACCCCTGCGAGGGCAACCGAACCCGCAGAGCCTCGATTAGAGGGCCACTATTGCGTACAGCTGCCGGCGCGACTCGGCGGCCATCGGGGGCTTCGTTCGCCTCTTGAACAATGTGTCTTGCCATGACGAGACGCTGCCAGTCGGAGACCGTTGCGTCCAGCCCTTAAAGTGCCCGACTGAAAAGCTTTTCGTCCGCGCCACGTAGAAGCCATCACAAAGACCTTCTGCTGCAAAATAAACGCGCTAGCCAGCAGCGCAATTGCGAAGTCTTCTCGCAGTCGCTGTGAACGGCAGGAAACGGGGAATGCCGCGAAGCATTTCGGGGGACAGATCAACGACCGCTCTGGGCCGGTGTTACCACCGGCCCGGCACCTCAGATTTCGACACTTTCGGAGATTGAGAGTGCGTCTTCCAAATCAACGCCAAGATATCGGACAGCACTATCTATCTTTGTGTGTCCAAGCAGAAGCTGAACCGCCTGCGGATTTCCTGTTTTCCTATAGATCTGAGCAACCTTATTTCGTCGCATGGAATGTGTTCCGTATGCGCTAGGCTCTAATCCAATTGACGCAACTCAAACTTTGAGCATCCGCGCATACTGGCGCGTAGAGATATGCGGGCGATCATGGAAACGACCGAGCCATAGGTATTCGTGACCCTTCATTAACGGATGAGCAATCCAGTCCGTGAGTGATCTTCGTGTCCCATCGGTAATTTCGAATCGGACGGGTGTGCTCGTTTTGCTCTGGAGGATTGATGCACGCTCTTTCACTGCGCCAGACGCAAATACGTCGGCAACCTTCAAACGAACAAGATCACATCCTCTCAGCTTGCTATCGACGGCCATGTTGAACAGAGCAAGGTCACGGGTAGCGTCGGCTAGCTCGAGCCGAACGCGGATTGCCCAAACGTGTTTCGGTAGCAGGGGTCTTTTCTGACCAATTATTCTCCCATGATTCCAGGCTCTCTGTGAGGGTATTACCATTGGTAGATTTGAAGCGGACATAGCGGTTCCTCCGAACCGCCCCTTCCACGCCGCATCACTCGAGACATTCGAGCATGTGATTTTAGCTCAAAAGGGCAGGCCTATGGATTGACCGCTTGGAGACCTTTGCAGACTTGGCAATCGTGCCGCAGGTTGGATAGGTCGCGAACGACGCGTTCGGTTACTGCTGACCCGAAGCTGCAGATTGTGAGGGGCTGTATTACGGCAGCAGGGCACAGGAGCTGCCGTTTGCTGGATTCTCTCTTAAGTTCCAAAACTGGTTGCTCATCGAAATCGTGCCTTCAAGCCCAAGTAGACTTTAGCAAACGTTGGCAAACGCCAAGCGGAAGCGAACTCTTCGGCCGCTTTGGGGGGCAACCAGCCTATAGCCGAAGGAATCTGGATCGGCGGTAATTGGCACGTTTCAGCCTGTTGGTCCTTGTCGCAAATTGGTGGATTGCGGCGACTTGTCAGGTCCGAAAAGTCCGCTCTCCGGTCCTTGAGGCATCGTGCGCAAGGGAATTTCGTGGATGTCAGCTTTCGGTAATCTGCGATGCAGTGCTGCCGCTAACGGCGAATGGCAGGTTTGGGCCGAAGCGATGAATCCGCTGAGGGCTCACTCCAGCAATTCCCCGCACCGGCGGCAAAAGACTGCTCCTGGCCAAGGCGGCCAATCGCAAAGCGAATGCACGTTCCCGGTTGGGGACCACACACCCTACCCCTTTTCGCGCATCAGCCTGGCTTTTTCGCGGTTCCAGTCGCGCTCGCGCTCTGAAGCACGCTTGTCGTGCAGCTTCTTGCCGCGTGCGACGGCGAGTTCCAGTTTCGCCCGGCCGCGCTCGTTGAAATAGAGCCGGAGCGGAATGAGGGTGACGCCGTCGCGCTGCACCGCGCCGACAAGTCTGTCGATCTCGCGCCGGTGCATCAGGAGGCGGCGCGGGCGGCGCGTTTCATGGTTGAAGCGGTTGGCTTCGAGATATTCCGGGATATAGGCATTGAAAAGATAGAGGTCGGAGCCGCTCGGGCCGGCGTAGGCATCGGCGATATTCGCCTTGCCCGTGCGTAGCGATTTCACCTCCGTGCCCTTCAACTCGATGCCGGCCTCGTAGGTGTCCTCGATCAGATAGTTATGGCGTGCCTTGCGGTTCTCCGCGACGGCGCGGCGTCCCGCCGGTTTTGTCTGGGCCATGATGTCCGGGTGGGTTTTGGGTGAGATTACGCCGTCAGTTCAAAAGCCCGGCATGGCGCATGGCGCCGTCGACGGCCGCCTTGGTGGCGTCCGAGACCGGCGCGAGCGGCGCGCGCACATGATCGCCGCACAGACCGAGGACGGACGCGGCATACTTCACCGGTCCGGGATTGGATTCGACGAAAAGCGTCTTGTGCAGCGGCATCAGCCGGTCCTGGAGGGCAAGCGCCCCGGCGTAATCGCCGTTCAGGCACGCCTCCTGGAACTCCGAGCACAGCGCGGGCGCGATATTGGCCGTCACCGAGATGCAGCCCGTGCCGCCATGGGCGTTGAAGCCGAGCGCCGAGCCGTCCTCGCCGGACAACTGGATGAAATCCTCGCCCATCGACTGGCGTTGCAGGCTGACGCGGGTCACATCGCCGGTTGCGTCCTTCACGCCCTTGATGTTCGCGCAATCCTCAAACAGGCGCGTCATCGTCTCGACGCTCATATCGACGACGGAGCGTCCGGGGATGTTGTAGATGACGATCGGGATGCCGATGGCGTCGTTGATCGCCTTGTAATGGCGGTAGAGCCCTTCCTGGGTGGGCTTGTTGTAATAGGGCGTGACGACGAGAACGGCGTCGGCGCCCGCCTTTTCGGCGTGCTTGGCGAGCGAGACGGCTTCCGCGGTGGAGTTCGAGCCCGCGCCCGCGATCACCGGAACCCGGCCGGCCGCCGCCTCGATGCAGAGCGCCACCACGCGCTCATGCTCTTCATGGCTGAGCGTCGGGGACTCGCCGGTCGTCCCGACAGGCACGAGACCGTGCGTGCCGCGCTCGATCTGCCAGTTGACGAGATTTTGAAACGCCTTTTCGTCGATACCGCCATTTTCGAACGGTGTGATCAAGGCGGTGATCGATCCTTTGAACATTGTGGCTACCCCGGCTTTTTCCTGCCGCACTTTCGTTGTTTTAATGGCCGTACAGCGTCTTTAGCAGCGGTGCATGGCCGTTTTGAGATGCAAATTTCGCGGACAATAGTCGCAGCGGCACCCTGGCGACAAGGGAAACCTGTCCGGCGATGCGCCCCCGCAGGAAATGTTGATTCGCCGCCGGTAATAAACCGGTCAATATTTGCGGGTTAGGACACCACGACCGGTGCCGGGGGATGTGTGCAGCCAAAACGGCGAGTATGGTGGTTCGATGAAAAAGACAGATGCAGTGAAAGCCTGTCTGGCGCTGGCGCTTTCCGGCCCGGCATTTCTGGTTGGCGCGTTCGATCAAAGGGCCTGGGCGCAAGCCCCGAGCGGCTCTCTCGACCGGGATGGGCTCACCGCCCTGACCCGCGCAGCGCCGCCCGCCAGCGTTCCGCTCCCTCCGCGCAGACCCTTGAACCTCAACGCGGCAAGCGTCGGCGCAATCGGTTATGCGCCCGCGACGCCGCCAAGGATCGCAGCCCCCGCCCCGCCCCGCCCTCTGTCGCAGGCCGAACAGAAGACGTTTGCTTTCGCGGTGAGGGAAATCGCGGCGGGCAATCATGGAAAAGCAACCAGCCTTGCGCGCACCATCGGCGACCCCACGGCCGCGACGGCCATCGAGTGGTATCTCTTGAGGACCGCGGGGAAATCGGCGGGCGCCGACCGCCTGTTCGCTTTCCTGAACGCCCATCCCGATTGGCCGGGCCGCACGCGGCTGCGGCGCGCGCTCGAACAGGCCTTCTTCGAGAACGGCAACAATCCGCGCGCGATCGCCGCCTATTTCGCCGCGAACCCGCCGGAGACGGATGAAGGCCGCATCGCCCATGTGAAAGCGCTGTTCGATTCAGGCGACAACCGCAAGGGCCGCGACACGGTGCGTGCGCTCTGGCAGGAGGAGTCGCTGGCCTCCAATCTCGAACAGATCATCTTGCGGAATTATGCCCGGCAACTGCGCCGCGAGGACCACAAGATACGCATGGACCGGATGTTCTACCGCGACCGCTCGGCCTCCGGCCTGCGCGCCGCGCAGTATCTCTCCGGCGGCCAGAAGGCGCTTGCCAAGGCGCGCTCCGCCGTCATCAAGCGCGAGGGGAACGCGGGCCGCCTGCTCGACGCCGTGCCGCGGAAAGAGAAAACCGATCCCGGCTATCTCTTTGCCCGCGTCCAATGGCTGCGGCGCAGCGACCGCGTCGTGGACGCCGCGCAGCTCCTATTGACCGCACCGAACAATGCGAAAGCCCAGGTCGAGACCGCGGAGTGGTGGACCGAGCGCCGCGTCCAGGTGCGCATGCTGCTCGACCGCAACCAGCCGCAACTGGCCTATCAGGTCGCCGCGGCGCACGCCTCCGACCGCGACCGCGATTTCGCCGATGCCGAGTTCCACGCGGGCTGGGTGGCGTTGCGTTTTCTGAACCGGCCCGATGTTGCCGCCCGGCATTTCGCGCGCATGCGCGGCCGGGTGCAAACGCCGATCAGCGTGGCGCGCGCCGAATACTGGCTCGGGCGGTCGGCCGGAGCAAAGGGCGACAGCGGCACGGCACGGCGACACTTCAACGCGGCCGCCCGCTATCCCTTCACCTATTACGGCCAGCTCGCGGGCGAAAAAGCAGGCCGCAGGCTTGTATCCTTCGGCGAAGGCCAAATTGCTCCGGCCCTGCCGAACAAACCCGCACTGCGCGCCGCGCAGCTCTTCGAGGCGGCCGACCGCAAGGATCTCGCCGCCATCATCCATCTGGGGCTCGGCCTGTCGACGGTTAATCCGTCCCACCTTCACGGCCTCGCGCTGGAGGCGATCCGCCTCGGTTATCCGCAATTCGCCGTCACCATAGGCAAGCGCGGCCTGGCGGCCGGACACAACCTCGTCACGGTCGCCTATCCGCTGAACGGCGTGCCGAATGGCGGGCGCAACAAAGCAGGCGTGGAACAGGCCTTCGTCTATGCGATCGCGCGCCAGGAAAGCGAATTCCGTTCCAATGTGAAAAGCCCGGCTGGCGCACTCGGCTTGATGCAATTGATGCCGGCGACCGCCAAACGCATGGCGAAGGAAACCGGCCAGCGCTACAGCGTGCGCCGCCTGACCAGCGATCCGGTCTACAACATGTCGCTCGGCTCGGCCTATATCGCCAAGCGGACAGGGAATTTCACCGGTTCCTACATCATGGCGGCTGCCGCCTATAATGCGGGGAAAAGCCGTGTCGACACTTGGGTCGGCCGTTTCGGCGATCCGCGCTCGAACCAGATCGATCCCGTCGACTGGGTCGAACGCATCCCCTTCAGCGAGACCCGCAATTATGTCCAGCGGGTGATGGAGAACGTGCAGGTCTACCGCGCGCTTTTGAATGGCGGCGCGGCGCGTCTGCAGCTTTCAGCCGACCTCTCGCGCGGCTAAGCGGGCATATACCATCAGCCTGGGAGCGCCGCAGGCCCTCGTCCCGAAGGGGCCGGCGGCAAGCTGAAACCCGCGTCTGCCGCCCGGATAACCATCTTCGCAAAAAGGGCTTTTTTGGGCGTTACAGCCGCTTGCGTAGCAATGCGGCGCCGGTCTAGCGTCCCTGCGAAAATCCATAAGAAAACACCTTCAGGGAGCTCGCCCCGAAAAATGCCCGAGACCAGGACTGCAGGCAACGGCGCGTGGCGAGACCGCACTTTCCGCACCTTTGACGGGCTGCAAATCCACTATCGCGATTACGCCGCTGAAATCCGTGAGCGGACACCCCTCCTCTGCCTGCCGGGCCTTTCGCGCTCGACCCAGGATTTCCATGATCTCGCGGTCCATTTTTCCACGCACAAACACCGCCCGCGGCGGGTCGTCGTGATGGATTATCGCGGACGCGGACTTTCCGAACACGATTCGAACGCGGCCAACTACCGCATCGATATTGAAATGAACGACATGCTGCATCTGACGACGGTTGCCGGGATCGAGCATGCCGGCATTGTCGGGACGTCGCGGGGAGGCATGATCGCCATGCTCGCGGCAGCGGCGCGCCCTAGCTTGATTAAAGCAACCGTCCTCAACGATGTCGGGCCCGTGATCGAAGTGGCGGGTCTCTTGCGCATCAAGCAGATCGTGGCCTCGGAAGTGGCGCCGGTGACATGGAATGACGCGATTGACCGTGTCCGCCTGACAGGTACGCCCCAATACCCCCTCTTTACCGATGAGGATTGGGAAAAGCTCGCCCGCATGACCTATCGGGACGAAGGCGGCAGACCGGTCCGCAATTTCGACCCCAAACTGTACGAGACGATCGCCCATCTGAACATGGATACGGTCTTGCCGCCTCTATGGGCCCAGTTCGACGCTTTGGGCCGGGTTCCGGCCATGGTTATCCGCGGCGAACATTCCGACATCTTGAGCAAAGAGACGGTAAAGGCCATGGCGCAACGCATGCCCACCCTTGAGGTCGTCGAGGCCGCGGACCAGGGCCATGCCCCGCTTCTGTGTTTCCAGAAGCTCCTGCAGAAGGTGTCCGCCTTCTTCAACACGCATTTGGATTGAAGACCGATGCGGGAGAAGCGGAAATCAGCTTCCCGTCAAATCAAATGCATAATCAAAGGTTTAGACTAGGAAGCCGAATCAATCTGAACGGATTTGAACCTAAGTTTTTGATTCCACGTCCTCCCGCGGCCCCGCGAGCCACCAGCCAACGAAGCAACCGGCGCCGAAAACGGCGGTGAAAAGAAGAAAGGCCGAAAGAATCTGATGGGTCATGGCCGCTACGCTTTCCGGGTCCGGCCGAACCAGCCGACGGCGACGCCAAGCGCGAACGCCAGCACCAGAAATAACCAGATTTCGTCGATCAGACTTGAAAAAAGCATCTCCAACCTCACCTCACGCCCGCACCGCAGCGGGCACCGTCACGCGGCTTTCGAGCCCGGCATCCTGACCGGATCGTAGGCGAGGATCGGCGCCAGCCAGCGCTCGGCCGTGTCGATATCCCAGCCCTTGCGCGCAGCATAATCCTCGATCTGGCCGCGGTCGATCTTACCTACCCCGATATAGTGGCTTTCGGGGTGCGAAAAATAGAGGCCGGATACGGATGCCCCCGGATACATGGCGAAACTCTCCGTCAACGCGACACCAATTTCCTTTTCAGCGTCCAAAAGCCGGAACAGCGTGTCCTTCTCGGTGTGATCGGGCTGGGCAGGATAGCCGGGCGCCGGGCGGATGCCGCGGTATTTTTCAGCGATAAGGTCTTCGTTCGAAAGTCCCTCATCCGGGACATAGCCCCAAAGTTCCTTGCGCACGCGCTGATGCATGTATTCGGCGCAGGCTTCGGCCAGCCGGTCGGCCAGCGCCGACGCCATGATCTTGTTATAGTCGTCGTTTGCCTTGGCGAAGCTCTCGACCAGTTCGTCCTCGCCGATACCCGCTGTCACGGCGAAACCACCCACATAGTCGGGCAATCCCGTATCCGCGGGCGCGACGAAATCGGACAGAGCGAAATTCGCCCGGCCGCCATTCCTTGGCATTTGCTGGCGTAGCGTGTGGAGCGTTGCAAGCGGTTCTTTCGTGCCGTCGCCTTCGTAAAGCAGGATGTCGTCGCCTGACGTCTCCGCCCGCCAGAAACCGATAACGGCCCGGGCCTCAAGCCGCTTGCCGCCGACGATCTGCTTCAGCATTGCCTGCGCGTCCTCGAAAAGCCCGCGCGCCGCTTCGCCGACGACGCCATCGTCGAGGATCTGCGGATACCGTCCGACCAACTCCCAGGTTTGGAAGAACGGCGTCCAATCGATACATTCGGCGAGCGTCTCAAGCGGGATGTTATGGAAGCGCCGCGTGCCGAGGAATGAGGGCTTCGGCGGCGTGTAGGACGGCCAGTCGGGCTTGAAGCCATTCTTGCGCGCGGTAGCGATCGGAACGCGGGCCTTGTCGGTCTGCGAGCGCGCGTGCGCCTCGGCAACCTTGAGATACTCCTCCTGAATCTCGCTGACATAGACGGGCTTTGCCTGCTCAGACAGCAGCTTCGCGACAACGCCCACAGCGCGGCTTGCATCCGTCACATAAACGGCTTGGCCGCGCTTGTAGTTGGGGTGAATCTTGACGGCGGTGTGGATACGGCTTGTCGTCGCCCCACCGATCAGCAAGGGCAACTCGAAATTCTGCCGCGCCATCTCAGCCGCCACATGGCACATCTCATCGAGCGACGGCGTAATCAGCCCCGATAGCCCGATGATATCGACTTCCTCCTCGCGCGCCGTTTCGAGAATTTTTTGGGCCGGCACCATGACGCCCAGATCGATGACCTCGTAATTGTTGCCCTGGAGGACCACGCCGACGATGTTCTTGCCGATGTCATGCACATCGCCCTTCACCGTCGCCATCAGGATTTTCCCGGCAGCCGGTTGATCGACGATACCCAGTTCTTCCTTCTCGCGCTCCATAAACGGCAGAAGATAGGCGACCGCCTGCTTCATGACCCGGGCCGATTTCACAACCTGCGGCAGGAACATCTTGCCCTCACCGAAGAGATCGCCGACCACATTCATCCCTGCCATCAGCGGGCCTTCGATGACGTGGAGCGGACGCTCGGCATTCTGCCTAGCCTCTTCCACATCCTCCTCGATGAAAGCGGTGATACCCTTGATCAGCGCATGCTCAAGCCGCTTGTCGACGTCCCATTCGCGCCAGGCGAGGTCCTCCTTGTCATTCGCTTTCGCACCGTCTCCCTTGTAACGCTCCGCCACATCCAGCAGCCGGTCCGTCGCGTCATCGCGGCGGTTGAGGACGACGTCCTCGCAGAGTTCGCGGAGTTCATCGTCGAGATCGTCATAGACGCCGAGCTGCCCGGCATTGACGATCCCCATATCCATGCCCGCTTGGATGGCGTGATAGAGGAAGACGGTGTGCATGGCCTCGCGCACCGGCTCATTGCCGCGGAATGCGAAGGAAAGATTGGAGACGCCACCCGAAATGTGGGCGTGCGGCAGATTCTCCCTGATCCAGCGCGTCGCCTCGATGAAAGCCACGCCATAATCCGCATGCTCCTCGATACCGGTCGCGACCGCGAAAATGTTCGGGTCGAACATGATGTCCTCCGGCGGAAAACCGGCCTCATCGACAAGAATGCGATAGGCGCGCGCGCAAATCTCCGTCTTGCGCTCGAACGTATCCGCCTGGCCGTCCTCATCGAACGCCATGACAACGACGGCTGCACCATAGCGGCGCACGAGTTCCGCCTGTTCCTTGAACTGCTCGACGCCCTCTTTCAGCGAGATCGAGTTGACGATCGCCTTGCCCTGCACGCATTTGAGCCCCGCCTCGATGACCGACCATTTGGACGAGTCGATCATCACCGGCACGCGTGCGATATCGGGCTCGGCCGCCACGAGGTTAAGGAAGGTCGTCATGGCGTTCTCGGAATCGAGAAGCCCCTCATCCATGTTCACATCGATGATCTGAGCGCCGTTCTCGACCTGCTGGCGCGCCACTTCGAGCGCCATATCATAATCGCCATTGGTGATGAGCTTGCGGAAGCGGGCAGAGCCCGTCACATTCGTGCGCTCGCCGATATTGATGAAGGTCTGGGCCGCGGATGCGGTCATGGCAATACTCTCAGAATAGGACCGGAAACGCTTCGCATTCAGGCGTGGATGAAAGGTTCAAGGCCGGACAAGCGCATCTTGACGTCGTTCTTCGGAATCGTTCGGGGCGGGATTGCCGAAACAGCGTCCGCTATCGCACGGATATGCTCCGGCGTCGTGCCGCAGCAGCCCCCGACGATGTTGAGGAAACCGGCCTCGCCGAACTCCTCCAAAAGCGCAGAGGTTTGCGCCGGCGTTTCGTCATAGCCGCCAAAGGCGTTCGGCAATCCGGCATTCGGATAGCAGATGACGAGCGTGTCGGCGACGCGCGATATCTCTTCGATATGCGGCCGCATTTCTTCGGCGCCCAGCGCACAATTGAGCCCGACGGCGAAGGGCCGCGCATGGCGGACGGAGAACCAGAAGGCTTCGGGCGTCTGGCCGGACAGCGTACGGCCCGAGCGGTCGGTAATCGTGCCTGAGATCATGACGGGCAAGCGGACACCCTTTTCCTCAAACACATCCTCGATGGCGAAAACCGCTGCCTTGGCGTTCAAGGTGTCGAAAACGGTCTCGATTAAAATCAGATCGGCGCCGCCATCGGCGAGCCCCCTCACCGCCTCCGCATACGCCTCGCGCAATTCGTCGAAGCTGATCGCCCTGAAGCCCGGATTGTTCACGTCCGGCGAAATGGAGGCCGTGGTGTTGGTCGGCCCGATGGCGCCCGCAACGAAACGCGGCTTTTCGGGCGTCCTTTCCGCCATCTCGTCGGCCGCCGCGCGCGCCACCTCGGCGCCCGCCTTGTTCAGCGCGTAGGCATGGTCCTGAAGCCCGTAGTCGCCCTGCGCGATGCGGGTGGAGGAAAAGGTGTTCGTCTCGACGATATCGGCACCCGCTTCGAGATAGCCGAGATGGATATCCTTGACGATATCGGGCCGCGTCAGATTGAGGACGTCGTAATTCCCCTTCAGATCGTGCGACCAGCCGGGGAAGAGATCGCCACGAAAGTCATCTTCAACAAGCGTGCGGCCCTGGAATTGCGTCCCCATCGCGCCATCGAGCACGAGAATGCGGCGTTTCGCTTCCTCGCGGAGATAGGGTTGGGCCTCGGTTTGTTTTGCGGTCATTTTTCGTTCTTTCCCGGAAAGCGCTTCAGGCCGCCGCCTTGGCGCGCGCCTTGAGCTGAGGCCTGATGCCGAGGACGTGGCAAATGGCAAAGACGAGATCCGCGCGGTTCATTGTGTAGAAATGGAAATCGCGCACGCCGCGCGCGTGCAGGTCCACGACCTGCTCGATCGCGATCATTGCCGCGACGAGATGGCGGGTCGCCGGATCGTCATCGAGCCCTTCGAAGTGATTGGCGATATCGGCCGGCATATGGGTCCCGCATTTCTCGGCA
The DNA here is from genome assembly GCA_022360615.1 of Hyphomicrobiales bacterium. Classification (GTDB taxonomy): domain Bacteria; phylum Pseudomonadota; class Alphaproteobacteria; order Rhizobiales; family JAKSCL01; genus JAKSCL01. The sequence goes on from JAKSCL010000031.1 coordinate 16,017, forward strand.
AAAGACCGCGCTTGCGCGAAGTTCACGACCGGCAGGATGCCGGCTGCAAGGGGTATGTCCATGCCGCGCGCCTGGACCCGGTCGAGATAGCGGAAATAGAGGTCGTTCAGGAAAAAGAATTGGGTGATCGCTCTGTCCGCGCCCGCGTCCACCTTGGCTTGAAGCGTGTCGAGATCGGCATCGAAAGTGGGCGATTCCGGATGCTTTTCGGGATAACCGGAAACCGACACCTGAAAATCGCCCGCGGCCTTGATGGCCGCGACGAGCTCGGCCGTGCTCTGATAGCCATCCGGATGCGGCCGGTAGGACTCGCCGAGGCCTTCGGCCGGATCGCCGCGCAACGCCACGATATGGCGCACGCCCGCTTCCGCATAGGCGGCGATGACGGCATCGACATCCTCTTTGGCCGCATCGACGCACGTCAGATGCGCCGCCGGTTTCAGGGCCGTCTCGCGCAACAGCCGCGTCACGGTCGAATGCGTGCGCTCACGCGTCGAGCCGCCCGCGCCATAGGTGACGGAGACGAAATCGGGCTCAAGCGGCTCCAGCCGTTTGATCGACGCCCATAGCTTTTCCTCCATCGCGGGCGTCTTCGGCGGGAAGAACTCAAACGATACCCGGATATCCCGCGGCAGCGTTTCATGGTGAAATTGCACTATGCTGCGTCCCGTAATCATGCTGCGGCCTCTCCCTCACTGCTGGCGCGCCGGTCGCGGGCAAGCCAAAGCGATACGATGAGTTTTTCAGGCAAGTCTTCGGAAAGGCCCTGCGCCCCTAATTGATCCGTGCGCACAAGGTCAAGACCGGCATCGTCAAGCCAGCCATTCATCTCCGCCGGATCGATGCCAAGCCGCACATGGGCATGGCCCGCACGCAGGAATTCAAAGCCATGCGGCGCGAAATCGACGATAAGCAAACACCCGCCCGGTTTGAGGATGCGCGCGGCTTCGGCAATCGCGGCGCCAGCATCGTGCAGGTAATGCAGGACCTGGTGGATAACGACGAGATCGGCCGTGCCGTCGGGAAGCGTCAGATTAAAGATATCGCCCTGCTGCACGCGGCAATGGCCATAGCCCTTGGCATCGAGTGCCGAACGCGCGATCCGCAGCATGTCGGGGCTGGTGTCGACGCCAATGCCGGTGCCGACTTGCGGGGCGATAAGCTCAAGGATTCGCCCGGTGCCGGTACCCAGATCGACGGCGACCGGAAACCGACCGCCCCCCAGCGTCTGACGGATGGCGCTTTCAACCGCCGCCTCCTCGACATGGAGCGTGCGCAATTCATTCCACTTCTCGGCATGCGCGGAGAAGTAGCGCGCCGCCGTCTCGGCCCTGCCCTTGCGCACGGCATCCAGCCGCGCGGCATCACGCTTTAAAACCAAATCGGCAGAATCGAGATGGGAGAGCAGTTCCTTGACCGGCGCACGCAGAGCACGTTCATCGCTCAGCCGGTAAAAGGAGTAGCTGCCTTCACGCCCCCTGACGACAAGGCCCGCTTCGCTCAAAAGCTTCAGATGCCGGCTGACGCGCGGCTGGCTCTGGCCGAGGATTTCGGTCAGATCCGAAACGGTGAGCTCGCTGAGCGA
>JAKSCL010000204.1 GCA_022360615.1 Hyphomicrobiales bacterium
ACCGCCTGGAATGACCTGGGCAACAAGTGCGCCTTGCGGCTCATCCATGCCGAGGCTTTCGGCCAACTCGTCGGTGAGCTGCTGAATGCGCACCCCAAGCCAACCGCGGCGCGTTTCACCGAACTGCACAAGCTGGTCGACGATATTCGTGGCAAGCGAAGCGGGAATCGCAAAACCGATACCGATCGAACCGCCGGTCGGCGAAATAATGGCCGTGTTGATGCCGATCACCTCTCCGCTCGCGTTGAAAAGCGGGCCGCCGGAATTCCCCCGGTTGATGGAGGCGTCGGTTTGAATGAAGGAGTCGTAGCGCCCGGAACCGATATCGCGATTCAGGGCCGACACGATGCCGACGGTCACCGTTCCACCGAAGCCGAATGGACTGCCGATCGCCATCACCCAGTCGCCCACGCGCATGCTATCGGAATCACCGAACGGAACCGATTTCAAAGGTTCCTCGGGCTCAACACGCAAGACCGCGATGTCCGTCTCTCTGTCACGGCCCACCACTTCGGCGTCGAGCGTCGAGCCGTCATTGAAATTCACCGTGATCTCGTCGGCGTCCGCGATCACATGATTGTTGGTGACGATGATGCCGGAACTGTCGAGGACAAAACCCGAACCGAGCGAGTTCACACGGCGGGGCGAGTCGCCCCCCTCGCGGTTGAAGAACTCATCGAAAAACTCCTGGAATGGCGAACCGGGCGGGAACTCGGGGCGCGGCACATCGTCCCGGCGCGCCACCGTCTGCGCCGTGGAAATATTGACGACGGAATCAAGGAGCGTTTCGGCCAGATCGGCAATCGATTCCGGCGCCTGGCTGGCCTGCGCTTCCGTTGCCGGCAACAGCGCGCCCGGGAGCCCCGCAAATCCGAGAACGGCACCGGCCAGAACCACCGCGACAGCCCGCCGCGCCTTTCGATTGAAGGATTGCGCCATACCCATTTCCTTCCCGCGTTTGTCTTTCCGCATCACCCGCCTGCCCGGATTGTGTATAAGGACGCGGGCAAATGCGAGTGCTTAAATGACCGCACGGCCCGAATTCATCCGCGTATCAGCCAAACGACCACCAGACCGAACGCAGCGGCCGCGAGGCCTGCGAGACGGAGTTGGGATTCTTCCATACCGCTGGCCGTGGCCGCCATGCGCTTCATAGCACTAGGTGCGGCGGCGTAAATCAGCCCTTCGATCACAAAGACGAGACCGATCGCGGTGATCAGGTCGCCCATGATCTAACGGAGCTTCCGGCCAAGCGGCTTACTGGGTGGCCGTTTGCGGAACGCGGACAGCCGCCGCCGCATCGCGGTCATCAGCGTCGCGGTCTCGCTGGCCGAAATCGATACCCGATCCCGGGGTTCCCCGGCCGATCGGGTCCTGGAAGTAACGGAAGAAGTCGGAATCCGGTGAAAGCACAAGGCGCGTTCCATCGCCCCGCAAGCCAGCCTCGTAGGCCTGCATCGACCGGTAGAAGGCAAAGAAACCCGGATCGCGCGAAAAGGCCTCGGCAAAGATGCTGTTCCGCTCGGCATCGCCATCGCCGCGAATCTGGTTCGATTCGCGGTTGGCTTCGGCGAGCAACACCGTCACATCGCGGTCAGCGCGCGCCCGGATACGGCGTGCCGCCTCCTCACCGAGGGCTCGGATTTCGGCGGCCTGCTGAACCCGTTGCGCCCGCATCCGCTCAAAAACCCGCTGGCTGTTTTCTTCCGGCAGATCCGCCCGCCGGATTCTCACATCAAGAACCTCAACGCCGAAACGCCGTGTCTCCTGGGTCATCTGTTCGGTGATAAGCGCCATCAGTTCAGGCCGGTTGTCCCGGACGATTTCCGTGAAGGTCGCTTCACCCAGAACACGCCGGACCGATGAATTGACGACCGTCGCAAGCCGGTTGTTCGCGTTTGAAATCGTTTGGAGGGAGCGGAAAAAATTCAACGGATCCGTGATCTTATACCGTGCGAAAGCATCCACCACGAGGCGGGTCTGGCCGGCGGCAATCACCTCCTGCGGCGGTGAGTCGAGCGGCAAAAGGCGCCGGTCGAAATAGATCACGTTTTGGACGAACGGAATTTTGAAATGCAGACCCGGCTCGCGGACTTCGGCCCGCACCTCACCGAACTGCAGAACAAGGGCCTGTTGCGTCTGGTGAACTGTATAAAGCGAGTTGTAGGCGACGAACAGAACGGCGACCAGCGCAACGACGAGGCCGCCAACGATACCAGTGCGCATTATTCCGTCCCTCCGGTAGTGCTGCGTTGCAGTTGATTGAGCGGCAGATACGGCACGACGCCAGAACCGCCGATGTCACTGTCGATGATGACCTTATCCATATCGCCAAGCACCCGCTCCATGGTCTCAAGGAAAAGACGCTGTCGCGTCACGTCGGGCGCCAGCCGGTATTCCTCGAAGACTTTCACGAAACGGTCCGCCTCACCACGGGCTTCCGCGACGGTCCGTTCGCGATAGGCGTTGGCGGCCTCAAGCACGCGGGCCGCTTCACCGCGGGCCTCGGGCACGACCCTGTTCGCATATGCGCGGGCTTCGTTCTGAACCCGTTCGCGGTCCTGCTCCGCCGCTTGCACATCACGGAAAGCATCGATGACGGCCGATGGCGGATCAACCGCCAGAAGCTGGACCTGGGTGATCTCGATCCCCGCATTATAATTATTGAGCGTTTCCTGAATCAGCGCAAAAACCGCTTGTTCCGTAGCCGCACGGTCCGTCAGTGTCGGCTCAAGGTTCTTTTCCCCGACGACCTGACGCATGGCACTTTCAGCGACCGATTTCACGGTCGCTTCCGGGTTGGAGATATTAAACAGGAAGTTACCTGCCCCCCCCGGTTCGTTCGAAATCTTCCAGAACACCGCGAAATCGATGTCGACGATGTTTTCATCGCCGGTCAGCATAAGGCTTTCTTCCGGCACATCCTGCACGCCGCCACGGCGGCCTGTTGCATCGCGCAGGCCCACATCGATGCGGTTGATGCGCTCGACCGCAGGCGTCAAGGCCGTCTCAATCGGCCAAGGAAGATGGTATTGCAGGCCGGGCGGCGTGGTTTCGGTGAATTCGCCAAACCGCAACACCACACCTTGCTCACCTTCCTGCACCCGGTAAATCCCGGTCGCAAGCCAGCCGATGACGACGACAAGCGCCAGAAGGAAAAGCCCGCGGCCGCCAAGCGCGCCGCCACCGGGCATAACCGTCTTGAGCCTGTCCTGACCCCGGCGCAGAATTTCTTCCAAATCGGGAGGGTTGGGCCGGTTCCCACCGCCGCCGCCGGGCGTGGGTCCGCTACCCCAAGGGCCGCCATTGCCGCCACCGCGCCAGCCGCTGTTATTATTGCTCCAAGGCATTGAGGACCTCTATTTTTTTGTCGGGGGCCAAACGCACGGGGTTAGATCGACCGCACGCTCAAGCGCTGGGCGGCATGAAATTTGTCCGCCTGTGCGCTCTTTGCTGCTGGATATAAGGGAGTATTGCAGCACCTTCAACAAATCCCTGCGTGTATCCGCGCATCCGGGGCGGTATTTTAGCGAATACGCGACTTAGGCGGGGTCTTGCCGCCGGTTAAAGGTAATAAAGGACATATCCGCGCTGTCCTTCGGCCCGGCCTTGGCGAACGTTTCCTCAGTCTTTTCCCATGCGGCCGAATCGATTTCTGGAAAGGTCGTCTCGCCTTCCGGCGACATATGAACCTTCGTGAGATAGATCCGGTCGGCCAGCGCCATGGTCTGGCGGTAGATCTCGCCGCCGCCAATCACGAAGACCTCATCCGCGTCATGGCTTTCCGCCCATCTGTCTGCATTGCGCAATGCCGTATCAAGCGTCGTGGCGGTTTCTATGCCATCGCTTCTGAAGGTGCCGTCCCGCGTCACCACGATGTTGAGACGGCCCGGCAAGGGTCTGCCAATCGCCTGGAACGTCCGCCGGCCCATGATCATCGGGCAGCCCATGGTCTTTTCTTTGAAGAACCTGAAGTCTGTCGGCAGGTACCAGGGCATGTCGCCGTCGCGCCCTATGACGCCATTCTCGGCAACAGCAACGATCAACGCTATGGGACGGTCTCGCTTTCCAGCAGGCATGGCGGCTAAATGGAATCGGGCGATGAGGCCGGAGCGCCCTTGCCGCAGACAAAACGCGCCTCGGGGGCTTGAGGATTCCGGGCGCGTGTCTCCGCATAGGTTGCAATCGAGAAATCGCGCCGCTCAAGGCAGACCTCCTCGGTCTCGTAAGCACGAGGCGCCCAGCCGGGCGCATCCGCCGTGCCGCCCAGCACCCAGGCGCCATTCAACAAAAAGAACACCGTGAGAAACCAGCTTTCACCCATCGAAATGAAGCGTATCACCTGGGATGGCGAACCACGAACAAAACGTTCAAATCACGTTCCGGCCAGAAGTCTTCCTTCACCATCTCAAATTGGGTAGGAGCGATTTTTGTCACGCCCTCACCGCAAAAGCTCACTAGATTGTCAGTGCTGCCCTTATCCACAACCAAGCGGAACCGGCCGATGGCACCTGCCCAGTTTGCACCCGTCCGCAGCACATAGGCCACATAGCTCTCCGTGAACGGGAAACCGCCCCCGGCTTGGTGATGCTTTTGCACCGCGCCTGTGAAGGACGGCTCGATGCAGTATTTCTGGACGTACTCGGGAAAGAGCACGGGGTCGGGTTCCGCAGTCCGATAGTCAAGGAAAACCACGCCCGCCGTCGCGCCGACGCTCGGTTGATAGCGGTGCTCCACCACCACCTCTTGACCGGCCGGGAAGGTCTGCTCCCAGTAGAAGGTGGTGGACAACGTCCAGACGGGTGTGAGTTGCACCACACGCCCTTGGCCTTCATCGAATTCGTTTTTGTGGACCATGCCATAGCGGACAAGATCCGCCTGGATTTCCGGGGAAAGCGCCGTCAGCCGGTCTTCGGTGGACAAGAGATGCGGCGCGAGCGGAATGCCATGCTGATCGAGGAAAGCGGTGCGGTCGATGCCAGCCGCCCGCACGCGCTGTTCCACCTGAGGCGCAACGGAGCGGCCATCGGCCGAGACGGTGAAATTCATGAGATTGACGGGATTGTCGCTCGGCAGCGCAGGCCCGACGCCGTAAGGCTCGCCCACAATGTCCGGCATCGGAAAAGCGACGAGCGTGGTGATGTCCTCATCCGAGCGATTGTAGAAAACATAGCGCACCCGGACCTCATCCATCGAAATGTAAAGGTCTTCGGAACGCATCTCCACGTCGCCGCTCGTAATCAAGACAAGTCCGCTATTGTCGAGTTCGGCCATGGAATCATTGGCTTCGGCGTGCGGAAAACCGCCCGCGGAAAGCATCAAAACGGCAACGCCGCATAAAACGGCATGGGTCGAGAACCTGCACATCATGGATGTCCCTTGAGGCTCAGTCAGTGGGCGGAGTTGCAACGGCCATCATTCCGGTGCCCGTCCGAACATAAACCGCACAGCGGCCATGACAGCTCCATTCCCTTAGGTCAAGAGGTCTTTACGGCCACCCCTCAGACCGCGACAGGCGCCTTGATATGCGGATGCGGATCATAGGCCTTGAGCGTGAAGTCCCCATAGACGAAATCGAAGATGGAACGCACATCCGGGTTGATATCCATTTCCGGCAAGGCGCGCGGTGCGCGCTCAAGTTGCGTCTTCGCCTGCGCCAGATGGTTCAGGTAAAGGTGCGCGTCGCCGAAGGTGTGAATGAACGTGCCGGGTTTCAGGCCGGTCACTTGCGCCGCCATCATGGTCAACAGCGCATAGGACGCGATATTGAACGGCACGCCGAGAAACACATCCGCCGACCGCTGATAAAGTTGGCAGGAGAGCCGGCCCTCCGCCACGTAAAACTGAAACAGGCAATGGCATGGCGGCAACGCCATCTTATCCACATCAGCCGGATTCCATGCGCTAACGATCAAACGCCTTGAATCGGGATTGGAGCGGATCGCGCTCACCACTTGCGCGATCTGGTCGATCGCCCGGCCGTCGGGCGTCGGCCAGGAGCGCCATTGGTGCCCATAGACAGGGCCCAGATCGCCTTTCTCATCGGCCCACTCATCCCAAATCGTCACGCCGTTGGCATTGAGCGTGCGGATATTGGTGTCGCCGGCGAGGAACCACAAGAGTTCATGGATGATCGACTTCAGGTGCAGTTTCTTTGTCGTCACAAGCGGAAAGCCGTCACTCAGATCAAAGCGCATCTGATGGCCGAAGATCGACAGCGTCCCGGTGCCGGTCCGGTCGTCCTTGCGCACCCCGTCAACAAGGATACGCTGTAAAAGGTCGTGATATTGCTGCATTCCCAATCATAACCCGATTCCCATCTGCCATGGGAGGGCGCGTCATGCCTTATCCCCGCCCGCGACCCTGAAAGGCCACAACGATGAAAATCATGCTGATCACCGGCGGCAGCCGCGGCATCGGCGCCGCGACCGCAAGACTGGCGGCCAAGCGCGGCTATGCCGTCGCCGTCAACTATACGAAGAACCGGGCCGCTGCCGATGAGGTTGTCGCAGCGATCAACGGCGAAGGCGGCAGGGCCATTTCGGTTCAGGGCGATGTGAGCATCGAGGATGATGTCGCGGCGATATTCGAAACGGTGGATGAAAAGCTCGGCACCATCGACGCCCTCGTCAACAATGCCGGCATCCTCGATCAAGCCATGCGCGTCGACGAGATGCCCGCAAGCCGCCTCGAAAAGATGTTCCTTATCAATGTGATCGGCAGCTTTCTTTGCGCGAAGCACGCGGTGCGGCGCATGTCGACCAGATATGGCGGCAAGGGCGGCGCGATCGTCAATCTGTCATCGGCGGCGGCGCGCACCGGCTCGCCCGGCGATTATGTGGACTATGCCGCCACAAAGGGGGCCATCGATTCCATGACGAACGGCCTTGGCAAGGAGGTCGCCGCAGAAGGCGTTAGGGTGAATGCGGTACGGCCCGGCTTCATAGACACTGAAATCCATACTCTTTCCGGCGTGCCCGACCGGATCGCGCGCACCGCCCCCGGCGTGCCGATGCTGCGCGGCGGCACGGCCGACGAGGTCGCCCCGATGATCCTCTGGCTTCCCTCGGACGAGGCGAGCTATGTCACCTGCTCGCTTTTCGACGTGGCCGGAGGCCGCTGAACAACCGTTGCGCGAACGCC
>JAKSCL010000140.1 GCA_022360615.1 Hyphomicrobiales bacterium
CTGAATTCCTCGCGGATTTGGAACGATGGCCCGCAGAGATTCTCCTATACAGAAATCGCGGCTTGGCTGGCCTGCACCGGCACGCAGATCACGATCGGGGAAATGGCGATACTTCGTCAAGTCGATCAAGCCTTTTGTACCGCGATCAATCAGGAACGGGCTGATATTCAGGCGCGGGAGCGGGAGAGGGGCTGACGCGGTCCTCGCTCCGCAAAGCAAAGGGTGTGATTAGCGCAACAAGCGCTATAGCCAGAGCGATCCAGGCAATGAGATTTGAGCGGGCAGAGAGTTCATTGGCGCGCTTGGCGGCTTTTGCGGATTCCCACGCAGCCTCTTTTGCAGAACGGGCAATCTCCATCTCTTCCGCCTGTTGTTTGGCTAGATGTCGTTCGCGTTCTTCAGAAGCGGTTTTTTCCTGGCGTCGCAGCCACCCCGCTGCAAGGGCCACTCGCTTTGGGTGGCAGATGTAGCCTGCATCTAGCCGTTTGCGGACTTCGTCTTCGCCGAGTTCATCGAACTTGGCGAGTTCTTCTTGTTCTTCCTCGGGGGTCACTTCGCAGACGCCTGCAATGTCGGGATGGCGGATACATCAACCGCTTCTTCTGCTTTCGCCAGATCATAGGCCCTTTGCATGTTGATCCAGAGGCGGGGACCATTGCCAAAGAGCTTGCCGAAGCGAACGGCCATCTCAGCGGTGACGGGCTGACGCTCGTTGAGTATGTCGTAGAGAGTCTGACGCGAAATCTGCAAGGCATGAGCGATGTCGGTTTTGCTCATATCGACGGCAGGAAGCACGACTTCACGCAACAGTTCGCCCGGATGCGTCGGCGGGATGGATGAGTGACGTTCGATCATCAGTGATAGTCCACGATATCAACCAGTGTGAAACCGTCTTCCTCCGACTGGAAGATAACACGGTAGTTCCCTGTCAGGCGAACGGAATAGAACCCGGCCAGATCGCCTTTGAGGGGGTGAAAGTGCGCACCCGGAAAGTTCATCTCGTCGGGCTCTTGAGCAGCTTCAAGGGCATCCAGGACGATGCGCAGCTTCGGAAGCCAATTGGCGTTTAGACCTTTGGTTTCGCCCTTGGTCCAATAGTTACGAAGCGCCTTGTGCCGAATGCTCTTGATCATGAATGTAAGGTATAGCCTGACAATTTACTTGTCAAGCGTCACCTTACAAAATGCGTGAGAGCCCGCGTGTCACTTCTGAGCATGCTCCAGGATACTGAAAACCTTTTTGGCGACAAAGATCATGGATATAGCAAGGCTAGGTTACGCTGTGGACTCTCAGCCGTTGAAGCGCGCAACGCGCGACCTCGACAAAATGGGCGGGGCGTCTGCTCGGGCTGAAAGAGCTACGCGGGACTTCGGGCGAACATCGAGTGCCTCTTTTACTCGATCTGCCGCGTCCGCCGCCCGGCTGGCTGCGGTTGTTGCCGGTAGTGCGGGATTAACCGTTGGTTTTGGGTCTTTAACAGTAGCAATAAGCGGTTCAATCCGCGCCTTTGCTCAACTGGAACGCGTTCAATCGACCACACAGCAGTTATTGCGCACGACAGGGGGTGCAGCGGGTCAGACACTGGCAACGATCGAGGAATTATCTCGTGATATTGGCATCAACACTTTGGCCTCTACGCGAGAAGTGCGGGAAGCCGCTAACACCCTTCTAACGTTTCGATCAATCAGCGGTGAAGTGTTCGAGGACACACTTCGGCTGGCACAGGATCTGGCGGCGTCCGGATTTGGCAACCTATCTTCCAGCGCGGTGCAGCTCGCCAAAGCGCTGGAAGACCCGGCGATCAATCTCACAAATCTGCGGCGCGTCGGCGTTTCATTTTCGCAAGATCAGATTGAGTTGATCAAGCGGCTTGACCGGACCGGCCGCCGCTTTGAAGCGCAGCAGGAAATCATAGCCGCGGTTGCCGCGCAGGTCGGTGGCGCCGGTGAAGCGGCAGCCTCAGGAACACTCTCCGGCGCATACGATACGTTCAATGAACAATTGAGTATTTCATTTGAGCGCCTTGGCGGCAACATCGTTCGGATGACCCGGCTCACCGAAGTCGTAAACTTACTCGCAGACGCGCTTGGACAGATCAACGAGGCTGCTGAAGGCCAGGGACAGTTGAATGCGCTGAACGATGAAATCCGACTGCTTGAGCAGGTTGGTATCGGCCCAATTGTAGAAAGGCGGATTGCAGCGCTTAAGCGTGAGCGCGAGTTGTTGCGGGATCTTCTTGAGCCTGGTCATTCAGCGGCTGACTTTGGTGACATGCCTGTCATTGGTGAAGGTCGCTTTGAGCGCAATTTGGGTCTGCCAGACATCGATTCTCTGAAGCTCACGAATGAAGAACTCGAGGAATACTTCCGCAAGGCGGGCCGTCTGCCGCAAAGCATGGAAGAAATCGAAAAAGCAGCGCGTACAGCTGAAGGTGCTTTGGCTCAGGCGGAAGATCGTATTCGCGAACTCGGTCTAGAAGCGCAGGCGGCGTCCGGGACTATTACAAGCGTCGACGCGGCGGTTATGAACATGGAGGTCAGCCTGCGCGCGGCAGGTGTCAGCGGGCAGGCGCTGACGACGACGTTGGCCGATTATCGTGTCGCACTAGAGCAGGCGGAAACCGCCAACGCCCGCGCAAAAGAACAAAGGAAGCTATCGGCCGATGCTATTCGTCAAGAAAACGAAGCAGCGAGAGAAGCTGTTCGAACGGTTAATGAAATAGCAAATAGAGCAACGGGTGCGCTCGGCGATATCTTTTACGACAGCTTGCGCGGTGAGCACACGGATTTCCTGCAATTCTTCGAGGATACCTTCCTGCGCACCGTCGCTGATCTGGCGGCGGAAGCGGCGAAGAACGCGATCATAGTCCCGATCGTCACGCAGGCCGTGCAAGGCGCGCCCGGCCTGTTCGGCGTGTCGCGCGCCGGCGCGGCAGGTCTCGAGGGCGGCGCCGGTCAAGCGGCGGGCGGGTTTTTCAGCGGTCTCGGCCGCCTGTTCGGCGGCGGCGCCTCGGCCGCGGGGGCATCGGGTGCTGCCGGAGCCGCCGCCGGCGCGGCCTCGATCGCGTCCATCGCATCGGTCGCCCTGCCGATCGCCGCGGTTGCCGCACCCCTTGCCATGGGTCTTTTAAGACGCCGTGACGATCCTGATCCGATGTCCCGGGCGACCGGCAGGATTACCGCCGACGGCCTTTCAATCATGGGACAAACCGCGAGAGACGGTGGAGACGTCGAACGCTCCCTCGGAGTTTTGCGATCTGTAGAACAGGGAGTCATGGATATCACTGATGCAGTAGGCACTTTCCAAGGCGCGCTTGATGTCACAGCCCGCGTCGTTGAGGAGACAGGCGAGATCACGGTTGAAGCGGCGGGGCAGGTCGGGACTTTCAAGGAGGAGACAGAGGCCGCTCTCTTCGCCGTACAGGCGCTAGCTGGCGGCATGCATGGTCTGTCGCCAGCCATGGAAGCGGCGACAAGGGGCGCGGATTCTGTTCAGGAGGCCGTCCAGCAGATCGAACAACTGGAAGAGTTCCAACGCATCGGCGTGACTTTCAACGAGATCGAGACGCAAGCCAGCGAGATCAACGACACGTTCGCGGCGCTGAGCGAGACGGCGGAGGATCTCGGCTTCGCGCAAGCACGTCTCGCCGATATCGAGCGTGATCGGGTTCGCGCAATAGGGTTGTTGCGTGCCGAGCTTGAGCAAGATCTTGCTCTTCAACTCGCGGAATTAGAAAACGGGGCAGCGGCACAGATTGCCGCGATCCGCAGAGCGCAGGCCGAACAGCTTCGCGCCGCATCCGCAGTTGGTGTGGATTTGGTTAATGTTGAACGCGTGTTCGGTGCCGAGCGTCTTGCTGTCGTGCAAGACTTTTCCGATCAGCAATTGCGAGCTTTGCTTAATGCCGGACCTCTCGATCGCGCGCTTTCGCAGTTTGAAACCGCCAGGCGCGGTGTTCTCGATGAGGTTGA
>JAKSCL010000108.1 GCA_022360615.1 Hyphomicrobiales bacterium
AATCGAGAAGATCGTGCTCGCGATTATCCTGATTATGGATGACGGCATCAGCCGATTTTAGGCGCTCTTCAAGGAGCGGACGCGCCGCTTTGCCTTCGCTGCCGGCGCCATAGGCATAGCCGCCCCAGACCAGAAACGCCTCCGCCAGCTCGCTGCGCCCCTCCCAGATGCCTTCATCGATGAGGGCTTGCAGCCCGGCACCATAAGCCCCCGGCATGGAGCCGAAGACGCGGTAGGTGGCGAGCCGCCGGGCGTGATCCCCCACTTCGCCGAGGGACTGAATCGTTTTCTCAACATTCGCCGCTAAGGGATTCTGCGCGCTCGGTTCTTCAAGCTCTGAGATGGCGCGGACAGCGGAATCGAAGAGGTCGATCAACTGCGGGAAGGCGTCGCGGAAGAAACCTGAAATGCGCAAGGTGACGTCGACACGCGGGCGCTGGAGTTCGCTCAAAGGGACGACCTGAAAACCGGTGACGCGTCCGGACGCCTCTTCCCAGAGAGGCCGCGCCCCAATGAGCGCAAGCGCCTGGGCGATATCGTCCCCGCCCGTGCGCATATTGGATGTGCCCCAGGCCGAAAGGGCCATGGCCTTCGGCCACTCCCCATGGTCCTGGACGTAGCGCTCAACCAGGCGTTCGGCGGAGAGACTGCCAAGCGCATAGGCCGCCTTGGTTGGAACAGCGCGCACGTCGACGGCGTAAAAGTTCCGTCCGGTCGGCAGAACGTCGGGGCGGCCACGGCTCGGCGCGCCGGACGGGCCGGGCCTCACGAAGCCTCCATCAAGTCCGTTGAGAAGCGCCGCAATCTCATCATGCCCGCAGGCATCGATCCGGGGCTTGAGCGTACCGTCTATCCAATCGAGGACGGCGCGCGTCGCGGTCCACTCTTCAAGGCACGGCATTTCCACCGCCACGAGCGCGTGCGCCAGAAGTTCGATCCTTTCCACCGTGTCGCCCGCAATGCGCCATGGATCGTTTGAGAGCGAAGCGAGCACAACCGGCTTTTCGCCATCCCATGGCGCGCCGAAATCGCAATCAAGCGGATCGAAGTCCTCAAGGCCGAGATCCTCCGCAATCGCCCGGTGCAGCGATCGGGCCGCGGCGCTTTCGCCGGAGCGGGGCACGCGCGCAACCGCCGTCGTCAGATCGGCGCGCAACTGGTCTTCCGGGCTTTCTCCAAGCACATGCAGCCCGTCGCGGATTTGCAGCTCTTTCAAATCGCAGAGATGATTGTCGAGGGTGGCGATCACATCGGCTTCAGGACCGTCGAGGTTCAGCCCGATATCACGGTCGAAGCCGTGGCTTTGCACATGATCGAGAATGTCGCGCAAGAGGTGTTCGGCCCGGCGCGGATCGAGCCCTTCGGCAAGCACATACTCATCGAGAAGCGTTTCGAGATGGGCTGCCGCGCCATGGCTTTCAGCCCGGGTCAGAGGCGGCGTCAGATGGTCGATGATGACGGCCGATGTGCGCCGCTTCGCCTGCGCCCCCTCGCCCGGATCGTTCACGATGAAGGGGTAGAGATGCGGCACCGGCCCCATGGCGGCTTCCGGAAAACAGTCTTCTGAAAGGGCGAGCGCCTTTCCGGGCAGCCATTCGAGATTGCCATGCTTGCCGAGATGAACAAGCGCGTGAACCCCGAACACCGCGCGCAGCCAGATATAGGCCGCCAGATAGCCATGCGGCGGCACGAGATCGGGATCGTGATAGCTGTCTTTCGGATCGATATTGTAGCCGCGCGCGGGCTGGATCATCACCGCCGCATTGCCGAATATCTGGATGGGGAGGTGAAACTGGCCATCACGCACAAACGGATCCCTGTCCGCTGCGCCCCAACGCGCTTGAATCTGGGTCTGAACCGGTTCGGGTAGCGCGTTGTAATGACTCAGGTAATCGGCGAGCGAAAGCGTAGCGCCGCCGTCCCTCACCGCGGCATTGGTCGGCCCCGCGAGCAAGCGTTCAATCAGCGCCTTGGCGTCTCCCGGCGCGTCCTCGGCCGTGTATCCCGCCGCTTGTAGTGCCTTCAGCACCGTTACCGCACTCGCGGGCGTGTCGAGCCCGACCCCATTGGCGATACGCCCGTCCTTGTTGGGATAGTTGGCGAGGGTGAGAGCAACGCGCCTGTCCTGCGCTTTCGTCCGCCGCAGCCGCGCCCAATTGGCCGCAAGCTGAGCGACAAAGGAGACGCGATCTTGAAGCGGCTGATGGGTGACGATCCGCGCCTCGGTCAGATCGTCGAAGCCCTTATCTTTTTTGAAGGAGACGGCGCGCGTGAGGATGCGTCCATCCACCTCCGGCATCACCACATGCATCGCAAGATCGCGGGATGAAAGCCCGCGGCTGCTCTCGCGCCAGGCTTCTTCCGTGCTCCGCGAGAAAACCGTCTGAAACACGGGCGCTTGAAAAGCATCGAGCGGCGTGGGCGCATGTTCCACGCCTGCCTTGGAGACGGCAAAGGCCGTCGCGTTCAACACCACGTCGGGCGAATGGGCCGCGAATGTCTCTTCGATGAAAACAGCACAAGCCCTATCCTTCAAGCTCGAGACATAAAGGGGCAGCGCGTTCACGCCCTCCGCATCGAGCCCCTCAATCAGCGCATCGACGGGGCCCAGCGAGGCGTCCTGCATGAGCGCCCGATAGAAAACCAGCGCCGCCAATGGGCGTTCCTTTGGCTGGGCTTTAAGGACGACACTCAGATCGGGATCGGTCAATCCCGGCCAGTAAATACCGCACTTTCCCAGCGGCATGGGCGGCGCGGGTTCGCGGCAGGCCCTTCCAAGCATCCCGTCGATAAGGTCAAACAGCGCGGTAAGGTTCGGCGCACCGCCTTCCTTCAGATAACGCCAAACCCGGTCGGCCCTGTCGGGAGATACGGTCGAATAGGCCGAGAGAGCCGGATCGGCGCGGTCATCGCCCGGCACGGTGACCATGATCGCGCCATTGCCGCGCGCGGTCTCGATCAGCCGGTCGAGGCCGTAAGGCCAATAGCCTGCCCCGCCCAGCGCCCGCACGATGATGAGCTTCGCCCTCGCCGCCGTTTTCTCGATGTGAAGATCGACCGAAAACGGGTGCTGCAGCGCCGTGATGTTTGCGATCCGCAACGTGAAAGCGCGTTCGCCCCGCCCCTGGAACGCCATCGCAAGTGCCGCGATCTCCGTGTCGGCGGCACTGTAGATCACCACTTCGGCAGGCGACTGGCCGAGATCGATGGGCTCGGACCCATCGTCGATCAGCCCGTCTTTGGCGAGAAGGAGGTGCATGAACCTATCCGGCGGACGCCATCAGCTTGTCGCGGTCAAAGCCCTTCTCGCCGATGACGACAAGCCGGCCCGGCGCTTCGGAGCCCGGACGGTCGAAATAGACATCGACCCGCGGGCCGACGGCCTGGACGATGGCGGGCGCCTTGCCGGAGACGGCCACCCGCCCCTTGACCCGCAGAACGCCGTCGACGGCGGCCATCTCCGCCACGATCCGCTCCACATCCTGAAGGGACGCAGCGGCGACGCCCTCAATCACATGCGATTCGAAGTCATCGTGATCGTGGTCATGATCGTCGTCGTGGTGGCTTTTGCGCGAGACGAGATCGTCCTCCGCCGCCGAGAGAAGCCCGAAGAGCGGGGTGAGCGCTGTGTCCATTCGCGGCGCTTTGATGATCTCAGCCGCATTCCGCCTGTGGTGATCGACCGTGTGGCGCACGCGTGCCAGCGCTTCCTCGTCGACGAGATCCCATTTCGACAGCATGATGAGATCGGCGCATTTCACCTGATCCTCAAACAGTTCTTCAATCGCGCTTTCATGGTCGAGCGATTCATCCTCTGCCCGTTGCGCATCGAGCGCGTCATGGTCGTGCGCGAACCGGCCGTCCGCTACGGCTGCCGCATCGACGACGGAAACCACGCCATCGACCGTCACCCGGTGTTTCACGGTCGGCCAGCCGAAGGCGGCGACAAGCGGTTGCGGCAAGGCGAGGCCCGAGGTTTCGATGATGATATGATCGGGCGCGGGATCGCGGGCGATCAGCGCTTCCATGGTCGGCAGGAAATCGTCCGCCACCGTGCAGCAGATGCAGCCATTCGTGAGCTCCACAATATCGTCCTTACCGCAGGCCGCATCGCCGCAATCGGACAGAAGTTCGCCATCAAAGCCCATATCGCCGAACTCATTGACGATGAGCGCGATCCGGCGGCCATTCGCCTGGCCCAAAAGCCGGCGGATGAGCGTCGTCTTCCCCGCTCCGAGAAAGCCGGTGACGATGGTCGCGGGGATTTTGGCAGGTGCGTTCATGGAGCTTCGCTTTCTTCAAGAGGTGTTTTGAGCGCGAGCGGCAGGCCCGCGGCGATGAAATAGACCGCATCGCAAATGTCCGCGGTCCACTGGTTCAGGCGCCCGGCCCGGTCGCGGAAATCGCGGGCGAGCGCGTTGTCCGGCACGATGCCGAGACCGACTTCGTTCGAAACGAGGACAACGGGGCCTGAGGCGTGGGCGAGCGCATCGAGAAAGGCCGTTTCGCGCGCACCGGCATCTTCGTTTTCAGCAAGTATCAGGTTGGTGAGCCACAGGGTGAGGCAGTCGACCAGCACGGCGCGGTCC
>JAKSCL010000090.1 GCA_022360615.1 Hyphomicrobiales bacterium
ATAAAACCAGCCGTGAAATCGACCGACCGCCCAGGCGTGATGGGCGCGATTGGCGGGTTTGGCGGTTTGTTCGACCTGAAGAAGGCCGGTTTCGACGATCCGGTTTTGGTCGCGGCAACAGATGGCGTCGGCACCAAGCTAAGGATCGCCATCGACAGCGGCAGGCATCAGACGGTGGGAATCGACCTTGTCGCCCTGTGCGTCAACGATCTCGTCGTGCAGGGCGCCGAACCCCTGTTCTTTCTCGACTACTTCGCCACAGCGCGGCTCGACCCGGCGCTCGCGGCCGATATCATCTCCGGCATTGCAATGGGATGCCGCGAGGCAGGCTGCGCACTCATCGGCGGCGAGACCGCGGAGATGCCGGGCCTTTACGCCAGTGGCGACTACGACCTTGCCGGCTTCGCCGTCGGGGCGGCGGAACGGGGGCACCTTTTGCCGAGCGCGCAGATTGAGCCGGGCGATACGCTGATCGCGCTTCGTTCAAACGGGGCCCACTCCAACGGCTTTTCGCTCATCCGCCGCGTGGTTGAGCGCGAAGGTCTCGCCTGGGATGCGGCCGCACCGTTCGAATCCTCCATGTCGCTGGCGGACGCGCTGCTCACCCCGACGCGGATCTACGTGCAGCCACTGCTTCGGCTTCTGCGCAACGGGCATGCGGTTAAAGCGTTTGCGCATGTTACGGGCGGCGGACTGATCGAGAACATCCCGCGCGTACTGCCTGAAAACACCGGGGCGGCGTTCGACCTGTCGCCAGTGCCGGTTCCGGCCGTGTTTTCCTGGCTGAAAGACGCAGGCCAAATCGCCGACGATGAAATGCTGCGCACCTTCAATTGCGGCGTCGGCATGGTGGTCGTCGCGCCACCCGAAGGACGCAACGCCATCATCGCCGATCTCAACGCAAACGGCATGCCCGCCTTTGCGGCGGGCGAGATCATTGCACGGCCGGGCGATGGAAAAGCGGTCACCGTCGACGGCCTTCAGTGGGAACTGCCGTGAGCGCGGCGAAGAAACGGGTCGCCGTCCTAATCTCCGGACGCGGCTCGAACATGGCCGCTCTCATTGAAGCGTCGAAAGCCCCTGATTATCCGGCCGAAATCGTGCTTGTTGTCTCGAACAAAGCGGATGCGGCCGGCCTTGCTTCGGCAAGCGCGCAAGGGATCAAAACCGCTGTCGTCGATCACCGCGATTTCGCTCACCGCGAAACATTCGATGCGGAGATCGACCGGCTCCTTAAATCCTATCGAATCGATATGGTGTGCCTTGCCGGTTTCATGCGGCTCTTGACGCCGGATTTTGTTGCAGGCTGGCGCGACCGCATGATCAACATCCATCCATCCCTTCTTCCGGCGTTCAAGGGGCTCCACACGCACAGGCGTGCGCTCGAAGCAGGTGTGAAGCTTGCCGGCTGCACCGTCCATTTCGTCCGTTCCGACATGGATGACGGACCGATCATCATCCAGGCGGCGGTGCCCGTTCTCGACACCGACACCGAAGATGCGCTCTCAGCCCGCATTCTCGCAGCCGAGCACCAAATCTACCCGCGGGCGCTGGAATTGGTCTCAGCCGGCAAGGTCCAGGTCAGGAACGAACGTGTGATTCGGCTCGATGCGAAAGCGGCTGAGGACACCGGCGTTTTGATGTGTGATGGCGGCGTCTGATAGCCCTTACAACGCCCTCGCCCACACCTTGTTGTCGTGGAAGGCGGCACCGCCCGCGGGTGCGACGGGGTCGGCGCCCGTCAGCGTATTGATCCCCTCACCCGTTTCATGGGCGTCATTCGGCCAGATGCCTTCGGCAATTACGACACCCGGTTGGACACCTGCGAAAAGCTTCGCGAAAACAACAACTTCGCCGCGTTTATTGCCAAGTTGAATCCGGCCGCCGTCGGAAAGCCCAAGCGCTTCGGCATCATCGGGATGAATGAGCGCTTCCGGGCGCCCTTCCTTTTTGACCGACCCCGGCGTCTCGGTGAACGACGAATTGAGGAAGGAGCGCGCGGGCGCCGTCACCAAGCGGAAGGGATGCGCTTCATCGGCCTCTTCGATCACCGCCCAATGGTCCGGAAATGCGGGGGCATCGGCCCAAGGGCCCATCGGCCCACCCGTCACGCCCGTAAAGGCCGACCAGTCCGGCTTGAACCGGAACTTCCTGTCCGGCCAAGCAAAGCCGTTGATGTAATGCGCGTCTTCAAAGGGCGGCTGCACGTCCTTCCAGCCGCTTGCCTCAAGTTCTGCCAGATCGCCGAAACAGGACGCCTGCAGCATCCAGTCGATGTGCTCGCGCGGCGACATGGAGAAACCCGGATGATCCGCGCCGACGCGCTTTGCGATTTCCTTCTGGACGAAATCGTTCTCGCGCGCCTCCCCCGGTGGATCGACCAGCTTCGGGCCAAGCAGGATGTTCTGGTGCCCGCCCCCCTTATAGATGTCGTCATGCTCGAGAAACATCGTGGCTGGCAGAACGATATCGGCCATTCTCGCCGTTTCGGTCATGAACTGCTCGTGCACGCAGACGAAGAGATCGCTACGCGCGAGCCCCTGTCTCACCTTGCGCTGTTCCGGCGCGACGGAGATGGGGTTAGTGTTTTGGATCAGCATGGCGGTCACGGGCGGGCCGCCTTGCAGATCACCGGTCTCTCCGCAAAGGATAGGCCCGATGCGCGACTGATCGAGAAGCCTGACGGACGGATCGCGGACGTCTGAGCCTTCGATCATCGTCTTGTTCAAGGTGTAGATCGCGCCGTTGTTGTGGAACGCGCCGCCACCCTCAAATCGCCATGCGCCGGTCACAGCAGCAATGCATGAGGCGGCGTGCATGGCGATCGCCCCATTGCGCGAGCGGGTGAAACCATAGCCGAGCCGGAAGAAGGTCCGCTTCGTCGTGCCGACAAGCGCGGCAAAGGCTTCGATCTCCTTTACGGAAAGACCGGTGAGCGAAGCCGCCCATTCGGGTGTCTTCTCCTTCAGATGCGCCTCAAGACCTTTCGGATCGTCTGTGTATTGCTCGAGATAGGCCCAATCGGCATGTCCGTCGCGGAAAAGCACATGCATGACCGCGCAGGCGAGCGCCGCATCCGTTCCCGGCCGCAGAACCAAGGGCAAATCCGCCTGCTTGACGGTGTCGTTCTCATAGACGTCGATAGCAACGATCATCGCGCTGCGTTCTTTGCGCGCGCGGGTCGCATGGGTCATCACATTGACTTGGGTATTCACCGGATTGGTGCCCCAGATGACAACGCAATCGGACTTCGCCATCTCGCGCGGATCGGCGCCCGCGAGCTTGCCAGTACCGGCAACCCAACCATTCCAGGCCATGTTCGTGCAGATGGTGTCATACTGGCCGGAATAGCGCTTCGCGTGCCGTAAGCGGTGAATGCCGTCACGCTGAACGAGGCCCATGGTGCCCGCGTAGAAATAGGGCCAGACGGTCTCCGGGCCGTATTCGGCCTCCGCCTTGAGGAACGCCTCAGCGATGTTGTCGAGAGCGTTGTCCCAGGAGATTTCCTCGAAATCGCCGGCGCCCTTTTCGCCCTTGCGCCGCAACGGCTTCAAGAGCCGGTCCGGGTGGTGGATGCGCTCGGCGTAGCGCGCGACCTTGGCGCAAATGACACCCGCCGTGTACGCCATATCCGCACCGCGGACCCGCCCGATGGTCTTCTCGTCAAGCACTTCCACCTCAAGTGCACAGGTGGACGGACAGTCATGCGGACAAGCGGACAAAGCCTTTTTCGGCGTGACAGCGATGTTCATGGCGCATCCCAGTTATCTCTTTTGCGGCGGCAGACTATGCGAGCCAAACGCGCTATGGAAGCCTTGGGGTCAATCATGGGAACTTATCATGGAACGTATGACACGTGCTGAAAGCCGGAAGGCTTTCGCCGGCGCCACGGCGCGGTCTGTCTTTGCTTTGCTGCTTTCGGCCGCAATGCTTGGTGCCGTGGCAACAAGCGTAGCCGAAGCCGATGAAACGGCTGTGTTGCTGGAGATCGTGGAGAGCGAAGACATCGATCCGTCCAGGGCCGCGCTTCTCATCCGGCGTCTGGAAGATGGCACGGAATGGTCCCTCAACGTCGACCGGATCGACGAGCGTTTCGAGCCCGCCTCCAGTTCGAAGATTCCCCACACGCTGATTGCGCTGGAAACCGGGCTGGCTGATGACGCCAGCTCCGTTTTCAAGTGGGACGGTGTTCAACGATCCTTCGACGTCTGGAACCGGGACCAGAGTCTGGCGAACGCTTACAAGAACTCCGCCGTTTGGGTCTACCAAGAGATCGCCGCGCAGCTTGGCGAAGCGGCCATGGCGAAATGGATCAAACGGTTCGGCTACGGCAATCAAGATGTCGGCGGACCGGAAAACCTGACGAGCTATTGGCTGCGCGGACCGCTGCAGATTTCGGCACGCGAGCAGATTGCGTTCCTCGCACGGCTCGCCACACGTCAGCTTCCCCTCTCCGACTGGACTTATGAGATCGGGCGCGAGATCATGCGGGCCGATCACGGCGAGGGTTGGACGCTCTTCGCCAAAACCGGCTGGCGGGCCGATCCGGAACGGCCGCATCTCGGCTGGTATGTGGGTTGGGTGGAAACGGTTAAGCCGGAAGGCCCCGAAACCTACATCTTCGCCTTCAATCTCGACATGCCCGACCCGCAAACCGATCTGCGGAAGCGCACAAGCGTGGTTCGCGCCGCGCTCATCGAGATCGGGGCCATACCGGTGTCAGAAGTAAACTGACACCGGTCCTAGCGCTGGCTCCTTTGGCCAGAAGCCTCGGAGCGCAGCGGCGAAGGGCGGAGGCAGACATTCGCTGCCTCTGCCTTGCGCAAACGCTGCTTAGCCGACGATCTCACCGCCGGAAAAGAAAAATGCGATCTCTTCCTTGGCGGTATCGGGTCCATCCGATCCGTGAACCGAATTGGCCTCGATGTTCTCGGCAAAATCGGCGCGGATCGTGCCCGGCGCGGCATCCTTCGGATTGGTCGCGCCCATGACCTCGCGGTTGCGGGCGATGGCGCCCTCACCCTCAAGCACCTGCACCACGACCGGCCCCGACGTCATGAACGTAACGAGATCGTTGAAGAAAGGGCGCTCCTTGTGGACCGCATAAAAGCCTTCGGCCTGTTCCTTCGTCATATGGATGCGCTTTTGCGCAACAACGCGAAGGCCTGCCTCTTCCAAGCGGTCGATGATTTTACCGGTGATGTTGCGGCGAGTGGCATCGGGCTTGATGATCGAAAACGTGCGTTCGATCGCCATGATCGGTTTCCTTTTGTGCGTGTTTTGAATTGCGGTCAGGGCGTGTGCGCAGCCCTAAGCCCCGAAATGGTCGCGCGGTGTATAGCGGAGGGCGGCGCTGCCTTCAAGGACAGCAGCGCTTGACGCTGCCTGCCCTTAAACGGCCGCCGGCATGGCGCGCCCCAAGCCATCATGGAGATCGAGGCAGCGCTCGAACCATTCGTGAACCGGATCTTCAGCATCAAGCAGCGCAAAGGGGCTCGCGACGCGGGAGAATTGCAGCGTCGCGAAAACCATATAGTCCGTATAAAGCGGGCTCTCTCCGCCAATGAAGGGCTGTGACCGCAACATCAACCGCAACGGCATCAGAACGCCGCGGAAGAACTCCAGCCGTTCTTCCCGGCCCGCCTGCACGTCCTCAAGTGTCTTGCCGAACCGGCTCTCGCGGCTTTGCCGGAAATAATCGCGGTCCTCGTCGCAGGCGATGTC
Organism: Hyphomicrobiales bacterium; assembly: GCA_022360615.1. Classification (GTDB taxonomy): domain Bacteria; phylum Pseudomonadota; class Alphaproteobacteria; order Rhizobiales; family JAKSCL01; genus JAKSCL01. The sequence continues at coordinate 5,725 of JAKSCL010000090.1, forward strand.
GTGGATATCCTTGACGATAAGGGGTGCGACAGCCGGTATCAGCACGCCGTTGGCCCACCCCTCGATGAACCTGGCGGCGGCCATGCCGCCCTCTCCTTTGAACAGGCCCGGAGCATCCGGGAAAGTCTCTTCCAGATAAACGGCGATCGCCCAGCTATCGGCAACAACCGTACCGTCATGATCGATCACCGGGATGCGGCCATGGCCGCCGCCGGCAATGTCCTTGATTTCCGTGAAGCGGGTCGGGATCGCGTCGAACCCAAGCCCTTTATGGGCAAGCGCCATGCGCGCGCGCCAGCAATAGGGGCTGAAGCGCCGATCGTCCCGGCCGCAAAGATCGTAGAGTTTAATGGTCATGGTCCCCTCCAACAGATGCCTTGCCGTCGTAGCTCGGCGGCACCATAGCCGATCACGCGCCCGGCAAAAGACACGTCCGCGCGATTGGGTGCACCCGCATGGCATCCATGCGACATGACAGCTATACTGTCCTTTTTCCCAGGGATAGCCTTGCTGTTGCAACAGAAGGTTGGAGCGGACCCATGGATGGAACGGAGTGTCTCAACGCCACCTTTAAAATGCTTGCCCATGTAAAATGCTTGCCCATGCCAATGAGTGGGCCAATAAGCGTCTTTATGAAGCGGTCGCGAAGCTGAGCGATGTGGATTACCGCACAAATCGAGGCGCTTTCTTTGGCTCAATGCATGGCACACTCAACCATCTGCTCGTAGCCGACCGTATCTGGATGCACCGTTTCACCGGGAAGGGCGATTGCCCAACACAGCTGAATGCCATTCTCTTCGATGATTTCAAAGCGCTGCGCGCGGCCCGCGAGGCCGAAGACATACGGATTGTCAACTACATCGAACGGCTGACACCGGCGGAGCTGTCAAGTAAGATCACCTTCATGACGGTGAGCAATCCCCGCCGGATCACGCAAAGGCTCGCGCCCGCCCTATCCCATTTCTTCAACCACCAGACCCATCATCGGGGACAGGCGCATTGCCTTTTGACAATGATGACCGGCGATGCCCCGTCTTTCGATCTCATGCAGTATCAGCGCGAGGTCGAGGACAAAGACCCGGTGCTTGAAACCGGCCCTGACGGCTAAGCCCGAACCACTTCGGCTTTTTCGAGTACGGCATGAAACAAGACATTCGCCCCCGCCTCAGCCCAGGCGGGGGTGATCGCTTCCGCCTCATTGTGCGAGAGGCCATCGATACAGGGGCAGAAAATCATGGAGGTGGGTGCGACCCGGTTGATGAAGCAAGCATCGTGGCCTGCGCCCGAGACCATCTCGCGGTGCGTGTAGCCAAGGCGTTCAGCAGCATTGCGGACGGCGGATACGCAACCTGCATCGAATGTCACGGGGTCGAAAGCGCCCACGTTCCTTTCGCCGAAACCAAGTCCAAGCTCATCGGCAATCGCCTGCGCCGCGCGCCGGATATCCTCCTCCATGGACAGAAGCGCCTGTCTGTCAGGATGACGGATATCAGCGGTGAAAACCGCCTCGCCCGCGATGATGTTGCGCGAATTGGGGCTGAGTTCGCAGTGGCCGACCGCTCCCACCCCATGCGGTCCGTGTGCGAGCGCAATCGCCTGTATGCGCTCGACGATGCGCGCCATGCCAAGAACAGGGTTCTTGCGTTTCGCCATAGGAGTCGTGCCAGAGTGGCTCTCTTTTCCGGTTAGTGTGAATTCCATCCAACGCAGGCCCTGGCCATGCGTGACGACACCGATCTCCAGTCCCTCATCCTCGAGGATGGGCCCTTGCTCGATGTGGAGCTCCAAAAAGGCATGGATGGCCTTGGGAAGACAGGGCCTGCCGCCCTTAAAGCCGATGCGCTCCAACTCCGCGCCGAAGGCTTTGCCCTCCTCGTCCGTCAAGGCATAGGCATAATCAAGCGTCATGGCCTGAGCGAAAACGCCCGATCCCGTCATGGAGGGCGCGAACCGGCCACCCTCCTCATTCGTCCAGTTGACGATTTCGACCGGGTGCCGCGTCGCGATCTCCGCCTCGTTCATGCGGCGCACAACTTCCACCGCCGCCAGAACGCCGAGCACGCCATCGAACTTGCCGCCAGTCGGCTGGGTATCCAGGTGGCTGCCAAGCATGACGGGCGGCAGTTCCGGCTCTGATCCTTCGCGCCGGGCGAACATGTTGCCCATTTCATCGATCGCGACCGTGAGGTCTTCCGACTCGCACCAGCGCTGAAAGAGACGGCGGCCCTCAGCATCCTCGTCGGTGAGCGCCTGGCGGTTGTTGCCGCCCGCGACGCCGGGGCCGATTTTGGCCATCTCCATGAGGCTCGACCAGAGCCGACCGCCATCGATCCTCAGATTGTCGTATGCCGCCATCGAGATGCCCTTCCCCGTTGCCAGTTTCATCCGCCGCACTGTAGTGATCCCTACTAAATCTCCCGCCGCAAGCGCAAATGAGGCAGCTTTCATGGCCGATCCGAAATACCGCCCCCTCGATCCCTCGATTACGCCCCGTTTCGCCGATGTGGCGACTTTCATGCGGGCAAAGCGGGTGGAGATGAATGAAGAAATCGACGTCGGGCTTGTGGGCGTGCCTTTCGATATTGGCGTGAACTACCGCTCGGGACCGCGCGAGGCACCCGCCTTTGTGCGCCAGTATTCGCGCCTCATCCGTATGGTGCACCCGACCTCAGGCGTCGCGCCTTTCGATCTCGTCAACGTGGCCGACCTCGGCGATGCGCCGGTGAACCCCCTCGACTTCGCCCAGTCGATTGCCGATATCGAAGCGTTTTTCGCCAAGCTAAAAGCCCTGGACATCCGGCCGATCACGATTGGCGGCGATCACACGATCCCCACACCGATTTTGCGGGCGCTGGCTCAGGACGAGCCAACCGGTATCTTTCAGATCGACAGCCATCCCGACACGCTCGATGAGATGTGCGGCACCAAGATCAACCACGCGACCTTCATGCGCCGCGGCGTCGAAGAAGGGCTGATCGACCCGAAACGCGTCGTGCAGCTTGGGCTGCGCGGCAGCCGTTTTTCGCAAAACGACATCCAATTCGGCGTGGACGCGGGCTTCACCATCATCACCTTCGACGAATACGAAGAGATGGGCCGGGCGGCGGCGATCGAAACAATCAAGGCGGTGTTGGGCGGAGGCCGCGTCTACGCCACGATCGACATCGATGGGCTCGACCCATCCTTTTGCCCCGGCACGGCGGTTCCCGAAATCGGCGGGCTCACGCCGCGCGACGCGCAAATGCTTGTCCGCGCGCTTGAAGGCACCGACCTCATCGGCGCCGACATCTCAGAGGTCGCGCCCTGCTACGACCCGGCCGGCATCACCTCGGTGACTGCGGCGAACCTGATGTTCGAACTTCTATGCGTGATGGCGCCCGCGGTTCCCAGGCATCGCTAACCGCCCGGTTCGCGCTTGATCCGGTAAGGGCTTTCCGCCACAACCGCCGCATCATGCTTCACGTCAATGATTTGACATACCGGATTGGGCCGCGGACGCTCCTCGATCAAGCGACCGTGGCCCTTCCCGACGGTGCGCGGGCCGGGCTTGTCGGGCGGAACGGCACCGGCAAAACGACCCTGTTCAAACTGATCCTCGGCGAAACCGTGCCGGATAACGGGTCCGTCAGCGTACGCAAGGGCGCGCGCCTCGGACATGTGGCGCAGGAAGCGCCGGGCGGCGGTCATTCGCTCCTCGACTTCGTGCTCGCCGCCGATACCGAACGCGCGGAACTTCTCCAACGGGCGGAAACCGAAACCGATGCGCACGAGATCGCCCATATCCAGACGCGGCTCGCCGATATCGATGCCCACTCCGCGCCTGCGCGGGCCGCGCGCATCCTCGCAGGGCTCGGTTTCGATCACGCAGCGCAGCAGCAGCGCTGCAGTGCCTTTTCGGGCGGCTGGCGCATGCGGATCGCGCTGGCCGCCGTTCTCTTTTCCGAACCTGATCTGCTCCTTCTCGACGAGCCGACCAACTATCTCGACCTCGAGGGCGTGATGTGGCTTGAGACCTATCTGGCGCGCTATCCGCACACCGTGCTCGTCATCAGCCACGACCGCGATCTCCTCAACACGGCGGTCGACACCATCATCCATCTGGAAAACGGCAAGCTCTCCGCCTATCGCGGGGGCTATGACCGGTTCGAACGCCAGCGCCTGGAACGTCAGGCGCTGAACCTCAAACTGAAGAAAAAGCAAGAAGACGAGCGCCGCCGCATCCAGGGCTTCATCGACCGCTTCCGCGCAAAGGCGACAAAGGCGCGCCAAGCGCAAAGCCGTATCAAGCTCCTGGAAAAGATGCAGCCGATATCGGCCATGGTCGATGCCGCTGTTGTGCCTTTCGACATTCCGAACCCGGCAAAGGCCTTGTCACCGCCGATCGTGGCCATGGAAGAGGCCAGCGTCGGATATGCGCCGGGTGCGCCGGTGCTGAGCGCGCTCAACCTGAGAATCGATCAAGACGACCGCATCGGGCTTCTGGGCTCGAACGGCAACGGCAAGTCGACCTTCGCAAAACTTCTGACGGGGCGGCTGGCATCGGATAGCGGACGCATCAAACGCAGCCACAAGATGGAGGTCGCCTATTTCGCTCAGCACCAGTTGGATGAATTGCGCCCCTCCGAAAGCCCTTATGACCATGTCCGCTCCCTGATGCCGGACGCCACCGAAGCGCAGATCCGGGCCCGAACGGCGCAACTCGGCTTCGGGCCGGACAAGGCCGACACCGCAACCGAGAAGCTCTCGGGCGGCGAGAAGGCAAGGCTTCTCATCGGTCTTGCCACATTTCACGGGCCGCACCTTCTCATCCTCGACGAACCGACAAACCATCTGGACGCCGACAGCCGTGATGCGCTTATTCAGGCGCTCAATGTGTTCGAAGGCGCGGTGATCCTCATCAGCCACGACCGCCGCCTCATCGAAGCGACAACCGACCGGCTGTGGCTCGTCTCGAATGGGACCGTCGCACCCTTCGAGGGAGATATGGAGGAGTACCGGCGCTTTCTCCTCGACAGCCGCAAGGGCGATCGATCGGACAAACCAAAAGAAGCGCCTAAGGAACCCAGCCTTTCCAAGGAGGAAAAGCGCAAGCTCTTGGCAAAGCGCCGGGCCGAGCTGGCGCCTCTTAAAAAGGAAATCGACACCCTAGACAAAACCATCATCGCAACCGAAAAGCGGATTGCGGCCATCGATAATGCGCTTGCCGACCCGGATCTCTTCACAAAAGACCCGGAGAAAGGGGCAGTTCTCTCCAAAGAGCGCGCCGACATGGTCGCATCACTCAACAAAGCTGAAGAGAAATGGCTCGCAAAGTCGGAGAAATATGAGGCCCTGAAAAGCGCCGATGACATTGCTGCATAAACGCTTATGCGGATTTCTTCACAAACCGATTCAATCGGGGCGGGAAAAAACCACCATCTGATGCGGAATGACTTTTCCGCCCGCGCGGACCGCTTCGAATTCGAGGGTTTCAATCCGCTCAAGGCCGAGGGACTCAAAGCGCCCCATTTCGGCTTCCGTCAACGGCCAGGGCGGACCCGTGTGATCTGCGCTTGCGCCGACCCAGCCGATCACGACCAGCACACCGCCCGGCGCGACAAGCGAGGCGATCGCTGGAAACGCCTTTTCGCGCAATTCGCCTTGCAAGGCCTGAATGGTGAAGCACTCATGGACAAGCGCAAAGGCGCCATCCCAATCGCTCGGCAGATCGAAAAGATCGTTCACCCGGTATTCAACCTGTGAGCTTGGGAAACGCTGGATCGCCCAGCGGACCGCGTCCTCCGACATATCGAAGGCGATGGTGTAGTAACCGGCCTCGGCAATCGCTTCTGCATTGTCGCCAAGACCGCATGCCACATCGATGGCCGCTTCGCCATTGCCGGGGTTCTCCTCGAGCCAGGAAACGAGTTGCGGCTTGGCGGCGAGATCCGCCCAGGGCACCATGGCCGGGTCGTTGCCCGCCTCCCGATAGACACGGGCAAACCAATCCTGACGTTCGTCACCGCCCTTTGCGCCCGCGAGCCCTTCAAGTTTGTCGCGAACCTTGGCACGGCGTTCGTCAAAGTCCGGGTCGCCTGGGCGTCCCGGTTTCATGCCTTTTTCTGCCATCTCCCGTCTTCACCCTCCAGCCAATAGGTCACATCGTGGCCGGCGTCCTTCATCGTTTTCCAGTAGGCACGCGCTTTTCCGAGGCCCTCCTCGTCACGGCCATCGAAGAGATAGACGATCCGCTCATAACCGGCCGCGTCATCGATCTCAGCTCCGTCGATAAGAAATCGCACCGCGGCCGCGTTGAGATTCCCGTCATCGGCGGCAAGCAGAACCGGCTGTTCGCCGGCTTCCGGATCGTCCGCGGCAGCATGCGGCAGAAAGCTCTCGTCACGGTAGGTCCAAAGATGCGCATCAAGAGCGGCAAGCCGTTCGGGAAATGCGCTTTGGACAACGGCCCGCCAGCCCTTTTCCAGGGTCTTTTCAAGCAGCGGAGGCAGGACCGCATCCACCGGACGCCGCTGCATGTGGTAGAAAAGAACCTCCGTCACGAGAGCGCCATCTGCTGCATTCAGCCTTCGTAGTGATCGGCAACGAGCCGGTCGAGGAGCCGTACGCCGTAGCCCGAGGCCCAACCCTGGTTGAGTTCATTCGCCGGGGATGAGAACGCCGTGCCCGCAACATCCATATGCGCCCACGTGGTCCCGTTCTCGACGAAGCGATGGAGGAATTGCGCAGCCGTAACGGCACCGGCCCACCGCCCGCCTGTGTTCTTCATGTCGGCAAACCTCGAATCAATCAGCTTGTCGTATTCAGAAGAAAGAGGCATGTGCCAAGCGAGATCACCCGTCTTCTTGCCGGCCTCAACGATTTTAGCGGCAAAGGCATCTTCGTTGGAGAAGACACCGGCGTTCTGGTGGCCAAGCGCCACGATAATCGCCCCTGTCAACGTCGCAAGATCGACAATCGCTGCCGGTTTAAACATCTTCTGCGCGTAAGTCAGTGCGTCGGCGAGCACAAGCCGTCCCTCGGCGTCGGTGTTGATCACCTCAATCGTTTGCCCCGACATGGCGGTGACGATGTCGCCCGGGCGCTGAGCGAGACCGTCCGGCATATTTTCCACAAGGCCCATGATGCCGACAACATTCGCTTTCGCCTTGCGGGTGGCGAGCGCTTTCATCGCGCCGATGACGGCGGCCGCACCGCCCATATCGCCCTTCATGTCCTCCATACCCGCCGCCGGCTTGATCGAAATGCCCCCGGTGTCGAAAACAACGCCCTTGCCGATGAAACAGACAGGCGCCGATTTCTTTTTAACGCCCTTCCACTCCATCGTGACGAGACGGCTCGGACGCCCACTTCCCTGCCCGACGGCCAAAAGAGCATTCATGCCCTCTTTTTTCATCGCAGCCTCATCGAGCACCGTCACCGTCACGCCAAGTTCTTCGAGCTTTTGCGCCTCGGCGGCAAACTCTTCAGGTCCTAGCGCATTTGCAGGCTCATTCACGAGATCGCGGGCGAGGGTTACACCGGAGACGATGGCGTTGGAACGCGCATAGGCCTTTTTCGCGACCTTCGAATCGCCCACGAGGATTTTGACCGAGCGGGCCTTCTTCTTCGCCGGTTTCTTGCCGTTCTTTTTCGTCTTGTATTTCTCAAAGCCGTAGCTGCGCAGACGAATGCCGGCCCCGATTGCAGCCGCCTGCTCCGGCGTGACCGAATCGGCGCCAAGCTCGGCAAGAACCGTCAAATCGCCTTCGCCCGGCAACCCGGCGCCGGCGATTTCGCCCCCAAGCTTTATCCAAGCGTTTTCATCCTCAGCTTCGATCTCACCGACGCCTAAGAGAAAGACGCGTGCGATATCCCCATTGCCGGGCGCCAGGACTTCAAGGCTTTTTCCAGGCTTTCCCTCAAATTCGGCGGCCTTCGCAGCACGTGTGAGTTGACCGCCAAGAGCCTCGTCAAGCGCCTTTCCCATAGCGGAGAGCTCCGGGCCCTCACCCGTAAGGAGAAGAACCGCCCCCTCTGCTGGCTGAGCAGGTTCTTGAAAAGTCACATTCGGCATCGGCGGCGTGGCGGGCATTACTTCTAATCCTTTCTGGTGTTTCGGCTTTTGGCGGGGCAGCGGGATTATGTGTCTTTATGGTCTCAGTCACCAGCCGACCGTCAAGCGACGGTCCTCATTCTTTGCAGCAAGGTCGCATTTCTGCCAAAAGAAAGGAGGAGTTTCCGGTGCGAAGCGGCTTCTCCGTTTTGGCGCTTCATCCTCATTATCGTGACCGGTACGCAATGGGTATACTTGGACGTTATGTTTTCCGGCAAGTGGCGGGCACGCTCGTCATTGTTACGTTCACGCTAACGGCGATTCTCTGGCTCACGGCGGCTCTGAGGCAGATCGATCTTTTGACGGCGAAAAGCCAGACGCTCCTCATTTTTCTCCAAGCAACATTGTTGAGCCTACCGGCGATGCTTGTCGTGGTTGTTCCCATCGGTTTCTTCATTGCATGCGTCTACTGCCTTAACCGGCTGAACGGCGACAGTGAACTGATCGTGATGGGCGCGTCGGGCGCGTCGCCCAACCTCGTCATGCGTCCGGTCTTGATGGTCGGAGCCCTTGTCTTGATCTTCATGTATCTCTGCACGCTCTATATGGTGCCGGCGACTTGGCGCATGCTCAAAGAGCTCAGCTTGCAGATCAATACTGACTTGATCTCCGGGATGATGGTCGAAGGCCAGTTCTCAACCCCGCAGGACGGCATGACCTTTCATGTGCGCGACAGGCTTCCGGACGGCACCATGCTCGGTATCATGGTGCATGACCGCCGTGGCGCGGAGGTCATCTCCACTTATCTCGCCAAGCGCGCCAATCTCATCGAAGAAAACGGCGAGCCGATCCTCATCATGCAGGACGGCTCGGTTCAGCGGAAAACCAACAGTACCGACGATCCGGCCAATGCTGAATTCGCGATCGTTGTGTTCGATCGCTATCTGCTTGGCATTTCGCAATTCTCGGAGAATGAGGAGCTGGGATCGCTGAAGCCGCGCGAACGCTCACTCATTGAACTTTTCAATCCACCGGCCGACGATCCGCAATATGCGCGAAATCCGGGCAGTTTCTACGCCGAGTTGGCCGACCGGTTCGCCTCGCCTCTTTATCCGATCGTGTTCGCGCTCATTGCATTTGCCGCGCTGGGACGGCCGCGCTCGAACCGCGAGCACCGCCTTGCGAGCACGCTGTCCGCTATCGGGGCGATCTTCCTGGTACGGTTTCTCGGCTTTGTCGCAACGAACGGTGCTTCCCTGGCGCCGGTCATGATCGTGTTTGTGTTCGCCGTGCCGATCGCGGCGGGCATCATTTCGGTGCTTGTGATCACCGGCCGGATCAAAACCGGCAAGCTGAACGACATGATCTACGGCCATGTTTCAGATGCGGCGGAACGGATTGCCAAGCTCGTTCGGGCAAGGCTGGCACGGCAGGCATGATTCGTCCGAACATCCTTTTCCGCTACGTGTTCATGCGCGTTGCGCGAACCATCGCCGGTTTCTTCGTGATGGTGCTTTCGCTTATCGTCCTGGTCGATTTCGTTGAAAACCTAAGGCGCGCGGCGGGAAGGGAAAATGCCGGCGCAGTGGAGGCTCTTCAAGCAAGCCTGTTGCATGCACCGTCGATCGCCGAGGAGGTGTTTCCGTTCGCCATCCTGATCGGGAGCATGATTGCTTTCCTCGATCTAAGCCGGAAGCTTGAGCTTGTCGTTGCACGCGCATCGGGCGTCTCGATTTGGCAGATTCTCGCACCTGCGATCGCTTTTGCGGTTCTCTGCGGGATTTTCGTCGCCACGCTCTACAATCCGGTCGCAGCCACGATGCGTGCTGAACATGATCGCATGCGGATAGAGTATTTTGGGGGATCGGCAACAGGCCTCCTGCAAGGTGGGCGCGGCAAGCCGTGGCTGCGGCAACAGGGCGTCGACGGCCAAGCCATCATTCATGCTGCTCAAGCGGCGCAAAACGGCACGCTTTTGAGCGATGTCATCGTTTTCGTTTTCGCCGGCGAAGACGACTTCGTTGAGCGCATCGATGCCACACGCGCCGAACTTCTGCCGGGGCGATGGATTCTGAACGATGCGCGCGTAACGAAGCGCGACGGAATCACGACCGACTATCCGACCTATGTGTTGAGCACCCATCTGACGCCCGAAAAGGTCCGGGAGGTATTCGGGTCCTTGGATGCCGCATCGTTCTGGGAACTGCGCGGTCTTGTCGACGCGGCCGAGTTGGCGGGGCTCCCCACACGCCATTATCAGCTCGAATACCACTCGCTTCTGGCGCTTCCTGCCTTTTTCGCAGCGATGGTTTTCGTTGCCGCCACGGTATCTTTGCGTATTTTTCGCTTTGGCAATTTATTAAGGATGATTGTAATTGGAATCGCAACTGGATTTGTGCTGTATGTGCTCGTCAGCATAACTCGGGAATTGGGGTCAAACGGGACAATCTCAGCCATGGCAGCCGCCTGGCTTCCTGTCATTCTAGCCATGATGTTCAGTGTTTCGGTCCTTCTTCATCAGGAGGATGGCTAACATGCGCCTCCGACCAACACACGCTTCAGAAACCAGCGGGCATGCCGTCCGGCGGGGTCGTCCGGTGTTGGCCATGTCTTTGTTTGGCGGCCTGTTGCTGGGAACCAGCGCGCTTGTTGCGGTCTCGCATATGGCACAGGCCCAAGAAGCCCAAGAAGGCTTGGTGGAATTCCAGGATTTCGGCCTTGCAGATCAAAACGAGCAGATGCTCGTTGAAGCGGACCAACTCATCTACGATCAAGAGGCCGATGAGGTCTCGGCCGTGGGCAATGTCCAAATCTATTACGGCGACACGACGCTGCAGGCCGACCGTGTCGTCTACAAGCAGTCAAGCCAAAGGGTGCGTGCGGAAGGCAATGTGCGAATCACCGAGCCCGACGGCAATGTGATCTTCGCCGATGAAATCGACTTAAGCGACGACTTCAGAGATGGTTTCGTGCGCTCCCTTACGGTTGAAACGCCCGATCAGACAACGATCACGGCAGCCAATGCAGAGCGTACAGGCGACAATGTCACAGTTTTCAACCGCGGCCTTTACACTGCTTGTCCGCGTTGCGAGGACAATCCGCAAAAACCGCCCTTCTGGCAGGTGAAAGCGGTTCGGATCGTTCACGATCAAGAAAAGAAGACGATCACCTACGAAAACGCATCGCTTGAGTTTTTCGGCGTTCCAGTCGCCTATGTGCCGTTTTTCACGTCGCCCGATCCAACGGTGAAACGGAAAAGCGGGTTCCTTTCTCCGAGCATCCGCACCAGCGACATGATCGGTGTTGGCGTTGTCACACCTTATTTTTGGAACATCGCACCCCACCGTGACGTCACGATTTCACCGATCTGGAGCCCACGGCAGGGCGTGATACCGCAGATCGAATACCGCCAGCGGACTCAAAGCGGCACGTTTTCGGTCACCGGTGCCGGCGTTTACCAACTTGATCCGGCTGACGAACCCGATAACCCCGGCGACGATCTCGATACGCGCGGTTACATCAACACCCGCGGTCTTTTCCGGATCAACGATATGTGGGAGTGGGGCTGGGATGTCACCGATGTCTCTGACCGGGGCTTTCTCGACAGCTATGGGATCAGTTCGTCGAACGATCTTGCATCCTCGGTTTTCCTTACCGGCCTGAGCGAGCGCAATTACTTCGATGTCCGTGTGAACCGCTTTGAGCAACTGAACTCATTTTCGTTCGACCAGAACCGGCTTCCGCTCGTTCATCCATCCGTCGATTACAACTACATCGTCGACAGGCCGGTTCTCCAAGGGCAGCTTGCCTTTGATGTCAATATATACAGCCTGACCCGTGACGATATCGACGACAGCGCGGCCTTCAGCGATCTCGCGGCGAACGGGCTCACAGCGAGCGACTACGCCGACGGCAGCAGGTTCACGGCGGAAGCGTCATGGGAAACGTCGCTCGTTGACGGCATCGGCCAAGTCTACACGCCCTTTGTATCGTTGCGGGGCGACGCCTTCAGTGTTGCGGACGGCTACAATGCGGCGCGCTTGCCGGGCGCAACGATTGGAACCGAACCGCAGGACACATGGCTGCCGGTGACTTACAGCGAATCGAATGAGGCGCGCGTTATTCCCACCGTTGGTCTCGAATACAGATTTCCGTTCTCAGGCAGCTTCTTTGGCGGAAGCCACGTGATCGAGCCCGTGGCGCAAATCTACTACCGCCCAGACCTCGATGACGATCAAGTGCTTCTCAACAATGAGGATGCGCTTAGCCTTGTGTTCGACACCACCAATCTTTTCGAACGCGACAAGTTCTCAGGATTTGACCGGGTCGAGACCGGCACGCGGGCGAACGTTGGTGTCCGCTATACGGCGAACCTCACCAATTTCGGTCTCGTGAACATCGTTTTCGGTCAGTCTTATCAGATTGCCGGCGAGAACCCTTTTCCCAACGATTCAGGGCTTGAGGAAGACACCTCGGATTATGTGGCCTCGGGGAATCTCCGGCTGCGGCCGAATATCGATCTCGGCGTCTCGGCACGATTCGACGAGGAAGATCTCAGTGTTGAGAGAACGGATGCTTATCTTGCGGGCAGAGTGGGCCGTATCAGCGCCGCCTTGCGTTATAGCCTTGCGGATTCGCAACCGACGCTCGGCTCGCTGGAAGATGAAGAGCAGGCACTCTTGAGCGGCGGGCTTGAACTGACGGACGAGTGGCGTCTCACCGGCACGACGCGGTACGATCTGGAACGCGACCGCATCGACAGCAATTCTGTCGAAGTCCATTTCCATAACGAGTGTTTTGCCTTGTCGTTCGGCGTCGCTCAGGATTTCGACGCCAATGGCGAGGAATCATATTCTGCAAGGCTCAACGTCAATTTGAGGACCTTGGGCGGCTTTGGCACAAGCACCCAGCAGGTTGGCGCCCAGCTCGGCGCTGAAGAGTAAGAGTGCTGTGGCTGCACGGGACGAAACCGCCGTCCCCTTAATTAAGACTTGCCGCATTGATGACATGCACGCGACTATCATGACGCCATCGATGGTCATACGCAGGCAACGGAAATGACGAAACACAAGACCTTCCGCCCATCTCTTCTGCAGTTCGATAAACTGCTGGGTGCTGTTCTTTGCCTTTTCGCAGTTGTCTTCCCGGTCTTTGCGCATCATGGCGGCGCCCTTGCCCAGTCGGTCCACAAGATTGCGGTTCTGGTCAACAATGATGTCATTTCCGAGCGCGATATCGATCAGCGTGTCCGGCTTTTACGGCTAACCGGGCGGCCGGCAAGCCGGGACGCCGCGATTGAAGAACTGGTCGATGAGCGGCTGAAAATGCAAGAAGCCGAACGGCTCGGCATCTCAGTGTCTCAAGAAGAACTGGACGCGCAACTCAGTGCGCTCGCCCAGCGGATAGGTGCCGGCAGTGTATCCTCCTTGCGCAGCGCGCTTGGACAGCGCGGGCTGAACCTGGAGACTTTGACCAACCGGTACCGGGCCGACCTCGCCTGGCGGGATGTATTGCGTCAGCAATTCAACCGGAATGTCCGTATTCGTGAGCAGGACGTCCTTGCCGCGATGGAAGAGCGCGGAGAAGAGACGGAAGGCGCCACAACGACCGAGTACACGCTTCAGGTCTTGACCGTTGTTGTTCCTCCAGGCGCATCGTCCGCCGATATCGCCCGGCGCCAGAACGATGCTGAGCGTATCCAGGCGGCGGTCACGTCGTGCGGGCGGGTCCGGCAAGTCGCGAGCGCCTTCCGTGACGTCTCCGTCAATGACGGCGTCACCCGCATGGCCAGCCAGCTTCCGGAAGAGCTCAATGCACGGCTTGCAGAGGTGCGTGTCGGCCGTGCGGCCTCACCGGATCGCACCGAGGATGGTTTTTCCGTCATCGTGGTATGCAACAAGCGCGAGGTCTCTGGAGCGGAGGCGGCAAGCCAACCCGTCGAGACAGAACTGCGGGCCGAAGAAGGCCAGCTGTTATCCCGCCGTCTTATCCGTGATCTGCGGAGCGATGCGCTGATCGAATACCGTTAAGACCGTGAACAATCGGGATGCTATGCAACCCGCTCAGCCGCTGGCGGTCTCAATCGGCGAACCGGCTGGACTTGGGCCGGAACTTATCCTGAAAACCTGGAGTGACCGAACACAAGAGGGCTTGCCGCCTTTTTTTGTTCTGGGCGATGTATCGACGCTGTCGGCGCATGCTGATGCGCTCGACCTCGATGTTTCCTTTGCCCCGACCGAAGTGGAAGACATCGACAAAGCAATTGCCGCATTCGAGGACGCACTGCCGGTTGCACAGGTTTCACCGCTGCTCGGCATCAAGCCGCGTGAGCTGACAACTGAAGGAGCGAGGCTTGCGATCGCGGCAATCGACGCGGGCGTTGCAGCTGTCATATCCGGCAAGGCCTCGGCGCTCGTTACAAGCCCCATCCACAAGGCCAATCTGCTTGAGATCGGCTTCTCGCATCCGGGACACACAGAGTATCTGGCCGTATGCGCAGAACGTGAGGGTGCGCCGCCCTCATTTCCGGTCATGATGATTGCAACGGAGACATTCCGGGTCGTTCCTGTGACGGTCCATATACCGCTCAGTGCGGTTCCGGCTGCATTGACGAAGGAACTGATTGAACACACGGCAATGATTGTTGCTGCGGATCTGAAAAACCGTTTCGGGATTGCAGCACCAAGGCTCGCTCTGTGCGGCCTTAACCCTCATGCCGGCGAAGCGGGGCATCTGGGGCGTGAGGATGACACCATTATCCTGCCCGCGATTGAAGCGCTCAACGCCGCTGGGATCGCGGCAACCGGCCCGCATCCGGCAGACACGCTGTTTCATGAGACCGCCCGTGTGCGCTATGATGCGGCCCTTGCGATGTATCATGATCAGGCCCTCATTCCGATCAAGACGATCGCCTTTGACGAAGCGGTGAATGTCACGCTTGGCCTACCGTTCATCCGGACATCGCCAGACCATGGAACGGGGCTCGACATTGCCGGGACAGGCGCCGCCCGCACGACTAGTTTCATCGCGGCCTTGAAAATGGCTGCCAAGCTCGCTTCCGGGCATGCGGCATGACCCGTGAAAGGGCGGCTCTGGCACCGGACCCGTTGCCGCCGCTTCGGGAGGTGATTGCCAAGCACGGGCTGAAGGCCAAGAAAGCCTTGGCCAGAACTATCTTCTTGATCTTAATCTCACCGGGCGGATCGCGCGTGCCGCCGGTCCCCTTCAAGGCGTTTCGATTTACGAGGTCGGCCCTGGGCCCGGCGGTCTGACGCGCGCCTTGCTTTCAGAGGGGGCCGCGCATGTTTTGGCTGTTGAACAGGATTCCCGCGCCATCCCGGCGCTGGAAGAGGTGCGTACGGCTTACCCCAACCGCCTTGCGGTCCATCGGGCCGACGCGCTTTCTTTCGATCCCACGCCTCATCTTTCGCAACCAGCGCGCATCGTCGCCAATTTGCCCTACAATGTCGGCACGCCTCTCCTCATCAAGTGGTTGTCCATCGAACCCTGGCCGCCATGGTTCGACCGGATGGTCCTCATGTTCCAAAAGGAGGTGGCTGAGCGGATTGTGGCCCAGCCCGGTTCGAAGACCTATGGACGTCTCAGTGTCCTCAGCCAATGGCGCTGCCAGGTACGCAAAACGTTTGACATCGAGCCGCGCGCCTTCACCCCTCCGCCAAGCGTTGTTTCAACCGTCGTCACGTTCATACCGAAGGACGATGCGCGCCTGCTCCCGGTTTCAGCCGTGGAAAAGGTCACCGCTGCAGCATTCGGCCAGCGACGCAAAATGATACGGGCGAGCCTGAAACCGCTCGCGTCGGAGCGCTGCCCGCTTGAGGAGATTTTCGAGAAAAGTGGAATCCCCGGCACGAGACGGGCCGAAGAACTCTCCATCGATCAGTTCCTCGAACTTGCCGCGCTTTTCCTGGAAAACGGCGAGAATTAACGCAAATCGCCGCTCAGGCGGGCGGCGAAATCATTGAGTGCGGTTTGACGGAAGCGGCGCAGGCGTTCCCCGGTCAAGATCGCCCGAATCGCCTTGAGGCTTTCATCCAGATCGCGATTGACGATGACATAGTCGTAATCGTCCCAATGGGTGATTTCAGTGCCTGCATTTTTCAGCCGGCGGGCAATCGTTGCGTCATCGTCCTCGGCGCGGCGGCGCAAACGGTTCTCAAGCTCTTCGGCCGAGGGCGGCAGGATAAAGACACTCACCAAATCATCGGGCATTTTCGCCCGCAACTGCTCGGCGCCTTGCCAGTCGATATCGAAAAGGAGATCCCGGCCCTCAGAAAGCGCGGCATCAACCTCCGCGCGCGGCGTTCCATAGCAATTGCCATGGACTTCGGCCCATTCGAGAAGATCGCCCTCCGCGCGCATCCGCTCGAAGTCTCTCCGCGACTTGAAGACGTAATGCACGCCGTCGGCCTCGCTCGGCCGTTTCTCCCGCGTCGTCACGGATATGGAAAGCCTGAGGTTAGGGTCGGTATCCGACAACGAGCGCGCAAGCGTCGTTTTGCCGGCGCCGGAAGGGGACGAGAGGACGAACATCAGGCCGCGCCGCGCCCCAGTCCGCACCATTCTTTCCCCGTTTTCGCCTTCACTCAATATTCTGCACCTGCTCGCGCATCTGATCGATAACGGCTTTCAGTTCGAGACCGACCGCCGTCAAATCGGTGTGGTTCGACTTGGAGCACAATGTGTTTGCTTCCCGGTTAAATTCCTGGGTCAAGAAGTCGAGCCGCCGGCCGACGGGCGTTTGACCGCCGGAAACCAGATCCCGCGCCGCGGCCAGATGCGCTTGGAGGCGGTCAAGCTCTTCCTGCACATCGGCCTTCAACGCGATCATCAGTGCTTCCTGGTGCAATCGATCCGGGTCGAATGCGGATTCATTTTCCAGAAGGATGGCCAACTGCTTTTGGAGGTTTGCCCGGATCACTTCCGGATTGCGGCAAGGCAGTGCTTCGGCCCTAGCCGTCAAACCGGCTATGCGCGAAAGATGGCCGGAGACAATGTCGGCAAGACGTGCGCCTTCCTCGATCCGGGTGTTCACAAGGGTCTCAAGCGCGATGCGGAAGTCCTCAGCAACCGCACGCAGAACCTCTTCGGGGGGGGCGTCCCGGCGGTCCTTGTTGTCCAAAACGCCGCGAATGGAGAGCAGCACGGCCGGATCGACCGGCGCGTCGCCAATACGCGGGCGTAGGCGCGCAATCGTATCGAGAATGTGGGTAAGCAGATCCTCATTCACGCTTATTGGCGTGTTGTCAGCCGCCATATCGGCCTGAAGCGAAATGGTGATCGCGCCGCGGGTGAGCTTGCCGCGGACCGCTTCACGCAGGATTGGATCAAGCGATTCAAACCCAGGCGGCAACCGCATACGCATGTCGAGACCGCGTGCATTGACCGAACGGATTTCCCAAACCCATTGCCAGGTGCCTGCTGCGCCGGAAGACCGTGCGAAGCCTGTCATGCTTTTCAAGGCTTACACTCCGGTTCCGCGCAAGTGGCGCTGCCATGCCGCCGGGAAATGACGTGCCGTATCACTGATGCCAATCGAGGTACCATCAATCAAGCTAATCCCCGTGCCCCGTGTCCGGAAACGCGGGCTTGCTCCCGCCGTCGCTGCCGAACGTCTCAAGAAGATCATCAGCGGTTTTCCCTCCCTCCCCATTCAGGCGGTCCGCAGCGCGCTTGCATTTGCCGAAAGGCGGGTTGGACACCTGGACGATCCCCGGAGCAAACACGTCCGCAGACTGCGAAGTGGGCTTGGCATAGTGGGGTATGTGAAGGCCGTGTGCTTCTACTGGGACTGGTTTTCGTTCCCGGACCCCTCCGCAGCTTCCTCTGCTTCCTGCGCTTCGCGGCGCTCACGCTCGATCGCGCGCCAGCGGGCGACGTTTTCATTGTGCTCTTCAAGCGTCTCTGCAAAAGCGTGGCCACCGGTCCCATCCGCCACAAAGAACAGATCGTTCGTTTCCATCGGCTGGCCTACGGCGCGAAGAGATGCGGTTCCCGGATTGGCAATCGGCGTCGGCGGCAAACCATCGATACGGTAGGTGTTGTAAGGGGTGGTTTCGTCGATATCGCTGCGCCTGATGGGCCGGCCGAGCGATCCCTGGCCGCCGACAATGCCATAGATAATGGTCGGATCGGACTGAAGGCGCATACCCTGGTGCAGGCGGTTGACAAAGACACTCGCGACATGGCTGCGTTCTTCCGGCTGCCCCGTTTCCTTCTCCACAATCGAGGCCAGGATAACCAGTTCCTCCGGTGTTTCGAGCGGCAGATCGGGATCCCGGTTCTCCCATACTTCCGCCAGAATCCTTTCCTGCGCCCGGCGCATCTGAAGCAGGATATCCTGGCGCTTCGCGCCGCGGGTGAAGCTGTAAGTCTCCGGAAGCAGACTGCCCTCACGCGGAATATCCGTGATTTCTCCGGTGAGATGTTCCTCTTCCGTCAAACGCTGCACAATCTGCTGGCTTGTGAGGCCCTCTGGAATGGTGACCCGGTGGAGAACCACGCGGCCTTCCCTGATCAGGTCAAGCGCTTCCGACATGCTCACATGGGCCGGAAAGAGATATTCGCCCGCCTTCAAGTCGTTGCGGGCGTTGTGCAAAAAAATGCCTGCAACGAAAACGATCTGTTCGGAGATCACGCCTTCGCGCTGAAGAAGTTCGGCGATCTCACGAACCCCATCGCCACGGTTGATGATGACGGATGTATCATCAACAAGCGGGCCGGGCGCATCAAAGCGTTGTTTGCCGATGTAAAGCGCTATGCCGCCGGCGATGATGGCGAATACCGCCAGCGAAAGAAGACCGTTGACAGCCGCTAAAAGAGGATGCGTTTCGCGGCGGCGTTTTTTTGGCACGGGCACCCTCTCAGGCTGGATCGCTTCGTGTGGACTCTGCGGAGCCGCACGCGCGGCTTCCTCGTTTCTCCTCAACTCTTCTTCCATCGAAGAAGACATGAACGATCTCCTCTTTCGCGATCCTCAGCTTCCCCACACAACGACTTGGTCATGTGACGCGAAACGGCAGAGTACTGTCTAAGACAGTCTTCCAATTGTGGCAAAAGATAGAGCCAGGCCTCTAGTCGGTGCACTCCCGAAAAATCAAAGAGGCGTTCGTGCCGCCGAAACCGAAGGAATTCGACAGGACGGTTCGCACATCCTTTTCCTTGGAGGTCTTGGGCACCAGATCGATATCCGTCTCGATTGACGGGTTTTCGAGATTAAGAGTGGGGGGCATCTTTTTGTCACGGATGGCAAGGAGCGAGAAGATCGCTTCAACGGCACCGGCTGCGCCCAAGAGGTGACCGATCGCAGATTTTGTCGACGATACGGAAAGCTTGGCGGTCTCGCCTTCAAACAGACGCGTGATCGCGCCCAACTCGATCTCGTCGCCAAGCGGCGTTGAGGTCCCATGGGCATTCACATAATCGATTTCACGAGGGTCTATGCCGGCGCGCTTGACGGCCGCCGCCATGCACCGGTAGGCGCCGTCGCCATCCGGGTCAGGTGCCGTGATGTGGTAGGCATCACCCGACATGCCGTAGCCGATCACCTCGCCGTAGATCTGCGCGCCACGTTTCTTTGCGTGCTCAAGCTCCTCCAAAACGAGCGCACCGGCCCCTTCGCCCATCACGAAGCCATCGCGGTCCCTGTCATACGGGCGGGATGCGTGTTCAGGCGTGTCGTTGAAGCCCGTGGACAGCGCCCGGCAGGCGATAAAGGCACTCATTCCAAGCCGGTTGACGGGCGATTCCGTTCCACCGGCCACCATCACATCGGCATCGCCCAGCGCTACCATGCGCGCGGCGTCGCCAACCGCATGGGCACCTGTCGAACAGGCCGTCACGTTCGAATGATTGGGACCTTTCAGGCCATGCTGGATTGAGACATAGCCCGAGGCGAGGTTGATAAGGAGTCCGGTTACGAAGAACGGGCTCATCTTGCGCGGTCCACGGTCACGCAGGATATGGGCGCCGTCTTGAATCCGGTCGAGCCCGCCGATCCCGGAACCGATCATCACACCGGTCGCGGCGGCATCCTCAGGGGTTTCAGGCTTCCAGGATGCATCGGCGAGGGCCTGATCGGCGGCGGCCATAGCATAGATGATGAAGTGATCAACGCGCTTCTGCAGGCGTTGCTCGATCCAATCGCCAGGGTCGTAGACCCCCTCACCTGTGTCGCCGCGCTCGACATGCGGCATGAGGCCCGCAACGCGGCAGGCAAGATCGGACACCTCGAAATGCTTGACCGCACGCAGCCCGCTTTCACCCGCCAGAAGCCGGCGCCAAACAAGCTCGGTACCGACTCCCAGCGGCGTGACAAGCCCCACGCCTGTCACGACGACGCGCCGCAAACTCATTTTTGATAACCACCCGAATTACGGGCGACGCCAATGGGACCCGTCGGCGACCCAAAGGGTCCGGCAAATGATCGCCCGGGGCCGCTCAGCCCGCGTTACTTTCCAAGAATTTGACCGCGTCACCAACAGTTAGGATCGTTTCAGCGGCATCGTCCGGAATCTCGCAGCCGAACTCCTCTTCAAACGCCATGACAAGCTCAACCGTGTCGAGGGAGTCGGCCCCCAGATCATCGATAAAGCTGGCACCGTCCGAGACTTTCTCGGCCTCCACACCAAGATGTTCCACAACGATTTTCTTTACGCGTTCAGCGATGTCGCTCATGTCTATATTTTCCTTATTCCCTACTGCGGATTTACTGCGGGATTGTGCACCGGTCCCAGAGGAACTGCAGTGCCTTGCGGAAGGGAGAAGTGCCGGGCTTCAAAAGCGTAATCGTCCCGGCAGTTGGCGCGGGTCGTAACACACTTTATTTCGCTTGACCAGCGACCACCCCCCTTCCGGCAACGCGGCTAAATCATGGCCATTCCACCGTTCACGTGCAGGGTCTGGCCGGTCATGTAATTGCTCTCGTCGCTCGCCAAATAGACCACGGCAGCGGCGATGTCTTCCGGCTTTCCAAAGCTTCCGGCGGGGATTCGCCCAAGCACCGCCTCGCGTTGTTTCTCGTTCAACGCATCGGTCATCGGCGTCTGGATAAAGCCAGGTGCGATACAGTTCACTGTGATGCCGCGGGCCGCGACTTCCTGGGCGATGGCTTTGGAAAAACCGATCATGCCGGCCTTGGAAGCCGCATAGTTCGCCTGACCGGCATTGCCCGTTGCACCCACCACAGAGGAAATGCCGATGATGCGCCCCGCTTTGCGCCGCATCATGCCTCTCATCACCGCGCGCGTCAGACGGAACTGGGCGCTCAGATTGACATCGATGACCTTTTGCCAATCCGCGTCCTGCATACGCACGAGAAGGCCGTCGCGCGTCAGTCCTGCATTGTTCACGAGTATGCCGATGGGCCCGAGTTTTTCCTCACAGGCCTCAACAAGCGAATCGGCGGCGTCAGGCGTGCTGAGATCGGCGGGAAAAACGCCTGTGCGTTCGCCAAGTGCGCCGGCAAGCTCAGCTAGGATGGCTTCACGTGTTCCCGTCAGGCCGACGGTTGCGCCTTGCCCGTGCAGCGCGCGGGCAATGGCCGAACCGATCCCGCCTGTGGCTCCTGTGACCAACGCCACCCTTCCCCCTAAATCAAACATTCAAAAACGCCTCCATAGCGTGCACTGTTGCGTTTATTCCGGTGAATACCGTTTGCGTTCAGACCGAAAGCGCCGACTTTGCAGCGATGATGTCATCCGGTTCGCCAACGGGCAGGGTTCCGGCTGACCGGTCGATACGTTTGATGAGACCGGCAAGCACCTTCCCAGCACCGGTTTCGAAGAAGCGGGTAACGCCCGCCGCGCGCATTGCCGCCACGGATTCCCGCCAGCGGACGGTTGCGGTCACCTGCTCGATCAGGTTCGCGCGGATGATGTCCGGGTCGGATTCAGGGCTGGCCGCCACATTCTGAAAGACCGGAACGGCAGGTGCGCCGAGCGCCGTCTCTGCAAGCGCCTCCCGCATCCGATCGGCGGCTGGCGCCATCAGCCGGCAATGGAACGGCGCGCTCACGGGCAGCATCACCGCGCGCCGCGCGCCCTTGTCCGACGCAATCTCGGTCGCACGCTCCACGGCGGCACGGGCGCCCGAAACGACCACCTGTCCCGGCGCGTTATCATTGGCGCAATCGCACGCGCCCAAGCTGGACGCCTCTTCCGCCACCTCGCGCGCCGCATCGATTTCAAGGCCAATGAGAGCAGCCATCGCCCCCTCGCCCACCGGCACAGCTGTCTGCATGGCCTCCCCCCGCACGCGTAAAAGGCGTGCGGCATCGGCAACAGAAAGACTTCCAGCAGCAGCGAGCGCTGAATACTCGCCCAGAGAATGACCGGCAACACAGACCGCATGCTTGACGGGGTCGCATCCGGTTTCGGATTGCAATGCGCGAAGGGCGGCGATGCTGACGGCCATCAGTGCAGGTTGGGCGTTCCGGGTCAGTGTAAGTGCGTCTCCAGGGCCTTCCCAGATGATAGCGCTCAGCTTTTCGCCAAGCGCTTCGTCCACTTCCTCGAAAACAGCGCGGGCATCGCCGTAAGCTTCGGCCAGCGCTTGGCCCATGCCAACGGCCTGCGATCCTTGACCAGGAAACACAAATGCATCGCCCATTGCCGATCGTCTCCCAAACCAGTTACTGGACTGCCGTTGTCCGGCAAGCGGACAAGAAGCAGCAACGCCATCACTCTCAACGCGCCCAAAGCTATGAGAATTAACCACCCGCACCCACGGGGCGGGACAGGCTTTTCATTGCGCCCCCCACATCAGGCCGGTCCGGTTGCACCGTTTTGCCGGGAAGTCAAGAGAGTTGCCGGTCGGCCAATTGACACAAAGTGCGGGAATCCCACTGAAACGCTTGAACGCCGTTTGATTCCGGCTTGCCTTCCACGGGCTATATCGGTAGAAGGCAGCTTCGCTTCGGCCGGAGGCTGAACGGACAGGCGTTTTTCAGCTCATAATTTCCATGGGCTTCCAACCGCCGGGGCAGCGGTGCCCCGTGTCCTGTGTCTTCGCTCTTTGTGGGTGAGTCCGCATGTGCGTGCGGATCTGCGACGTCTAATCGGGCCTTTCCATACGGCTCATTAAGAGGCTTCGCGCCGAGCGGAACGCGAAACGGCAAATGGAAAGGCTTTTGCATGCCCCTTTACGAGCATATCTATCTGGCGCGCCAGGATGTTTCGGCCCAACAGGTCGA
>JAKSCL010000118.1 GCA_022360615.1 Hyphomicrobiales bacterium
GTCTATATCGGCGCAGAGGTGAATGCGGGCGACATCCTGGTCGGCAAGATCACGCCGAAGGGTGAAAGCGCGATGACGCCGGAAGAAAAGCTTCTGCGCGCCATTTTCGGCGAGAAGGCGTCCGATGTGCGCGACACCTCGCTGCGCCTGCCGCCGGGTGCGACCGGCACCATTGTCGAGGTGCGGGTCTTCAACCGTCACGGCATCGACAAGGACGAGCGCGCCATGGCGATCGAGCGCGAGGAGATCGAGCGGCTTTCGAAAGACCGCGACGACGAACTCGCGATCCTCGACCGCAACGTCTATGGCCGTCTTGCGGAACTCTTGAGCGGCAGGACCGCCGTCACCGGTCCGAAAAACTTCAAGAACGGCGTCATCGGTCAAGAGACGCTGGATGACACGCCGCGCGGCCAATGGTGGCAATTCGGCTTTGAGGACGACAAGTTCATGTCGGAACTCGAGGCGATGAAGAAGCAGTACGACGAATCGCGCAAGCGGCTTGAGCAGCGCTTCATCGATAAGGTCGAGAAGCTGCAGCGCGGCGACGAACTGCCGCCTGGCGTGATGAAGATGGTCAAGGTCTTCGTCGCGGTGAAGCGCAAGCTGCAACCGGGCGACAAGATGGCCGGCCGTCACGGCAACAAGGGCGTGATCTCGAAAATCACACCGATCGAGGACATGCCGTTCCTCGATGACGGAACGTCGGTCGATATCGTCCTCAACCCGCTCGGCGTGCCGAGCCGGATGAACGTCGGTCAGATTCTTGAGACGCATATGGGCTGGGCCTGTGCCGGTCTCGGCAAGCAGGTTTCCGATGCGCTCGACGCTTACCAGCGCCAGGGCGACATCAAGCCGCTGCGCTCGACCTTCGATTCCATCTATGGAGCGAAGAACGGCATTTCGGACATGGAAGACGAAGAACTGACCGAAATGGCGGGGCACATGCGCCGCGGCGTGCCGATGGCGACCCCGGTGTTCGACGGCGCGAAGGAGCCCGATATTGTCGAGATGCTTGAGAAGGCGGGGCTCAATTCCTCAGGCCAGGTGACGCTCTATGACGGGCGCACGGGCCAGGCTTTCGACCGGAAGGTGACGGTGGGCTACAAGTACCTCTTGAAGCTGCATCACCTTGTCGACGACAAGATCCACGCACGTTCGATCGGGCCATATTCGCTTGTGACCCAGCAGCCGCTCGGCGGCAAGGCGCAGTTCGGCGGCCAGCGCTTCGGCGAGATGGAGGTCTGGGCGCTTGAGGCTTATGGCGCCGCCTACACCTTGCAGGAGATGCTAACGGTCAAGTCGGACGACGTTGCCGGCCGCACCAAGGTCTATGAAGCCATTGTGCGCGGCGATGACACTTTCGAGGCGGGCATTCCGGAAAGCTTCAATGTGCTTGTGAAGGAAATCCGCTCGCTTGGCCTCAATGTGGAGCTTCGCAACTCCAAGACACGTTCGGGGCCGGAACAGCCCGAGGACATGACGGCCATCGAGGCCGAAGCCCCGGCGGACGCCGCCGAATAGGACTGACGATGAACGAAGGAGCGGGGCCATGCGCCCCGTTCGGTGCCTGAGACACTTCACGCGCATCGCTTACAAGAGCCGGTTTCAACGGTCGCTCAAGCAAAGCGCGAACCTGATGGAGCAATCCGCATGAAACATGATGTGATGACCGTCTTCAATCCGCAGACACCTGCGCAGGTTTTCGACGAAATCCGGATTTCAATCGCATCTCCGGAAAAAATCCTGTCCTGGTCGTTTGGGGAGATCAAGAAGCCGGAAACCATCAACTACCGGACGTTCAAGCCCGAGCGTGACGGCCTGTTCTGCGCGCGCATCTTCGGTCCGATCAAGGACTATGAGTGCTTGTGCGGCAAGTACAAGCGGATGAAGTACAAGGGCATCATCTGCGAGAAGTGCGGCGTGGAGGTGACCCTGTCGCGGGTCCGCCGCGAGCGCATGGGCCATATCGAGCTTGCAGCACCCGTCGCCCATATCTGGTTCCTGAAGTCCCTGCCGAGCCGTATCGGCCTGCTTTTGGATATGACTCTCAAGGATTTGGAGCGGGTTCTTTATTTCGAGAACTATATCGTCATCGAGCCCGGCCTGACTTCGCTCAACGAGTTGCAGCTCTTGAGCGAGGACGAGTACATCCATGCCCAGGACGAGTTCGGCCAGGACTCGTTTACCGCCATGATCGGCGCCGAGGCGATCCGCGAGGTGCTGTCCGGGCTTGAATTGGAGGAGTTGCGCGATCAGCTTCGCCGGGAGATCGCCGAATCCACTTCGGAATTGAAGCCAAAGAAGCTCGCCAAGCGCTTGAAAGTGGTCGAGGCTTTCATCGACTCCGGCAATCGTCCCGAATGGATGATCATGACCATCGTGCCGGTCATCCCGCCGGACCTGCGCCCGCTCGTGCCGCTCGACGGTGGCCGGTTCGCCACGTCGGATCTCAATGATCTCTATCGCCGGGTCATCAACCGCAACAACCGGCTGAAGCGCCTGATCGAGCTGCGCGCCCCCGACATCATCATCCGCAACGAGAAGCGCATGCTCCAGGA
>JAKSCL010000143.1 GCA_022360615.1 Hyphomicrobiales bacterium
TAAACGAGAAAAAAATGAAAATAGGTTTCCGTCAATTAATTGGGAAAACCTTCAATAATTATCATCAAGAAGTGCGCTTGGAAGCCGCTGCCTCTCTCTTAAGAGAAGGGATGTCCGTGACCGAAGGGTGTGTGATCGAATCGCGCCCAAAGACCGCGCCGGTTCGGCACCACGACCATGAATCGCCCGCCATCGACCAGGATGCGCCAGATCTCACGCAAGGCGTCGTTCGGGGTGGGGGACATCTCAATGGCATGTACGGCCAGAACCCGATGGACGCACTGGTCCGGTAAGGGCAAGTCCATATCCCCAACGAGTGTTGTGCAATAGGGACCCTCGGGCGGCCAGAACACCACGCCTTGTTGCGCGGGCATGAGCGCCACGAGCCGTTCGGCTTCCTCCTTGAACGGCCGTAAATACGGTGTCGCAAAGCCGTATCCGGCAATCGTTTCGTTGCGCGTGTCAGGCCATTCCCGGCGGATGATGCGGCGCAAGAGGCGCCGCGTCATCATTCCGAGCGGCGCCTGATAGAAATCGCGCAGATCGACCACGTCAACGTACATGGAGTGGCATTCCTCAACCCAAATGGCGCTTATTGGCCAGATGCCGTGGAGAGTGTAAGGGATGTCGCGCGAAAGCGGAATTACGGCACAAGCCTACTATGAATATCGCGTTCCCCTAGCTGTTGTGACATCATTTTACCGGAAAAGATAAGGAGGCCGTTTATGGCCATGCTCGAATGCTTTTTGTTTCCTTGCCTGTCCGACAATTACGGGGTTTTGATTCACGATCCCGATACCGGCGAGACGGCGTCGGTCGATGCGCCGGATTCAGACGCCGTGATCGCTGCAGCGGAACAAACCGGCTGGTCGCTCACGCACATTCTATGCACGCACCATCACGCGGATCACACGCAAGGCATTGCCGCGCTCAAGAAAAAATATGAGTGTACGGTGATCGGGCCGGGCGGCGAAGCGGACAAGATCGCCGATCTCGATGTGTCGGTCGGCGAAGGGGACACAATCGCCATCGGAAACAACACCGCGGCAATCTACGAGACACCGGGCCACACACTTGGCCATATCGCCTATTGGTTCAAGGACAGTGCGCTCCTCTTTGCCGGGGATACGCTGTTTGCGATGGGGTGCGGGCGTGTGTTTGAAGGCAGTTATGAGCAGATGTGGTCGTCGCTTTCAAAGCTTGCCGCGCTACCGCCCGAGACCAAGGTCTATTGCGGCCATGAATACACGCTGTCCAATGCGCGCTTCGCCGCAAGCGTCGATCCGGGCAATACAGCCCTTGCCGAACGGCTCGCAGAAATTGAGGCGTTGCGCGAAGAGGGCAAACCGACGATCCCGACGACGATCGAAAAGGAGCTTGCGACCAATCCGTTCCTAAGAGCGAAGGAGCCGTCGCTTCAGGCTTCGCTCGGGATGGAAGACGCTGATCCCGCTGCGGTGTTTGCCGAAGTACGCCGGCGCAAGGACGCCGCATGAGCTTTCCGCCTTTGGGGAGCAGTGGCTTGCCGGCCAGTGAGATTATCGATCGCCTCGGCCTTCAGCCGCATCCCGAAGGCGGGCATTACCGGGAAACCTTCAGGGATGAGCGGACCATCGACAACGGCCGCAGCGCCGGGACAGCCATCTACTATCTCTTGAGTGCCGGTGAATGCTCGGAATGGCACCGGGTGGATGCCGCGGAGATATGGCATTTTTACTCGGGCGCGCCGCTTGCGCTCACGCTGTCGGCGAACGGTCATGACGCCCAAGCCTTCCGGCTTGGCACCAATTTGAAAATGGGTGAGCGTCCACAGCTTGCCGTGCCCGCCAATCATTGGCAGACAGCGGAAACGCTTGGTGAATGGACGCTTGTGGGCTGCACGGTCGCGCCAGGCTTCGAGTTCGCGGGTTTTGAGATGGCGCCGCCCGGCTGGCGTCCGGTGCCGCGGTCATGAGTGCGTGCGGGAAACATCAAACTCCACGATCTGTTCCTTTTGAAACACTCATTTGATTGGGGCTGTGGGTGATCGGTAGAAGAGCATGAAAACAACGGAAAGCGCGGGAGGGTTTCATGCGGCTGTCGGATTTCACGGCGCTCACCTTTGATTGCTACGGCACGCTTATCGATTGGGAAACCGGCATCTGGGACGCCTTCCAGCCGCTTCTTCTCGCGAATGGACGGGGCGACATTCTGCGGGCCGATTTGCTTGGTACTTTTGCCAGTTTCGAGAGCCGTTATCAGGCCGACGAACCGGGTCTCTTTTATCCCGCTCTTCTGGAGAAATGCCATCGGGAGACCGCGGAGCGCTACCGCATGGCCACAAGCGATGCACTAAACGGTGCGTTCGGTGCATCGCTTGCCCATTGGCCGGCTTTTCCCGACACGGCGGATGCGCTGCGGGCGTTGAAGCGCCATTACAAGCTGATCATTCTCTCGAATGTGAACCGCACGGGCTTTGAGCTTTCAAACCGCAAGCTCGGCGTTGAATTCGACGATATCATCACCGCACAGGATGTGGGTTCCTATAAGCCCAACCCGCGCAATTTCGAGGTGCTTCTGGACGTCATGCAGAAGAAGCACGGTGTGGCGCAAAACGCGATTCTGCACACCGCGCAGAGCCTTTTTCATGATCACGTGCCCGCGACGCAGGCCGGTCTCGCCAAATGCTGGATCGACCGGCAGAATCTTGCTGAAACCGAAAACTGGGGTGCAACGGCTGTCGTTCACGAACGGCCCACGGTGGATTTCCGGTTTCTGACGATGGGGGCCATGGCTAAAGCGCGTGAAACGGAGGGCTAAATGGAAACGGCGGCCGGCAAGGCCGCCGCGCAGCCGGTGGAATGCGGTGGTTCAGACGAAAAACTGGCCGCCATTCGCCGAGATCGTGGACCCGGTGATGAAGCCGGCGTCGTCGGATGCAAGGAAGACGACGCAGCGCGCGATTTCCTCCGGTTCGCCGAGGCGGCCGACCGGGATCTGCGGCAGAATTTTCGTTTTCAGGACCTCTTCATCGATCGCGCGCACCATCTCCGTGCCGATATAGCCGGGGCAGATGGCGTTCACCGTCACGCCCTTGAATGCACCTTCTTGTGCAAGCGCTTTCGTGAAGCCGAGATCGCCGGCCTTGGAGGCCGAATAGTTCACCTGGCCCATTTGGCCCTTCTGGCCGTTGATCGAGGAAATGTTGACGATCCGCCCGAAGCCGCGCGCGCGCATGCCGGGAAAGATCGGATGGGTCATGTTGAAGAGGCCCGTGAGGTTCGTTGCGATCACCTCATTCCACTGCTCGGGGGTCATTTTGTGGAACATGGCGTCGCGGGTGATGCCGGCATTGTTCACAAGCACATCCACAGGGCCGAGATCGGCTTCGACCTGCTTGATGCCCTCGACACAGGCATCGTAGTCTGCGACAGACCATTTGTAGACCGGGATGCCCGTTTCTTCCTTGAAGGCGTTCGCCTTTTCGACATTGCCGGCGAAGTTCGCGGCAACATTGTAGCCTTCGTCTTTCAGAGCCTTTGAGATCGCGGCGCCAATGCCACGGCTGCCACCTGTGACCAATGCAACCCGAGCCATAGTTTCTTCCCTCATTTTCTGATGATTTTGATGGAAATCGCCGGACCGTTGCGGCCCGGCGATGATGAGTGCTGGCGACCGGAGGCTAGTCTAGCCGCGTTCGACGCACATGGCGATTCCCATGCCGCCGCCGATGCAGAGCGTGGCAAGACCTTTCTTGGCATCGCGGCGCTTCATCTCGAAAAGAAGCGTGTTCAGGACGCGCGCGCCTGAAGCGCCGACCGGGTGGCCGATGGCAATCGCGCCGCC
The DNA here is from genome assembly GCA_022360615.1 of Hyphomicrobiales bacterium. Classification (GTDB taxonomy): domain Bacteria; phylum Pseudomonadota; class Alphaproteobacteria; order Rhizobiales; family JAKSCL01; genus JAKSCL01. The sequence goes on from JAKSCL010000143.1 coordinate 3,826, forward strand.
ATTGACGTTCACCTTGTCGGTGTCCCAGCCTAGGTCCTTGTTCACGGCGCAGGCTTGGGCGGCAAAGGCTTCGTTGGCTTCGACGAGATCGAGATCCTCTTTCGTCCAGCCCGCTTTCTCAAGGGCCGCGCGCGATGCCGGGATGGGGCCGGAGCCCATGATTGCCGGGTCGACGCCGACACTTGCCCAGGATTTGATTGTCGCAAGCGGCTCAAGGCCCCGCTTTTCGGCTTCTTCGCGGGTCATCAGCACAATAGCCGCTGCGCCGTCATTGATTCCCGACGCATTGCCGGCCGTGACCGAGCCTTCCTTATCGAAGACGGCCCGGAGTTTGGCGAGGCTCTCTTCCGTCGCATCGTGCCGGATGTACTCGTCGTCCTCGACCACCGTGTCGCCCTTGCGGGTCTTGATGGTCACGGGAACGATCTCATCCTTGAACTTGCCGGCTTTTTGCGCGGCTGACGCTTTCTGTTGCGAGGCCAGGGCAAATGCGTCCTGCTGCTCACGGGTGATTTGCCATTGGCGGGCGACGTTTTCCGCCGTGTTGCCCATATGATAGCCGTTGAATGCGTCCCACAGGCCGTCCTTGATCATGGAGTCGATAAACTTCACATCACCCATCTTGTGGCCGTTTCTAAGATGCGCAACGTGTGGTGCCTGACTCATGGATTCCTGGCCACCCGCAACGACGACCTTGGAATCGCCAAGCTTGATCGCCTGATAGCCAAGCGCCACGGCGCGCAAGCCCGAACCGCAGAGCTGGTTCATGTTCCAGGCCGGAACCTCTTTTGAAACCCCGGCGTTCATGGACGCTTGACGGGCCGGGTTCTGGCCCTGACCTGCGGTCAGGATCTGGCCCATGATGACTTCACTGACTTCCTCGCCCGTCACCCCGGCGCGCTCCATGGCTCCGCGAATGGCGACTTCACCCAGATAGTGCGCAGGCACGCCTGACAGCGCGCCGTTGAATGATCCGACCGGGGTACGCGCGGCGGCTGCGATAACGATGTCTTGATTGTCGCTCATTTGATCAGTCCTTCTTCTCACAATTCTCGTCAAAGGCTTTTCGATCGCTTCGGCGCCGGGTGGGCCGTCGGGCATGATGGCCTTCGTCCCGCGCCATTGCCGGAGCGCACGGCCGCCCGTGCCCTGTGTTTTTTGGAGGCGGGGCAGACGCATCATCGTTTAATTTGTGGAGCAGGGCTGTCAATCAGGGCTAACCCTTTTTCAAGCAGCCGTGAGGAAAGCGATTTGTGTGGTTCTGAGTTGCGCAGCCTGGAAAATCTGTTCACTCTCTAAAAGAAAGCGTATGAAAGCTTGCATTAGGCTCCGCTGCCTAACGTCTTTCGGCCGCCCCGGGCTTTCCGGGGTCATACCGGCCTCGTCCTGAGCCCCTTCTTGAGGCTTAAGAAGTTGCCTGCGCGGTTGTTAAGAAGGAGTAGTCCGTGTCCGAAGGCGAAAAAGAACAGAGAAGAAACACAACCAAAAAACCGGGGCAAAACGATAAAGCAGGCGAGGAAAATTTCACCGTCGTCAAGAAATACGCCAACCGCCGGCTCTATAATACAGGCACCAGCACTTATGTAACGCTGGACGATCTTGCTGAAATGGTGCAATCGGGTGAGGATTTCGTCGTCTACGACGCGAAAACCGGTGAAGAAATCACACGGTCTGTCCTTACCCAGATTATCTTCGAATTGGAGAACAAGGGGCATAACATGTTGCCCACCTCGTTTTTACGGCAGCTGATCCGCTTTTACGGTGACAGCATGCAGGCGCTGGTGCCGAGTTATCTGACCTTCTCGCTCGATTCCTTCGTGCGTGATCAGAACAAGTTTCGCGACCAGATGATGCAGGCGCTTGGGAGTTCGCCGTTCGAGGCGATGGAGGAGCAGGTCAAGCGCAATACGGCAATGTTCGAACAGGCCATGCGCATGTTCTCTCCCTTTCCGCACGCTGCTTCCGCCGGTGTTGAGGAAAAGGCGCCTGCTCCGGAGACCGAACAGAGCAATTCAGATATCGAAGCGTTGCGCAAGCAACTGAGCGAAATGGAGGCCCGGATCGAAAAGCTCTCCAAGTCGCGGGATTGATTGTAGCGGTTCGTTGGAACGCGCCCGTCAGCCGATCATCACGGTTTGTGTTGGCGTCGGCAGATCGATTTCCATGGGCGTGGGGGTCCCGTAAAGCTGACCTTGCAGAAAATCGACACCCCAGCCTTTCAACAAAGCTGCGGATTCCGTCGTTTCCACCCATTCGGCGACCGTTGAGAGCCCGTAATTCTGGGCGAGTTCGATCATGGTGCGGACAAACAACTGATCGTCCTCATTGCCGCTCAAGTGTTGAATGAAGGACCCGTCAATTTTCACCATGTCCACATCGAGTATCCGCAGGTTCCGGAATGAGGTGTAGCCGGCGCCGAAATCATCGATAGCCACCCTGCAGCCATGCTCGCGCAGCGCCCGGACGAAGCGCACGGAGGTATCGAAGTCGCGTATCGCAGCCGTTTCCGTAATCTCCACGGTAATGCGCGAGGCGATGTTGCGGAGCGATCTGATGCGGGCAAGCATCGAGGCGATCCAATCGGGGTCGCCTGTGGTCTCAGCCGAAACATTGAGCGACAGCTGCAGTGCCGGGTCGTTTTCAAGGGCCACGATGGCGAGGTCGAGTACCCGCCGGTCGACGAGCGGAACGAAGCCCAGCTTTTCCGCGGCTGGGATGAGGCGGCCAGCGCCCTCATGGGTGCCGTCGGGGCGGCGCACCCGCATCAGGGCCTCGTGAAAGGCGATGTCTCCGTTTTTGGCGTGGACAACCGGCTGAAGCGCCAGGTTCACCCGGCCGTCGTTCAACGCGGTGATGATTTCGTCGGCCATGCGAATGTTGGTGCGGCGCATGGATTCGCGCTCCACATTGCGCCGGTAACCCACATAGGTGGCGCGGCCTGCGGCCTTTGCGCCATCAAGCGCTTCCTGCGCGCGGATCATGATCTCGGGCGTGGTGCGGCCATAGCGCGGGTAAATGACGCCACCCATGGAAACAGAAGCCGTGACCGGGCCGACACCCGTTTCGATCACTTGACCGGAGACGGCGCTCCGGAAACGGCGCGCGGCGATCTCCATGTCCTCTTCCGTGCAATTGTTGAGAACGATGCCGAATTTGTTGCCCGAATAGCGCCCGATCGCGTCGCCGCCGCGCACCACCGATTTCAGGCGTTTGCCAATGGTCGCGATGACCTCGTCCGCCACATTGAAACCGAAGGTGTCGTTGATGAGGGCGAGGTTGTCGATCGCGGCCAGAAGGAAGCTGCCATTTGTCTGATAGCGCTTGCTCGAGGCGATCGATTCATTCAGCACCTCGACAAGGTGGGTCCGGTTCAACTGCCCGGTGAGTTCGTCATATTTTAAGAGAAAGGCGATGCGTTGCTCGCGCTCGTGGCGCTCGTTGACGACCCGCATGACCCCGTGGGCAAGAACCGGTTTGCCTTTGGTGTTCGAAAACCAGCGGCCATTGTCCTCGATCCACAGGATATGGTCGGGCCGGTGCAGGTCCGGCAAAAATGCGTATTCGATCTGATAGGGAATACCGCTGCCCAGATCGTTCGCCGGCGAATGGTGAACGGTATCGTAGCGGCTCACCAGATTGTCGGGGTCAAGATGGCGCGCGAAGCCGCGGCCGGTTCCAATGGCGCCTCTGGGGATGCCCAAGACCTCGTCGACATTGGCAGACCATGAGAGCGTGTCGTCCTGGATGTTCCACTCGTAAACGACGTCGCCAAGGCTTTCGAGCACCGCCAGCGAGTTTAGCCCGGCATCATTCACGGCCGAGAATGGACCGATTGGAATCGACGAAGCCGGCAGCGTTTGCGCGTCAGGTTTTGAATCGACAAAGATAGGCTTGTTCGTCTGTGACACCCGCGTCCCCGTTCGCGTTTTAACTCTTCTGTGCATTTTGGCGGACGGTAAAAGGCAATGCTTAAGAAACGGGTATTGGTGCGAACAGAATTGCCCGTTGAGCGTTTACCGGGGCGGATCGATCCGAAAAATGGTTAAGGAAAAGTGAAAGCTATGGCATCGTCCTTGCGAATCAATCGGCATGATCCGATTCGAAACAACAAGACGCAGGGTGGCAGTGTCGTCAATTTCGGCAAATCATCACGGCCATCAAGGGGGCCGGACTGGAGCGGTTCCCCCGGTTGAGCCGGCCGTCCCCACATCCGCCCTTCATGGCGAAAAAGGCTTGCAAGCGCGTGAAGCGGATCTGCCGCCGGCGAAGGCAAGCCCCTCGCGGGCCCTCGTTCCCGTCGACGCGGACGCCGGCCAGGAACCCGCGGGCAAGTCAAGCCACCGTCCGCAACGCGGACTTGCCCCTTTCCTCGCTCATCTAATCGCGGTGAAGAACGGTGAGCCGCAGACCCGGGAAAAGCGCAGGAACGATCCGGTCGGGACGGCCGCGTCCTATGAGGCGATCGCCAAGCTTGGAAAAGACACCCCGGTTTCGTCTTCCCGTCGGCTCGCCAGCCTTTAGAGAGAGGTCAGCGACAAACGGCCAAACAAGTTAAAGGCATGGCTTTTCCTCGCCCTTAGCGCGGAAAACATCGGCATTGGCACTGCATCCCACGGTTTCCGGAAAAACTGCTTCAGGCGCGTAAGCCATGGCGCGCCATTCCGCAATTTGATAGCCACTCCAGCGGTCCGGCAGGGATTGCCGATTGTGAAACTGAGCTTTGGAGGACGATATGCGCGGCATCGGATTGGAAGCGGCGATCACCATCATCACGGCAGCTTTCATGAAGGGTGCCGAACTTGGGCTGAACCCACTTTCCGTGGCGGTTCTCGACAATGGCGGGCATCTAAAGGCGTTTATGGCACAGGATGGCGCGTCGATCCTGCGCCCTCAAATCGCACACGGTAAAGCCTATGGCTGTCTCGCGCTGGGGCTCGGCGCCCGCGCGATCAACGCGCGGGCGGAACAGCAGGCTTACTTCATCAACGCGGTGAATACGCTTGCGGGCGGCGCTTTGGTACCGGTGCCGGGCGGTGTTCTTATTCGAGACAATGAAGGGGCAATCCTTGGCGCTGTCGGCATCACTGGCGACACATCAGAAAACGACGAGGCCTGCGCCATTGCCGGGATCGAAGCCGCTAATCTGATTGCGGATGCGGGCTGAGTGCTCCTATTTCCCGAAGAAATCGAGAGCTGCTGCGGCAATCGCTTCGGGGGCGTCGAATTGCATGAGGTGACCGGAGGCCGTGACAGGCTCAATGGCCGTGCCGGGCAGCATTGCGGCCAAACGCTGGCCCGTTGCAAAGGGAATCCATTCGTCCTCGAGACCCCACAA
>JAKSCL010000080.1 GCA_022360615.1 Hyphomicrobiales bacterium
CCCGGCTGACAATCCGCCGAATGCTGGCGCGGTAGCGGTTCTTAAAATCCACGAAGGCGTTCTTGACCGGCGCTGATTGCGGATAAGCGCTCAAAGCGCGGAAGAAAAGGCAGCCGCGCGCACCATGCCGTTCGAACCACTCATCCAGATGGTCGAAAATGTGGAGGACAACATCCGGTCCACCACCTCCGGGCATCGTGTTTGAAAGGTCTTCCAGATAGCGGTCATGGCGGTGCTGGAGCACTGCGCCAATGAGGAGGTCCCGGCTTGGGTAGTATTTGTAGATGGTCTTAAGACTCGCGCCTGCCGCATCGCGGATGGCGTCCATCCCAGTCTCGGCAAAACCGTTTTGGTCGAACAGTGTTTCGGCCGCCGAGATGATGGCCGCAGCCTTTTCAGAACCAGTGGAAAGAGCCTTTTCAAGCGCGGCCATACCAACAAACCAACCAGGTAAAACGATCGTTCTCATTTGTGAGTAGAACGACCGTTTTCCATTGTCAAGTTGCCTGACCTGACGCATGTGATGGGAAACAGATGCAAGTTATGCGTGGCGCCGGATTGTCCCGCTGAACGTTGCAGGTCCGTTGCTCGTGTGCTAACCGCGTTGCAAAACCAATCATAGATGGGGCAGACGCCATGGCGGACAACGGCGGATCGCAGATGGACTACGAAGAGCATGAGCGGACCTACGACCTTTTCATCAAACTGGTGAAATACGGTACCGCGGCGACCGTCATCGTACTCATCCTCATGGCGATTTTCCTGGTTTGATACCCGCGAAAGCGGCGTGCAGCGTCTTTGCCGCTTCCCCCTCCCGACAACTCTTGCGCCGCCCGTTTTTCTAAGGCCTGCCCCATGCCTCAATTTGGAGAATGCAGCCGATGAAGGTCGCTGTACCCACCGAAACGAACAAAGACGAACCACGCGTGGCGATGTCGCCCGAGGTCGTCAAGAAGTTGACTGGCCGCGGCATTACCGTCGTTCTGCAGAAAGGCGCGGGCGCGCAGTCGATGATCCCCGACGATGCCTTCAGGGAGGCTGGTGCCGAGATTGCCGGTACGGCTAAAACCACAATTGGCACCGCTGACGTCGTGCTCACTGTGCGCCGTCCGTCCGCTGAGCAGCTTAAATCCATGAAAAAGGGTGCGGCTGTTATCGGCATGATGGATCCGTATGGCGATGCATCCGATTTCGATGCGGCGGCAGAAGCGGGCGTGCAGGTTTTCTCCATGGAGCTGATGCCCCGGATTACGCGCGCTCAGGTGATGGATGTTCTATCCTCGCAAGCCAACATTGCTGGCTACCGGGCGGTGATCGAGGCGGCTGAAACCTATGGCCGCGCGTTGCCGATGATGATGACGGCGGCGGGCACCGTGCCAGCCGCGAAAGCATTCGTGATGGGCGCAGGGGTTGCTGGACTGCAGGCAATCGCGACCGCGCGCCGGCTCGGTGCCATCGTCACGGCGACCGACGTGCGCCCTGCCGCGAAGGAACAGGTGGAGTCGCTCGGCGCCAAATTCATTGCGGTTGAGAATGAGGAGTTCAAACAGGCGGAGACGGCCGGCGGTTATGCCAAGGAAATGTCGGATGACTATAAGAAGAAACAGGCTGAACTGACCGCAAGCCATATCGCGAAGCAGGACATTGTCATCACCACCGCACTCATTCCGGGCCGCCCCGCGCCGAAGCTTATCGACAAGGCTATGGTCGAGTCGATGGGGCCGGGTTCCGTCATTGTCGATCTCGCGGTCGAGCGCGGTGGCAATTGCGAGCTTTCAAAACCCGGCGAAATCGTCGACCACAAGAGCGTCAAGATCGTCGGCATCGCCAATCTTGCCGGACAGATAGCCTCCACTGCGTCGAGCCTTTACGCCCGCAACCTTTTCGCTTTCCTCGATACGATGATCGATAAGGAAAGTGGGGAACTCGCCATCAACTGGGAAGACGAGCTTGTCACCGTGACGAACTTGACGCGCGATGGCGAAGTCGTTCACCCATCTTTAAAGCCGAAAGAACCGGCCGCATAAACGGGGGTTGATCCATGAGCAATCTGAGCCCGGAACAAGCCGCGGACCGGGCCGCGGCGGCGGCGGAAGCCGCGCAGGAGGCCGCCGATGCCGCCGCGAGCTATGCCGAAATGGCCGCAACCGCACTCAGCGCGGGGGCTGAGGCCGTGGGCCATGGCGCCGGTATCGATCCGTTCATCTTCCGGCTGTCGATTTTCGTGCTCGCCATCTTTGTCGGCTACTATGTGGTCTGGTCGGTGACGCCGGCGCTGCATACGCCGCTGATGTCGGTGACGAATGCGATTTCATCGGTCATCGTCGTTGGCGCTCTCCTTGCAACGGGCGTGTCGCTTGCGGATGCAGGGGAAGGCGGCGGGCTCGCGAAACTCTTCGGTTTCCTCGCTCTCGTCATGGCGAGCGTGAACATCTTCGGCGGCTTCCTGGTGACACAGCGCATGCTCGCCATGTACAAGAAAAAAGAGCGGTAGGGGGCGTCGATGTCTGCCAATCTCGCGGCGCTTTTCTATCTCGTTTCCGGGATACTCTTCATCCTCGCACTGCGCGGGCTTTCAAGCCCTGAAACATCGCGCCAAGGCAACCGCTTCGGCATGATCGGCATGGCCATTGCCGCCGTCACGACGCTTCTCGTGGCAGCGCCGACAAGCGTGTTTTCCTGGTTGATCATTTTTGGCGGCGTTGCGGTCGGAGGCACTATCGGCGCCACCATTGCCCGGCGCGTGCCGATGACGGCGATGCCGCAGCTCGTCGCCGCATTTCACTCGCTGGTCGGTATGGCGGCGGTGCTGGTCGCGGCTGCCGCGCTCTATGCTCCGGCGGCTTTTGACCTTGGCACGGTCGGCACTATCAAGGTTGCGAGCCTGATCGAAATGGCGCTTGGCGTGGCCATCGGCGCGATCACCTTTTCGGGTTCCGTGATTGCCTTTGCGAAGCTCGACGGACGCATGTCGGGTGCGCCGATCCTTTTGCCGGCCCGGCATGCCGTCAACATCGCCCTGGCTGTCTCGATGGTGGTCCTCGGGACCTGGCTGGTGGTGGCCGAGAGCTATTTTGCCTTTTGGCTGATTGTCATCGTTGCTCTTGTCTTCGGTGTGCTGATTATCATCCCGATCGGCGGCGCGGATATGCCGGTCGTCGTGTCAATGCTCAATTCCTATTCGGGTTGGGCCGCGGCCGGGATCGGCTTTACGCTCGAGAACACGGCGCTCATCATCACCGGGGCGCTTGTCGGCTCGTCTGGCGCGATCCTGTCCTACATCATGTGCAAGGGCATGAACCGGTCTTTCATTTCCGTTATTCTCGGCGGTTTCGGCGGTGAAACAGCGGGTCCGGCAGGCGGGCAGGAAGAGCGCCCCGTGAAGCAGGGCTCGGCGGAGGATGCGGCCTTCATCATGAAGAACGCCGGTAAAGTGCTCATCGTTCCGGGTTATGGTATGGCGGTTGCGCAGGCCCAGCACGCGCTTCGCGAAATGGCCGATGCGCTCAAGGAAGAGGGCGTTGAGGTCAAATATGCGATCCACCCCGTCGCGGGTCGTATGCCCGGCCATATGAATGTCCTCCTTGCCGAAGCCAATGTGCCTTATGACGAGGTTTTCGAGCTTGAGGACATCAATTCCGAGTTCGCAACGGCCGACGTCGC
>JAKSCL010000097.1 GCA_022360615.1 Hyphomicrobiales bacterium
GACCGTCTATGCGCGGATCGGCAACCGAATAGGCGCCATTCGTCGGCGATCCGCGGCTAGAGATTGTCGGGGCGGGTTCTGCCCAGTCTCGAACGCCCAGCACGCCGGCATGCCAATCGGTTTCCGCGACGATTCCGTAATCGGCGAGATGGCCGTTCTCGACACGCAACCTGTTCAAAGAACGCCAGTCGGAACCGGCCTCGACAAAAGCCAGCCTCACCCAGGTCTTCCATTGCAGCGACGGCATGCGGTGCATCGGCACAATGGGGTCAGGTCCCGGAACCGGAAGACGCTCCAGGACTTCGCCAACGCCGCGCAGCCGGCGCTTTTCCGGTTCGTAGAGAAACGGCGGCACCTTCTCTTCATGCCGGGCCACGAGCAGGAACCGCTTGCGGCTTTGAGCAAGCCCGCCGATCTCCCCGCAATCGTGCGTGGTTTCCGCGACCGCATAGCCGTAGGCGCGCAGCAACTCGACGATCTGATCAAGCAGATACCGCCCGCGCGTGGCGATCCGCGGCACGTTCTCAAAGATGATCAACTCGACAGGATCATCCTTGTAGGCTTCGAGCAGAAGCATTATGCCGCGAAGGGTCAGCGCATTGAGAGCCTGGTACCGCGCGCTCTTTGACGAGGTTTCGGGCAGCAATCCCGAAAATCCCTTGCACGGCGCCGACAGGAAAATGATGCTGGGCCGCTCATATCCGAAGGCGCGGTGAATGTCGCCAGGGATGGCCGGTTGCCAGCCAGGATTTGGATCGCGTCCATGGAACGCCCGGTATTGCTCCAGAGAGAACAGATCGAGGAGCGTGCCCTTGACGCCAGCTTGATGCTCGAAATCCGCGATTGCAGCCGGATCAGAATCGATGCCGCCGATGCAGCGGAACTTCGCAACCGTGGATCCAACGCGAGCATGACCGCGGTTCATGCCCTTTGCTGCAGCGCCTAGACCGCAAAAGAGATGACCGTGCAGGAATTCTCGCACGATCGTGCCGGGCCCGGTGACAATCTCTGACATCACGACTCCTCCCGCATTGTCGAGAGGAGGGTGCTGGGCACGTCTTGCCAGGTGAATGGAGAACGCTTTGCGCTGGGCCAACCTCCACAAGCCTTGCTGGCTTCACGGCTCGATAGAGCCGCGTTTATCTTTCTTGCGAGCTTATCCAGCGCAAGCGCTTGTTCTTTGTCTCCCTGCATGTCGGCGTCATTGGCTGCGGCGGCAACAGCCTCGAAATCAGCTTGTGAAGCATTGACGGAAGCCATCACTTCACCCCCGTAATGTATGAAGGAGTGGATCCCGCTTGAATGACGGGGATTCCTGCGGCCTCAGCGCGGCGCATCATGTCGGCGGTGCCTTTACCTCCCGGAAACGCCATCACGATGTCGGGCTTGCCTTCGTCCAGCATTTTCTGGTTTCGGATAGGCCCGGCACTCTTGCCGTGCTTCCGCCAATTAGCCGGATAGCTGATGACCTTTATGCCCTCAGATCGGCCCCAATCCGCGGCTCCTTCATCAGCCCCACGTGCCCCGCCATGGATCAGCTTTTCGAGCGTGACGCTATGGCAGCGAGTGGCATGAGCGATTTCTAGGTAAGCGTTTCGCTCAAGCCAATTCCAGACGTCATGCCTTGAACAATCGCGTCCGCCGCAAACAAGAAGGTTCATGGCTCCACCTTTGTGTGGATCGCTGGAACCGGGAATGGAACATGGTGCGGTGAAAGCTGAGGGCGGTTGCCGTCATCCTCATAGCCGCAAGATGCGCATATCCAAGGCCAGTCCCCCGGTGGAGCGTCTTCCGGTGCCGCCAGCCAAGCGCCGACCTGCCGATGCAGAAAGCCCGCGCGCCGGTTCAGGCGACAAGCGGGGCATGTCTTTTGCTCGCTCATCGTCCCCCTCCCTTGTCTTTGGAGGGGGCAGAATCAGCCTCAAAACGTTTTCCAATTGGCCAAGTTAATGCGCCAAAAAGCACGGTTTTCCGGCAACGCATTGGAAAACGGTAAGCAATGATTTCAAGGGGATAGGTAGAAACCTGCTTTTTACAAATCAGGTGCTCTACCAACTGAGCTAAGCCGGCAACGCTTTCAAGTTGAATGCCTTAGCGCCGTTTTGTGATTTCGTTCCGAAAACAAATCAAACGCGCAACCTGAAATACGCTCACTCTTTATTCTGCGCAAGCCGGTAGGCGCGATAGCAAGAGGTCCGCGGCGCGGAGGGAAACCAGCCTTCGGTCTGCCTTTGTCACATGCGCGTTATGATGACGATCCATACTGGAAACGTTTCCAGTAGTCGCCAGTGTAATAAGGGGATGGCGGTTGAGCGCACGGTTCACCATTCGTGATGTGGCGGAGCGGGCCGGATGCGGCATCGCGACCGTTAGCCGCGTCCTGAACGAGTCAGGTCCGGCGAGCGCCGATGTGCGGGTTCGCGTCCTGGCCGCCGCTGAAGAACTGGGCTTTCAATTCAACGAACTCGGCCGCTCGCTGCAAAGCCAGAGATCACGGACGCTTGCCGTGCTGGTCCCCTCTTTCACGAACCCCGTCTTTTCCATGGCGATCGAAGGGATTCAGCGCGCGGCCGCCGCTGCCGGGTACCAGATCCTCCTTGCGTGCGCGAACTATGATGAGGCCCATGAGCTTGAGGCGATCGGGACCCTTATCGGGAAACAGGTGGACGGCGCGATCCTCACGGTCGCCAATCCCGATGACAGCCTCACGATCGATGCGCTCCGCCAGCATGGCGTGCCTTACTGTTTGATGTTTAACCAGCCCCGCACCGCCAGACCGAGCGTCGGCGTCGACAACATCGCCGCGGCGCACACTGTTGGCGATGTGCTCTTGCGGGCCGGACACGCGCAAACAGCCTTTATCGCGGTCAAATTCCAGACATCGGAGCGCTCACGGCTGCGCTATGAAGGCTTGTGCGCGGCCTTTGCCTCAGCGGGACAGCCGGAACCGGTTCTTCTGCAAGTGGATTATCAGCCTGAAGAGCTCGAACAGCGGCTGGCCGTTCTTTTCCGCGATCACCCGCAGGTGAGCGCGCTGTTTGCCTCGAACGACATGCTGGGGCTGACGGTGATGCGGGCGCTGAGGCGCCTTGGCCGCAGTGTTCCGGACGATATCAGCGTTGTCGGCTTTGACGGCATCGCCGTTGCGGAGATGATCGAGCCGAGCCTTGCGACCGTCGCAACGCCAAGCGGTGAGATGGGGAGCGAGGCGGCGCGGCGCGTCATCGAAGCGATCGGGCAAGGCGGAGCGCCTCGGTCCCGGACCATTTTCCTGCCATTCGAGTTTCGGTCCGGCGGAAGCCTCGGCGTCCGCGGAACGGAAATGCCGGCGGACAAGCGGCAACTTGCCCGCCGGAAAGCCTTCTCAAATGCACAAGCAGCCAAGCAAGTGAAGTGAGGAAGACCAATGAAGCATATGATGGGTGTCGCCGTTGCGGCAACGTTGTGGATGATGCCAGCCGCTCAGGCGGCCGACGCGGTTTGCTATAACTGCCCGCCGCAATGGGCGGATTGGGCTTCGATGCTCGAAGCCATCGAGGAAAACCTCGGCATTTCCATACCGCATGACAACAAGAACTCGGGCCAGACGCTCTCGCAGTTGATCGCCGAGAAGAACGCACCGGTCGCCGATGTCGCCTATTACGGTGTGACCTTCGGCATCAAGGCGGCGAATGAAGGTGTGGTCACGCCCTATAAGCCGGCCGGTTTCGAGGACATCGACGAGGGCCTGAAGGACCCGGATGGGTATTGGTTCACGATCCACTACGGGACGCTCGGCCTCTTCGTGAATGTCGATGCGCTCGGCGGCGCGCCGGTCCCAGCCTGCTGGGAAGACCTCAAGAAGCCCGAATATGAAGGGATGGTCGGCTATCTCGATCCATCGAGCGCCTTCGTCGGCTATGCGGGGGCCGTTGCGGTCAACCGCGCCATGGGCGGCGATCTCGACAATTTCGATCCGGCCATCGAGTACTTCCAGGCGCTCGCCGAAAACGACCCGATCGTGCCGAAGCAAACTTCTTACGCGCGCGTCGTGTCGGGTGAAATCCCGATCCTGTTCGACTACGACTTCAACGCCTACCGCGCGAAATACACCGAGGACGGCAATTTCGAGTTTGTCATTCCTTGCGAGGGCACGGTCGTCGTTCCCTACGTGATGAGCCTTGTCGCCAACGGTCCGAACCCGGAAAACGGCAAGAAGGTCCTCGATTTCATCCTCTCGGACAAGGGGCAGGCGATCTGGACCAATGCCTATCTGAAGCCCGCCCGCGCCGTGGAACTGCCCGAGGAGGTTGCCGCCCGGTTCCTGCCGGACAGCGAGTATGAGCGGGCAACCCCGGTCGACTACGCCAAGATGGAGGCTGTGCAGGCCGCTTTCGGCGAGCGATACCTCGCCGAAGTCCAGTAAGACAGGCATTCCGGCCGCACTTGATACAAACCCGGCCGGGGCATTCGCGTCCCGGCCGTCCTTCCCAGCCGCGCTTCCATCCCGGCCATGATGTCCGCCAACCGATTTGCGATACTGTGCCTCATGCCGCTGGCGGTGTTCACGCTCGCCTTTCTGGCCCTGCCACTGGTGCGGCTTTTCACGTCCTCTGTGTCGTCCGAGGCCGGCTGGGCCATCTACGCCGAGGTGCTCACCAATCCGCGCTATATGCGCGCCCTTGCCGACACGGTTCTGGTTTCGGCCGCCGTAACCGCAGCGGCGCTTGCCATCTCGACGACCGCCGGGCTCTTCCTTGAGCGCAACCGCTTTCCGGGCCGGTCCTTGCTGATCGCGGTTCTGACCTTTCCGCTCGCGTTTCCGGGTGTTGTCGTCGGCTTCATGATCATCCTTCTCGGCGGGCGGCAGGGGCTGATCAACGAGATTACGACCGGCCTTTTCGACACCCGTGTCGTTTTTGCCTATTCGATGACGGGCCTTTTCCTCGGCTATCTCTATTTCTCGATCCCGCGTGTGCTTTTGACGGTCATGGCGGCGGCTGAAAAGCTCGACCGCGATACCGAGGAGGCGGCCCGCTCGCTCGGCGCGGGGCCGTTGCGGATTGTATGGGACGTCATCTTGCCTGGCCTCGCGCCAGCGCTTGTCGCGGCAGGCGCGATCGCCTTTGCAACGGCGATGGGGGCGTTCGGGACGGCCTTCACGCTTGCGACCGACATCGACGTTTTGCCGATGGTCATCTACACGGAGTTCACGCTCTCGGCGAATATCGCCATGGCCTGCGCGCTGTCCGTCGTGCTCGGGATCGTCACATGGATTCTTCTTTTGATCGCCCGTTCGTTCAGCGGAACGACGGTTGCGGCGTCGGGTTAGGGCCGTCATGCAGCGCCGCGTCTCCTTGCCGCTCGTCCTTCAGGTGACCGTTACGCTGTCGGCCTGCGCCTTTCTGCTCGTCCCGGCGGTCATGTCGATCATGGCCGGGATCACCGTCAATTATTTCCGCGGTATATCGTCGGGCGTCACATTGAAATGGCTGTTCGAGGTCTGGGAGCTTTATGCAGGCTCCATATGGCTCTCGATCGGCATTGCACTCGCCTGTCTCGCCGTGACGCTCTTAATCGGCGTTCCAGCCGCCTACGCCTTGGCGAAGTCCAAGGGTCCCGGCGGGCGGCTGGTCGAGGAGTTCGTTTCACTCCCCCTGGCGATTCCGGGCCTGGCGCTGGCTCTCGCCCTTTTGCAGCTCTACGGCACGCTGCAGGGATTTCGCACGTCCTGGTACTTCATTCTGGTCGGGCATGTGCTCTACACGCTGCCCTTCATGATCCGCTCGGTGCTTGCGGTGTTCGCGGCGATCGATCTCAAAACCCTCGAGGAAGGCGCCGCTTCCCTCGGCGCGGGCGCCTGGGCGCGTTTCCGCGACATCGCCATTCCGAACGCCATGCCCGGCATCCTCGCCGGTTCGCTCACCGTCGTGACGCTCTCGATCGGCGAGTTCAACCTGACATGGATGCTGCACACGCCGTTCCTGAAGACGCTGCCGGTCGGTTTGGCCGACAGCTATGCGTCCATGCGGCTTGAGATTGCGTCTGCCTATACGCTTGTTTTCTTCATTATGATCGTGCCGCTCTTGATGGCCCTGCAATGGGCATCGGCGCGCGCGCAACGCCTCACGGGGGCGCCATGACCGGCAAGGCGGGAAGCGCATCTCGGAGCGGCACGCGTATCCGGCTCGACGGATGCGCCAAGACGTTTCCCGATGGGACGCGCGCGCTTCTGGACACCACCCTTGATGTCGCGCACGGCGAAATCATGGCGCTGCTCGGCCCTTCGGGTTGCGGCAAGACGACCATGCTGAGGATTGTGGCGGGGCTTGAGACGGCGGATGCGGGCGGGCGTGTCCGCTTCGGTGAGGACGACGTGACTGCCGTGCCAATAGAAAAACGCGCCGTCGGCATGGTCTTCCAGTCCTATGCGCTCTTTCCCAACATGACGGTCGCGGGAAATGTCGGCTATGGGCTGAAGGTGCAAGGCGTGCCGCGCCATCAGGCCGCTCAACGGGTTGAGGAGGTGCTGGCGCTTTGTCAGTTGACGGCGCTTGCCGGCAGGTCCGTATCGGCCCTGTCCGGTGGGCAGCGCCAGCGGGTCGCGTTGGCCCGCGCCGTTGCGCCGCGCCCGCGCGTCCTGTTGCTCGACGAGCCGCTGTCCGCTCTCGACGCCGCCCTGCGCGACCATCTGCGCAGCGAGCTTGCCGCGCTTCTCAGACGTCTCAATACGACCGCGATCTTCGTCACCCACGATCAGGCCGAAGCCATGGCGATCGCCGGCCGGATTGCGGTGATGCGGTCCGGCAGGATCCTTCAGATCGACACACCGGAAGCGCTCTATCACGCACCGGCCAACAGCTATGTGGCCGAATTCGTCGGTGGTGCGAACCGGTTCGACGGCGCATATTCCGATCCGGATGACAGCGCAAAGCTGGTTCTGCCCGGCGGGGAATTGCGGCTGCCTCGACCGCTGACAAACGGCCATGCCGTTTATGTGCGCCCGGAGACGATCGCAATCGCCAACCCGGAAACAGCGCCGATGACCGGCGAGGTGACGGGTCTTATCTTTCAAGGGACGCATTACCGTTTGACCGTGGACGGCGTCACCTCGCGTGCGGTCACCGTGGACCATCCGGGCCGCACGGGCCCGAAAATCGGCGATAGGGTTGGCCTAGAAATCAATCCGGAAACCATCCTCGTTCTTCCAGACAGCGACGATCAGGCGGGCACATGACACGTATTCTCCAGCTTTCCGACACCCACATCGTCGATGAGGGGCGGCTTGCCTACGGTGTTGCCGACACGGCCGCCTTGCTTGAAAAAGCGGTTGCCCACCTGAACGCTATCCTGCCGCTGATCGGCCCCGTCGATGTCCTCGCCGTGACCGGCGACCTGACCGATTTCGGCACTCCGGAAGCCTATCGGCGGTTCCAGGCCCTGATGGCGCCGCTTGAGATTCCCTATGTCGCGCTGCCTGGCAATCATGACGACCGCGAGGCGATGCGGGCGGCCTTCGCGTCCGAACCGTGGATGCCGGAGAGCGGTCCGCTCAATCTCGCGGTGGCGTTCGATGACATCCTGGTTCTCGGTCTCGATACGCTGGTCCCCGGAGAACCCTATGGCGCGCTGAGCGGTGAGACGCTCGATTGGCTGGACGCAGAGCTCAACCGTCACCCGGACAAGCCGGTTTTGATCGCCATGCACCATCCGCCCTTCGACATCGGCATCGGCCATATGGACGCCCAGCGGCTTAAGACGGCTGACATCCTTTATGAGCGGCTGGCCTCTGTGCCGCCGCATGTGACGATCACATGCGGCCATGTTCACCGCTTTGCGGTGAGCCAGATACGCGGCCTGACCGTCATAACCGTTCCCTCGCCATCCCATGCGGTCGCTCTCGACATGCGGGCGGACGCCCCGGCGGCCCTGATGATGGAACCCGGCGGTATTGTTCTGCATGACGTGCGTGGCGGTTCGATTGTCAGCCAGCTCATCCCGATCGGGCCGTTTGAGGGGCCTTATGCGTTTGATGCGGCCGCGTTGGAACCGGTGAGAGTGTAGCTGGCAGGTTTTCGCATCTCAGCGTGCACCGGCCGCGTTGAAACACATGAGCGCAAGCGCGATCGCGGCGGCGTTCGAGACATTCAGCGAGCGGATCGGGCCGGGGAGGGCGAGCCGGGCGAGCATGTCGCAGTGCGTGGCGGTCTTTTGCCTCAACCCCTTGTCCTCGGCGCCAAGAACCAGGCCGAAGGGGCCTGTCGCATCGATTTCATGGAGCGGCGTCTCAGCGCCGCCATCGAGGCCGATGAGCGTCACGCCACGGGCCTTCAGCGTATTCATGGCCTGGACGAGATTGGTCTCGCGCGCCCAGGGCACGTGCTCAAGGCCGCCCGATGCCGTCTTGGCGAGAACGCCGGTTGCTTCCGGCGAGAACCGTTTCGTGGTGACAAGGGCGGACACATTGAAGGCGGCGGCACTTCTTATAATGGCGCCGATATTGTGCGGGTCGGTCACGCGGTCGAGAAGCACGAACGGCCCGGTGATGCCGGCGTCTTGAAGGCCGACCGGCGTGAGCGGTTCGGCGACGAGCACGACACCCTGGTGGACAGCGCCCGGCGGTGCGTGGATGGCGATTCTCTTTACGGGTTCGATCTGCGGCGTCAGACCGCGCGCCTCACATAAGGGCGAGAACGCACCTGCCATGTTTTCGCTGAGATAAGCGGCGCGCACCTTTCTTTCGGGGTTCTGAAGAGCCTCAGCGGCTGCATGCGTTCCATACAGAATCACCCCTTCGCTCCCGGTCCCGGCATGGCTGGATGAACGCCGGTCCGGAGCGGCTTTGCGGATGCCGCTCCTCGCCCCTGCGATGGTGCCGTCATTTCCTGGGCTTTTGTCGCTTCTCGGCATTGACTTTAACGGTTCTGTTTGATTTACCCCGGCGCCTGCTTGGCGGGATCGTTGCCCACATATATAGATAACTGTCGCCATGCGGTGCGGTGCACGGAGGAGTGCCCGAGTGGTTAAAGGGGACGGGCTGTAAACCCGTTGGCTTAGCCTACGTTGGTTCGAA